>JABMMZ010000018.1 GCA_013205405.1 Bacteroidota bacterium | reverse complement strand
GGTTAATACGGGAATAGTTCAATGGTAGAATAGAGGTCTCCAAAACCTTTGATCAGGGTTCGAATCCTTGTTCCCGTGCCAAAAAAAGTAGTAAAAAAGCAAATGGAAAAATTAAAAAACATGTGGAATCTTACAGTTGATGAACTACTTAATAAAGTAAGTTGGCCAACATGGGATCAACTTAGAGAAAGTGCTATAATAGTGTTAATCGCATCTTGTATTTTTTCTGCCTTTGTATTTGCAGTTGATTTTGGATTAGGTAAAGCATTAGAGTTATTTTATAGTTTTTTTAAATAAAAATGGAAACAATAGACCTACAGTGGTATGTAGTTAGAGCAATATCAGGGCAAGAAAAAAAGGTGAAAGCCATGCTAGAAAGCGAACTGATTAAAGCTAAACTTACAGACTACGTTCCTCAAATACTCATTCCAATGGAAAAAGTTTACCAAATAAAAAATGGTAAAAAAATAGCCAAAGAGCGAAACTACTTTCCTGGTTACATTTTAGTGCAATGTAAATTTTATGGTGAAGTTCAAGCAACTATAAAAGGTATTAATGGTGTAGTTGGTTTTTTAGGAACAAAAGATATTCCTGTTCCATTACGTCAATCAGAGGTAAATAGAATATTAGGAAATGTAGACGAGAATGCTGCAATAGAATTAGCAGGAGGCAACGAACCATTCATCATTGGTGAGCCAATTAAAGTTATTGACGGTCCATTCAATGGATTCAGTGGCATTATAGAAGAAGTGAATGATGAGAAAAAGAAAATTAAGTTAATGGTGAAGATTTTTGGAAGAAGAACTCCACTAGAGCTTAATTATAATCAAATAGAAAAAGAATAAATTAATATAAAGAAAAATGGCAAAAGAAGTATCAGGATTCGTTAAATTACAAGTAAAAGGCGGACAAGCAAATCCCGCACCTCCCATAGGACCTGCATTGGGCTCAAAAGGTGTAAACATCATGGAATTTTGTAAACAATTTAATGCGCGTACACAAGATAAAATGGGTAAAGTATTACCTGTTGTATTAACGGTATATAGTGATAAATCGTTCGAGTTTATCATCAAAACACCTCCTGTAGCTGTTCAAATTTTAGAAGTAACTAAAGCAGCAAAAGGTTCAGCAGAGCCAAACAGAAAAAGAGTTGGTGAATTAACTTGGGAGCAAGTAAGAACAATAGCAGAAGATAAAATGCCTGACTTAAATTGTTTCGAAGTAGAGTCGGCAATGAACATGGTTGCGGGAACTGCTCGTAGCATGGGAATAACAATAGCAGGTAACAAACCATTTTAAATTTAATCAATAAAGCACAATGGCACTTACAAAAAATAGAAAAAAAGTACTTGAAAAAGTAGAAAACAATAAAGTTTACTCTTTAGCTGATGCTTCAAAAATGTTAAAAGATATTACTTTTACAAAATTTGACTCTTCAGTAGATATTGATGTACGTTTAGGCGTAGATCCAAAACAAGCTAACCAAATGGTGAGAGGTGTTTCTACACTGCCACACGGAACTGGTAAAACTGTTAAAGTTCTTGTTTTATGTACTCCAGACAAAGAAGCTGAAGCGAAAGCAGCAGGCGCAGACTTTGTAGGATTAGATGATTACATAGATAAAATAGCAGGCGGTTGGTTAGATATCGATATCATAATTACCATGCCAGCTGTAATGGCTAAACTTGGTAAATTAGGAAAAATATTAGGACCAAGAAACTTAATGCCAAATCCTAAATCAGGAACTGTTACTCCTGATGTAGCAAAAGCAGTTACCGAAGTAAAAGCTGGTAAAATTGACTTTAAAGTTGATAAAACTGGTATCATACACGCATCCGTTGGAAAAGTATCATTTGATTCTGACAAATTGAACGAAAATGCGCTAGAGTTAATTAATGTTTTATACCGTTTGAAGCCATCGGCTGCCAAAGGTACTTATTTTAAGAGTATCTTCGTTAGCAGTACAATGAGCCCAGGTGTGAATGTCGATGTTAAATCAATTTCAGGTATCTAAGATTATGAACAAGATAGAAAAACACGCTATTGTTGCTGAATTGGTTGATTCTTTCAACGCAAACAACATAGTATATTTATGCGATACCGATGGATTATCTGCTAATGCAACAAACTCATTCCGTAAAGTTTTATATGAAAACGGAGTACAAATGAGAATGGTGAAAAACACCTTGTTGAAGTTGGCTATGGATCAATCAGACAAAAATTTTGCAGAATTGCCAGAAGTATTAAAAGGAACTACATGTGTTATGTTTTCTGAAAATGCGAAAGCACCTGCAATTTCAATTAAAAAATTCCGTAAGGCTACTGAAAAACCTTTATTAAAAGGTGCTTGGATAGATCAAAGCGTATATATTGGTGATAACCAATTGGTAGCTTTAGAAAATTTGAAGAGCAGAGAAGATCTTATTGGAGAAATTATTGGGTTATTACAATCACC
>JABMMZ010000017.1 GCA_013205405.1 Bacteroidota bacterium | reverse complement strand
TTAGCAACAGAAATGGGTGCAATGCAAGAGCGTATAACTTCAACTACACGTGGTTCTATTACCTCTGTACAAGCTGTTTATGTGCCAGCAGATGATTTAACCGATCCTGCGCCAGCTACTACATTCTCTCACTTAGATGCAACTACCGTTTTGAGTAGAAAAATTGCTGAGTTAGGAATTTATCCTGCGGTAGATCCTCTAGATTCTACTTCAAGAATTTTAACGCCAGATATTTTGGGTCATGAGCATTACAATACTGCGCAAAGAGTAAAACAAATTTTACAACGTTATAAAGAGTTACAAGATATCATTGCCATTTTAGGTATGGACGAGTTGAGCGAAGAAGATAAATTAGTTGTTAGCCGCGCAAGACGTGTACAACGTTTCTTATCTCAACCATTCTTTGTTGCACAACAGTTTACAGGTCTAGAAGGTAAATTGGTAGAAATTAAAGATACTATCAAAGGATTCAATATGATAATGGATGGCGAAGTAGATCAATATCCAGAAGCAGCCTTCAACTTAGTAGGTACTATTGAAGAAGCTATTGAAAAAGGTAAAAAATTAATGTCTGAAGCTAGCAATTAATTGATATGCAAGTAGATATTTTAACACCAGATACAGCATTATTTTCAGGTGAAGCCTCTGTTGTAAGCTTGCCAGGAGTAAATGGTTCTTTTCAAATTTTAAACAACCACGCACCTATTATTTCAGCTTTGGCTAAAGGCAATGTTGTTGTAAAAACAATTGAAGGCGAAAAAACATTTGCAATAAACAGCGGTATAGTAGAAGTTTTAAAAAATAAAATAGTAATACTAGCTTAATAAAGTAAAATCTTATATTTAAAAGTCCCAATAAATTCTTGTTTGGGATTTTTTTTGTATTAAACAATATTCTTATCAAAACAACGAAAACCAAACACTTGTGTAACCTAAAATAAGCGGGAGTAAACCGTTTTTAGTATTTAGCTAATATAAAAGCTGTAGTTTTTAAACAATTTTAGTAAATATGACAATAATTATTAGGTAAAAATATGAACATATTGTATTAATTCCATTTTTTTAATAAAATATTAAATATTACTTTTGAAAACGAATGAGTAAAAAATACGCATTAATTATTGTTTTTATAAGTATTATTAACCTAAAAAGTCAAAATTTTTCTGTTACAGATATAGTAGAATTAGCTACTATGAAGAAGAATGTAAGCCACCATAAAGATATTCCCTTATTAGCCTTAGTGAATGAAGGTTTTGATAGCACTCATTTTACCATGCAAGGTTTTAAAGTAGGCAGTTTTTTTAGTAATATATTAACTTTTAGAATACAGCCGAATCAAATATTAAAATTGAAAGATATTAAAGGTATTGATTATATGCAAATAGCACGTAAAATAGATCCTAAATTGAGTAAAACAATACCTGATATAAGGGCCGATAGTGTTTACAAAGGCTTTGGATTAAATACTGGCTATACAGGTAAAAATGTTATTATAGGAATTACGGATTGGGGTTTTGATTATACACACCCTATGTTTTATGATACCAGTATGCAGCATACACGTATTTTAGCAGCTTGGGATCAATTTAAAAAATCAGGGCCAGCACCAGCCAATTATCATTATGGAACTGAATATGTGGGCGAAACAGCCTTATTAAACGCAAAATCAGATACCGCAAATATTTATGATTATGCTACACATGGAAGTCATGTAGCGGGTATTGCTGGTGGAGGCGGAGCAGGCACTATTCATAAAGGCGTGGCTTTTGAAGCCAATTATTTAATGGTTACATTTTTGGTAGATGAAGCAGCCGTAATTGATGCTTATTTATGGATGAAAGCCAAGGCAGATGCAGCTAAAAAGAGATTAGTCATAAATATGAGCTGGGGATTGCATCATTTTGGAACCTTAGATGGTAATTCTTTGTTAAGTAGAGTTATTGACTCACTGTCTGCCAAGGGTGTTGTTTTTGTTGCTTCGGGTGGAAATAACGGAGATGTAAATTTTCATATTAAAAAACAATTTAATAAAGACACTTTAAAAAGTTTAATTTCATTTTATGATTATAGTGCCCATGCTAAAATGTATGGACAAAGTATATCTGCTTGGGGCGAAAAAATGAATAATTTTAGTATTGGCTTTGATGTTTATAACAGCAATCAAAAATTATTGTATAAAAGTACATGGTATAATACACAAACTTTAAGTAAATATATTGACACATTTGATGTTATTGGTTTAGATACAGTTTTTTATAATCTTTCTATGGCTAAAGCCCATCCACTTAATCAAAAACCACATGCTAGATTGCGCATTAAAAATAAAAATACTAGCTTGTTTATAGCCTTAAAATCTTCAGCAGATGCGGGTGTAGTTCATTATTGGAATGTTACCGAATTAACCAATGATGTGGGTAATTGGGGTATGCCTTTTACTGCCTTTTTATCCAATTGGACAGTAGGTGATAATAAGTACGGTATCTCAGAACCAGCTACTACTAAATCAGCAATTACTGTAGCAGCGCATAATGCAGAATTTAAAAGAGCTAATGGCACTTTAACAGGGGGCACTATAGCTACTTTTTCTACAAATGGGCCTACAGTAGATGGTCGCCAAAAGCCCGATGTTTCAGCGCCTGGCGTAAGTGTAGCATCTTCTATTTCTTCTTTTACAACCAATAGCTATACTTTACTTCAAAATGTAAAATTTAATGGAAAGGATTATCCATTTGCTCGATTTTCTGGAACGTCTATGTCTGCGCCTGCCACTTCTGGTGTAATAGCTTTAATATTGAGTGCCAATAGTAAACTAACAGCAGCACAAGTAAAAGAAATATTAATAAAAACGGCACGTATAGATAAAATTACCGGTGTACTTCCTGATTCTGGCAGCACTATTTGGGGACATGGAAAAGTAAATGCATTAGCAGCAGTTAAAATGGCTGAACAACTAAGATTAAACAGTTCAATAAATACGAATGAACTTATCTTATACCCAAATCCAAGTAACCATTCTGTTCAAATAAATAATTTTACAGATTCAATTTATCAAATTGAAATATATTCTGCATTAGGTCAGTTAGTATTAAAACAAAAGGTAAGCTATAATTCTGCTATAAATATTCAAACATTCAGTAATGGTTTGTACTTTTTGAAAATGATAGGAACAAAAACTAAAACATTTAAAATGGATGTTATAAATTAATAAGACATATACATCATATTTGAACTATAAATATTAAATTATTTTGCTTTTATACTTTTTTGTTTCAATCATTAATAACTTATGGGAAAATAAAAACAGAAGTGTCATTTGGAACTCTATTGAAAGATAGCACCTTGACTCAGTGCGATGAAAATTTTTCACTCTATCGACAAAATAATATACTAACGCATAAAGGAGGTTACAAATAGTTAGGAAGGGCAAGTCAAAGTATGCAACCAAATGCAATAAAGATGGTAGTTTATTATCCGCACAAGAGTACTACAAAGTTTTAAATACTATTCAAAAACCAAGTCCAAATATTTTTGGGTTGAAAAGTTATTAAACTTAGAATAATATTTGCCTGAAAATTTTGTTGTTGATTTTATGTGCTCTAAAAGAACTTACTTTTTGCAATGTAAATATTCGGCTTAAAATGCCTAAATTTGCACGTTTCACATGTTAACTTTAAACGAATTATCTTTCGACTTTGGTGGTCGATATTTATACAAAGATGTAAACTGGCAAATTAAACCAGGCGAACGCATAGGTTTAGTAGGACAAAATGGTACAGGTAAATCTACACTTTTACGCATAATTACTAACGAATATCAGCCCACTGAAGGCTCTCTTTCTAAATCTAAAGATTGCACTATTGGATTCTTAAATCAAGATTTACTAAGTTACGAGAGTGACGAATCTATTTATACTGTGGCGCTTCAAGCATTTGAAAAAGCCTTGATATTACAAAAAGAGATAGATGCCATTATAGAGCGTTTGGAGTTTGATCATTCTGATGAAATATTAAATTTATTAGGAGATAAACAAGAGGAATTTGAAGCCTTAGATGGTTATAATATTCAGTTTAAAACTGAGGAAATATTAGAAGGTTTAGGTTTTAAAACGGCCGATTTACAGCGACCATTAAAAGAATTTAGTGGTGGTTGGCGCATGCGTGTAATGTTAGCAAAACTATTGCTTCAAAACCCTAGATTATTACTACTCGATGAGCCTACCAATCACTTGGATTTACCTAGTATTGAATGGATAGAAGAGTATTTGCAATCTTTTGAAGGTTGTGTAATTGTAGTTTCGCACGATAGACTTTTTCTAGATAAAATGGTGAATAAAATAGTAGAAGTTGCCAATAAAAAAGTTTACCAATACACAGGTAATTATTCTAAATTTTTGGAACTAAAAGCGGAAAGAGATGATCTTCAAAGCAGAGCATTCGAAAATCAACAACAGTTTATCAAGCAACAAGAAAAGCTGATAGATAGATTTAAAGCTAAAGCAAGTAAAGCTACGATGGCTCAAAGTAGAATGAAAATGCTTGAAAAAATTGACCGTATTGAAGAAGTGCAAAATGACGAATCAGTAATGAATTTGCGTTTTAAAGTGCGCCAACAACCAGGTAAAGTGCTCGTTTCTCTTAAAAATGTATCCAAAAGATACGATGACCAAATTATTTTTGAAAATGCAAGTGCACAAATATTACGTGGCGATAAAATAGCTTTAATAGGCGCTAATGGTAAAGGTAAAAGCACCTTGTTGCGTATAATTGACAAAAGTGAAAGTTTTGAAGGAGAGGTTGAAAATGGACATAATTTAGAAAAAACCTTTTACGCTCAGCATCAATTAGAATCTTTAAATATTCAAAATGAAATATTAGAAGAACTTTCTGGCATGGGTTCTAGCAAATTAGAAAGTGAACTAAGATCAATATTAGGTTCGTTTTTATTCAGTGGTGACGATGTTTACAAAAAAATAAAAGTATTAAGTGGTGGCGAAAAAGCAAGAGTTGCCTTAGCTAAAACGCTTGTAGAAGAGGCTAATTTTTTACTATTAGATGAGCCTACAAATCACTTGGATATTCAAAGTATGAATATTTTGATTCAAGCATTACAAACATTTGAAGGTACTTTCATTACTGTTTCTCACGACAGGTACTTTATATCGCAAATAGCCAATAAAATATGGTGGATAGAGGAAGATATTATAAAAGAATATGAAGGGCCTTATGATGAATGGAAATATTGGATGTCGCAAAGGGAAAAAAATAAACCTGTTATAGAATCTAAAAACGCCAATAAAACACAAAATGTATCAAAGCCAATAGAGTCAATTTCAGATACTAAAGTATTGGATAAGCAAAAGAAACAACTTCAAATTCAATTGGACGAAATAGAAATTGAATTAAATACTTTAAAGTATACTAAAACAGAAATTGAGAAACAAATAGAAGATTCAGCTAATACGCATAAAATTGGCACACTTTCTGAACAATATCAACAAAATGAAAATTTATTAATAAGTAAAAATAAAACCTTTGAAACAATATTTGAACAATTAATGAGTTTAGAATAAAAATAAAAAAGAATGTATAAGATTAAATTAACTCTATTTCTTTCCTTAGCTCCATTTTTTTTAAATGCGGCACAAGTGCCTATTCAATATGACAATATGGTTTATGAGCCAGATATCAAAACAGTAATGTTAACTCAAAAAGGCAGCTTTGAAAGATTTCCTGCTATTGATTTAAATAGCAATCAACAATTGGAATTATTGTTTGACGAGTTGAAAAGTGAAAACGATAATTATCAATATACTTTTATTCATTGTTCAGCCAATTGGGAATTATCTCCACTTCGTCCTAATGAATATTTAACAGGCTTATTTTTTGAAAATATCAATTCATATTTCTTTTCTACATCTACTTTTCAAGTGTTTACACATTATCAAATAGATTTTCCTACCAATGAAATGAGGCCTAAATTTTCTGGTAATTATATTCTTAAAGTTTACAGAAATTTTGACGAAAATGACATTGTTTTAACCAGACGTTTTATGGTTGTTGAAGATAAATTTATTGTTAAGGCTTCTGCCAATAGTGCAACAAATCCTTCGTTCAGATTTACCAATCAGGAAGTAGATTTTACTGTAGACATGGGCATGAATGTAGTGCCTAATCCTATGATAGATGTTCAAACAGTGATATTGCAAAACTTAAGATGGGATAATGCAGTTACAAATTTGAAACCGAGAATGATTAATGGAAAAATATTAGATTTTAATTATGAAGAAGGCAATTTATTTGATGCCGGGAATGAGTTTCGTTATTTTGATATTAGAAGTTTAAGGTATTTGAGTTTTAATGTAAGACGAAAATATATTGAAAATAATTTGAAACATGCTGTGCTTTATAACGATGCCACAAGACACAATTTGCCTTATTTACAAACGATAGATTTTAACGGAAAAAGGGTGGTGGATAATAGAGATAATGGGATAAAAGATGGAGGCGGAATAGAGGGTGATTATGCTTCTGTACATTTTACCTACGTTAGCGATAAGCTTGATAGAGATGTATATGTTTTTGGCGAACTATCTGATTGGCAAACTAAAGATGAGTTTAAAATGGAATGGAATCCTAACTTTAATCAATATGAAGCAACAATTGTTTTAAAACAAGCTTATTACAACTACTTTTTCGTAACCCAAAACCCAGCTGATGTTACTAAAGTAGATTTAAGTTATACTGAGGATAATCATATGAATGCAGAAAACGATTATCATGTTTTGGTATATAATAAAAATCCTTTTATGCAGTATGATGAATTGTTGGGTACTGTTCATTGCAATTCTGCAAGACGTTAAATCTTTCAAAATTTTTCAATAAATTTGTAAATGTTATGGAAGTAAAAGAACCTATTACAGAATACAGTAAATTGGATTTAGATAAGGAATATTCTTATTTAGATTATATGAGTTGTAAATTTACCGAAAGTTTAGAACTTATTAAGGGAAAGATTTTTAAAATGAGTCCCGCGCCTAATAATAACCACCCCAAAGTTATACTAAATATCAGTTCAGAAGTATATAAACTTTTTAAAAAGGAACAATGTAATGTCTATATTGCGCCTTTCGATGTTAGATTATATACCCCTAATCAAAAGAAAAATTATACCGTTGTTCAGCCAGATTTGTGTATAGTATGCAATGAGGCTTTATTAGATAAACAGTGTTGCAATGGCTCGCCCGATTTGGTTTTAGAAATACTATCATCTAAGAATACAAAGCGCGATTTACACACCAAATTTAAATTATATGAAGAATGTGGCATAAAAGAATATTGGGTAATAGATATTGAAAATAAAATGGTGTTAATTTATACCTTATCCAATGGTAAATATATTGGCTTGAAGCCATTTACTTTAGATATGATAACTCAGAGTGTTTTATTCCCTCAATTACAAATAGCAGTGGAAGATGTTTTTTACAGCGTAAAATCATGGGATTAAAGAAAACATCAAAAAAAATACTAGCTGTCATATTTATATTACTTCTAGTGGTTTCGGCCACTGGTTTTTATCTCTATAAATCAAAGGCTACTAGCATTAAAAGTGCTTTTTTTATTAAATTAGAGAATACAGACAATATTGAAACTTTAACTCAAAAATTAACCAATGAATGTGGTTTAAAATATCCTTCTATATTTCTAAAAATATCACAAAGAATGAATCTTGAGCATTGGATGAAACGAGGTAGGTATGAGATTAAACCCAGTATGACCATTGTGGATATTGTAAGGGTATTTAGATCAGGTAAAAGTCAAACAGTAAATTTAACTATAAAAGGAGTTTCAACACTCGAAAAGTTTGCCTTAAATTGTGGCGAGAAATTAGAGCCCGATGCCCAAGATTTTTTGTATTTATTATCAGATTCTACTTTTCTAGATTCCTTAGGATTTAATACGCAAACCGTTTATTCACTTTTAATACCAGATACTTACAATACCTATTGGCATACTCAGCCCGATGAATTATTGAAACGTCTTAAAGTAGAATACAATAAGTATTGGACCGAAGAAAGAATACAAAAGGCAAAGGTATGTGGATTAACGCTTTTACAAGTAAGTACATTGGCTAGTATTGTATGCAAAGAAACCTCTAAGCCAGATGATATGCCAATAGTGGCAGGATTATACTTGAATAGGATAAAAACAAACATGCCGTTGCAAGCAGACCCTACAGTTATTTTTGCTCAAAATGATGCGAGTATTAGAAGAGTAACCAATGCCCATTTGCAAATAGCATCTCTCTATAATACTTACCGTAATGTAGGTTTGCCCCCAGGGCCTATTTGTATTCCTAGCAAGCAAGCTATTGAAGCAGTGCTAAATTATACAAAGCATAATTATATATTTATGTGCGCTAAAGAAGATTTTAGCGGTTATCATAATTTTGCAGTAACTTATGCAGAACACCTTTTAAATGCTAAACACTATCAGGCGGCATTAGATAGAAAAGCAATTAAGTAATCTAATATTTTTAAAGAGTAAATTACAACGACACTTGTTAGAAACCATTAACTAGAATTAGCTTTTTGTTTAAACAATCAAATAACCACTACTTCAAACTCTCCGCTATATCCTCAACTTCCGCTTGTCTGCGTTCAAAAGTTAAATCAGTATCAATGACGGGTTTTAATACATCGTTAGAAAAAAGTATCAGCTTACCAATATCTTCTTTTTGTTGGCTATAGTAAGTTTTATAAGTTTCTTTATTATAATCTTTAGCAGTTGCAGATTGGCGCAGTGTTTTAGATTGGCCATATAAATCTTCTAGTTCAAGCACTATATTTTTGTAATTAGCAATTGCTTTTTTGTAAATAAAACCAATGGCTTTATATTCTTCTAAAATTCTATTGGTTTCTTCATCTTCAACAATTTTTTTATCGATTAGACTTTTTTTACAAAAATCATAATTGTTGTCTATAATATCGTTGCGCTCTTGCAGGTCTTCATAAGAGGTTTCATCTAAAAAAGATTTTACATAATTAAGTCGAGCATCTAGTGAATCAATCAATATTAATTCAGAATTAATTTCAGATTCTGTTCTTTGATTATTTTTGCAAGATATTACTGCAAACAATAAAAAAATGCCAATAATTAGTTTGTTAAACATTTAGCAAAATTATCTAATTTATTCCAACTTACTATTTTTATAATTAAAAATTTTGTAGGTTTGAAATTCTATATCAAAATAATTGTTAACCAAAGCAGATTTTAAAAAAGTAAGAGATATTGTATTTCTAAAAGATGTATTAAGTTTATCTTTATCGGCTGTTGGCGGACCAGAAATGCACATTGCCTTATTTTTAAAGAAACTAGTTCATCAAAAAAAATATATTTCAGAATCTGATTTCTTAGAGCTAAATAGCCTGTGTCAAATTCTGCCAGGACCTTCTTCTACCCAAACACTTACAGCCATAGCACATAAAATGGGAGGGCCCCGACTAGCATTTATTTCTCTTTTAGTTTGGATTATGCCTGCTACTATTTTAATGACCGTGTTTGCGCTAACCTCTCATTTAGTTAATCCAAGTTACTTTCGGTTTATAGGTCCTATGGCAATAGGTTTTGTAGTAATGGCCGCTATTAAAATGACTTCACTATTAAAAGTTAATTTGCTTCATATTTTTTTAGCTATCTTAGCTTGTGTTTTGTCTGTGGTTTTTCATACACCCTATACA
>JABMMZ010000016.1 GCA_013205405.1 Bacteroidota bacterium | reverse complement strand
TTATGGCAATATTCTTTGAATTTTTAGGTGGTGAATAGCTCGTAATTCTTGGTAATAAAACAGTTTTAAAATGCCACTTACTTGAGTCGGCTGGCACATTAGGTGTCCCAAATAAATCCACAAAACAATCGTCTATTTTGACGTATATATCTGAGTTATCTTTTAGAACGCTGGAAGGCGTTATATATACATTACTATCTAAAATCGTAACATTTCCGCTTGTTACAGCTATACTTTCTTTAAGATTAAGTCCCTCGTAAATGCGAATATTACCTACAGTATTTTTAAATATTTTTTGATTAAATTTTATTTGCAAATTTGTATTTATTGCTACGTTATTTAAGTTATTGGGTTTCACTTCTACAATGTTTGGTGCCGATTTTACCGTATAAAAATACCATGTAGTTGTATCGATAGAATTAATTAAATTATAGGCAGAGTCTCTTAAACTTCCTGTAGATATTGATACTTTTATTCTCGAATTTATTGAAAAAGGGGTACTTGGTGTTATAGTTACTTCATTTAGATTTGAATTAACAGAACTGCTAGTAATAATTATTTTTTCTTTTAATACATTGTTTTGATAAATATTCGCAAATCCGCCTACTATTGGTATCACTGTTTCCGAAAAAGTAATTTTAAGTTTTTCGGCTAATTTTACATTGGTGGTATTAGGAGAAGGACTTAATGCCATTAATGAAGGTTTGTCATTATCTATACTGCAAGTGTATATTCTACTTTTCTTTTCAATAGTTCTAAAGGCTGCTAAGTTTTTATTTTTTAATCCGGAAAAAGTATCTGGAATGAATGTGCATCTAAAAACACTATTATTTTTAGGTGTTTCACCATCTTTTTGAATAATATTATTGCTACCAATTGGATTTCGATACTCCCAAACAATTTTTTTATTCAATGTTAATTCAAAAAAGCGTCCTTGCACGCCACTAAATACCATTGTGTTACCATTCGGCATCCTATGCGCCCCAGATATTATTTGCGAATAGAAATTAGTAGGTATGGAGTCTTTATATTGCCAAACTGGTTTGGCTGGTCCAAAAGGAGCCGCAAAGGAGTATAAACCTAAATCACTCACAGGAGGTTTTATTACATCTACGGTTGAGTAATTAGTGTCTCTTCCCCAGCCATTGTTAAAAATCGTAATTCTTCCTTCAAATCTATACCCATCAGGAATCCAATTGGCATTGTGTTGTTTAAAAAGTTTTCTATCTGTAGAAGTACCCATTGCGTATGCTTCTGGGTTACCCCAGCGATATAAAATATCTCCGCCTTTGCCACTATTGCCTCCAGTATGCGAAGCAGCTTCGGCCTTTGTTGTGCTGTGGTCGATAATCCAAATTTCCGAAAGATTGTGAACGCTTATAAGTATTTGATTGAAATCCGGATTGTAATCTATCCCATTAAAATGCAACCAATCGGCAGTTTGTAAATTTGTGGCATAATTAATATTTACCAATTCAGGATGCTGAGAAATTGAGCCATAATTCTTTCTGACGGAATCATAATCTTGAACCAAGTGATCCCATACATTCCATTCCCATACTATATCAGCACTATCAGCCCCTATTGGTTTTAGTTCAATCAGTTTTTCACCCCAAATTTCATTTTTGCCACTTTGAAAATAGAGTGGATTTCTTCCTTCTTCCTCTGCTTTTATTCTGTTTTTTAAAAACCAATTGACAACCATTACATTGCCATTGGGCATAGCATATACTTCATGATGTTGGAAGGTAGAATCGTTGAATAATTTGTAACTCCAAACTACATTACTATTCCAATCTAATATTTCCATAACACCACCTTTGCCACCTGCTGCACCAAATACAGTGTCTTGCAATACACCTGCTCTCAATAAATTGCCATTGGGTAATAATTTAGCAGTTAGTCCAGGCCAATATTTACTACGCCAAGTATGGGCTACTTTACCACATTTATTCATTAAAAAAGTAGTATCTGAACCAATAGGGTTAAATAGTATGTAGCCATTTTCGGCAGCACCGGCTAGATGCTTAATTAGACCTATAGTTTTTTTCTGAGCATGTAATTTAAAACTCAAAATTAAAATTAGACTAATTAGAGAGATTGATTTTTTAAGAGCGTAAAATTTAGAAATCATATTTTTCAAATTAATAATAATTATTTTAATGTAAAAAATTATCGATAAATTAATTCGCCCATTTGAGTCAAATTGACCTTAATTTGACAATAAAATGACACAAAAAAACCGAAAGAATTCTTTCGGTTTTTTGCAATTTTATAAAATAATTATTAATCTTTTTTATTAGGCTTGGCTATGGCATCTCTCATTTCTGTGTCTGCCTTCATATTTTGCATTTTATAATAATCCATAATGCCTAAATTACCATTTCTAAATGCCTCGCTCATACTTTTTGGTATTTCTGCCTCTGCTTCTATTACCTTGGCTCTTGCTTCTTGCGCTTTTGCTTTCATTTCTTGCTCTAGAGCAATAGCCATAGCTCTGCGCTCTTCTGCTTTAGCTTGTGCTATATTTTTATCTGCTTGTGCTTGGTCCATTTGTAGTTTAGCACCAATATTTTCGCCAATATCAATATCTGCAATATCTATTGAAAGTATTTCAAAAGCTGTACCCGCATCTAAGCCTTTAGCCAATACACCTTTAGATATTTTATCTGGATTTTCTAAAACTTCTTTATGGCTAAGTGCGGAACCTATTGTGGTTACTATACCCTCGCCTACTCTCGCTAATATTGTTTCTTCGCCTGCTCCACCTACCAGTTGCGCTATATTTGCTCTTACAGTTACCCTTGCTTTTACTATCAATTGAATACCATCTTTGGATACAGCTGAAACTGGAGGCGTATCTATTACTCTTGGATTAACACTCATTTGTACTGCATCAAATACATCTCTACCTGCTAAATCTATTGCAGTAGCTGCTTTAAAATCTAAAGGAATATTGGCTTTATCGGCACTTATAAGTGCAGCAACAACTTTCATTACATTGCCTCCAGCTAAAAAATGGGCTTCTAACATATCGCTATTAATTACCAAACCAGCCTTGGTAGCGTTTACCAATCCTTTTACAATGAGTTCAGGTGGTACTTTTCTCCATCGCATAAATATTAAATCGAGTAAAGATATTTTGACTTTACTTAAGATAGCGCTAAACCATAAACCTAGCGGCACAAAATAAAGAAAGATAAAGAAAATGATAATGATGACGATAAGGCCACCAAAACCAAAAATAAAATTTGGAACTTCTAAAATTGTCATGTTGTAATATTTGTTGTTTTAAATTTGTTTAATAAATACTTTATTGTTTGTAAGGCTTACTACCTCTACTTGTTCGGCATTTTGTATTAAATCTCCTGTGCTGGTAGCTTCTACAATTACACCATTAAAATTTACCTTTCCTACAGGTCTGCATACACTTATTGTATAGCCTTTTTCTCCTATTTGTAATACGGGTAGTTCATTTACTTTACCATCTACATTTTGATTTAATGAAACCCTATTCCAAAACCCACTTTTTACGGCTACAAATACACAAGCAATCAAAAGCAAAATCATACCACAAAGCGCTAAATGACCGCTAGTTTCTCCATAAATATTGTATATTTCATATAAGGCATACACCCAAGCCACAGCACCAAGTAAGCCTGTTAGAAATCCTGGAGTAACAAACAGTTCTAATAATATTAAAACTAATCCTAATGCAATTAATGCGACAATTAATCCAGTAGTCATCATAATTATTAATTTAAATTTGTTAAAACAGCAATTACTGCTTCTAAATTTGGAATTTCATTCGCATTTTCTAAAACCTCCGCATATTGAATAATACCATCTTTATCTATTACAAAAGCACTGCGTTTGGCTACACCTTTCATTCCAAAGGCAAAGCTTTCGTAAACGCTTTCATAAGCTGTACAAGCCTCTTTGTTAAAATCGCATAATAAATCAAAATTAAAATTTTGTTCTTCTTTGTATTTTATTAAAGAAAATACAGAATCAATAGAAATACCGTAAACTTTGGCATTTAAATTAGAATATCTGCTAATATCATCGCGCACTCCGCATAATTCGGCAGTACAAGTACCTGTAAAAGCAAAAGGAAAAAATAGTAATACTACCTTTTGTCCTTTAAGTTCAGAAAGGGTTACAGTTGCTTTGTTGGTATCTGTTAAAGAAAAATCGGGGGCTACGGAGCCAATAGTTAATGACATATTTTTTATAAATTTTTGTACAATATTAATAATATTTACCTTGATTTGTTTTTTATTTAGATAAAAAATCGATGAAATTAAAAAACTTTTAAATATTACAAATGAATTTACAAAATATAACTGCACAAGCCAATAGTTTAATTATACAAGTTGGAGAATTTATTCTGCATGAAAGAGAAAATTTTACCCAAGACAAGGTGAATGACAAAGGGCTTAACCAATTGGTAAGTTATGTAGATATTGAAGCAGAAAAACAGCTGGTAGAAGGTTTAAAACATATTTTTCCTGACGCTGGTTTTGTTACAGAAGAAAACACTGTTGCACAAGTTAAAACAGAATACCAATGGATAATTGATCCTTTGGATGGTACAACCAATTTTATTCATAATTTACCAATTTTTAGTATCAGTGTGGCGTTAGCAAAAGGTAATGAAATTTTAGTTGGCGTTGTTTACGAATTAGGTAAAAAAGATTTATTTACGGCTTGGCAAAATGGAGGTGCTTGGTGCAATGGGAATCCAATAAAAGTTTCTGATTGTATTACTTTGAGCAAATCATTATTGGCCACCGGTTTTCCATATACCAATTTTGAACAAACAGAAAGTTATCTAAATGTTTTGAAACAGCTTATGAAATCATCTCACGGATTAAGACGCATGGGTTCTGCAGCAGTAGACCTAGCCTATGTAGCTTGCGGCAAGTTTGAAGGTTTTTTTGAATATGGTCTTAGCCCCTGGGATGTAGCTGCAGGCTGTTTGTTGGTGCAAGAGGCAGGTGGTATTATTTATGATTTTAAAGGTGGCGCAAATTATTTGTATGGCAATACTATTATTTCAGGAAATTTACCCATTGCCAAAGCGCTTTTAGAAGAAATACAAAAAGAATTTTAGGATACTTTACTCATGCAGAGCGAGCAGTGAAACTAACATATCGTTCATATTATCAAATTTATTAAACCCTAATAAAGATTTATAATTTTCATTCAATTTTTTAATACATTTTCTAGCTTCTGTAGCTAGGCGTTTCCCCTTGGCTGTTAGCAATAAATGTGTACTTCTTCTATCTTCTTTATTTACCAAAGTTTTAATAAATCCCTCTGCCATCATTTCCTTGCTTAGCTTACTTATACCTTGCTTGGTAATACCATATGCCTCGGCTATTTGAACCACAGTGCTTGGGTATTTATATAATAAAATAAAAATAGGTAAATAAGAAGACTTAAAGTTTTTATACCCTCTCCAATGCAATTCTGCTTCTATTTGTGCATCTAATTTCCGTTTTAACTTGGTAATAGTTACAAAAATATTTTCAAATTCAAGCTGTGTATTAAGCCTAATGGTCATTTTTAATTCTAGTACCCTAAGGTTTTTAACATACTTTTATAACTTTGCTCTTTGCTAAACAACTTGGTGTTATACTCACCATTTTCATCAACAGAAATAATAATATGCTTAGGCGCAGGTGTTAAGCAATGTTGAATACCGCCATATCCACCAATGCTTTCTTGGTATGCGCCACAATGGAAATAGCCAATGTACAAATTGTCGTTAGGGTCGTATATTGGTAAGTAAATGGCATTGGCATGTTGCTCGCTGTTATAATAATCATCACTATCGCAAGTGATACCACCCAGTAAAACTCTTTCATAATTTTTATCCCAATTATTTAAAGGGAACATTATAAATTTTTTATTTATAGCCCACGAATCAGGCAGAGTAGTCATGAAACTGCTGTCTATCATATTCCATTTTTCTCTATCATTTTGTACTTTTTGATATTCTATTTTAAAAATAGCACCACCACTTTCACCTACGGTAAATGAACCAAATTCAGTAAAAATATCTGGCTCTGCTACACCATTGCTATCGCATACTTGTTTCACTTGGGCTACTATTTCGCTGGCCATGTATTCGTAATCAAAATCAAATTTTAATGAGTTTTTAATTGGAAAACCACCCCCAATATTCAAACTATCCAACTCTGGACAATGTTTCTTTAGCTCACAATACACGCTTAAACACTTGTGCAACTCATTCCAATAATAGGCGTCATCTTCAATACCTGTATTAATAAAGAAGTGAAGCATCTTTACTTTCATACGTTTCATTTTAGCTATTTGCTCAAGATACACAGGCACTATATCCTTGTATCCAATACCCAAACGTGATGTGTAAAAGGGGAACTTTGGCTCTTCTTCTGCTGCTATTCTTAGTCCTACACTAAACTCCCCTTCTATGGCTTTTGACAGGAAATCTATCTCTCTTATATTATCAATAATAGGCACTACATTGGTAAACCCTTCTTTTATTATCAATGCAATATTGTCGACATAGTTTTGTAGTTTAAAACCATTGCATACAATAAATTTATCTTTTTTAATAAGCCCTTGTTCGTGCAGCGACAATATTAAATTAATGTCAAATGCAGAAGATGTTTCCAAATTTACATCATTGCGCAACACCTCCTCTAAAATATGACTAAAATGAGAGCTTTTGGTACAATAACAATAATGGTATTTACCTTTATAATCTACTTTTGCCATAGCTACATTGAACCAAGTACGGGCTTTTTTAATGTTTTCGGAAATTTTAGGTAAGTACGTAAATTTCAAAGGTGTGCCGTACTGCTCTACTACATCCATTAAAGGAATATCGAAATAGGTTAACTCATTTTCGTCATTTAAATCGAATTCATCCATCGGAAAGTCGAAAGTTTGATTAATTAAATCGGCATATTTATCTTTCATTATTGTAAAGTAAGTTAGTTAGTTGTTAAATTTTTTACAAATGTAACTAACTTAAATTAATAAATTGTAAAGAAATAAAACAAAAACAATAATTTCATAAATTGAAGAACATAAAAAAAAGGCAACCAATATTGATTGCCTTTTTTTTAATATTTTTTATTCTTTAAATTGCATCTACCACTACTAGTATTGAATAAATTACTCCAGGTAAAATAAACAATAAGTATAATATAAATGCTATCCAAAATGGTGTGCCAATTTCTCCATCATGTAAATAAATAGCTAACAAACCTAACAATGGAATTAAACACATAATAACCAATAGTAAAACTGGCAAACCAGATTCATTGGCTTCGCCATTACTTTGAACAAACTGATGATTCAGTGAAGTATTAGACTGACTGTTTTTTAACAATTTTACAGCTTTATTTATTTTCTTGATTGAAATACTTTTACCATTGGCATTTTTGCTCTTTTTTTCAACAACATTTTCAGTTGAATTTTGAGTCGAAACAACTGCATTTGTTTCTAAAAAAATATTATCTTTAGCCAGTTTGTTTTCTTCGTTTTTCAATTCATTGTCAGCTACTAAAACAGAATTCGATTGCTTTTTCTCTGCTTTTTTCGCTTTTATTTCTTCTGGCTTGGCCTCCTTAGCAGAAAATAATCCAATGTTTAAACCTTTGGTATAGCGCATTTTTGAAACAGAAAGGCTGCCACAAGAAGATAATAATACGCCAAACACGATGGCTGAAGTAAGTAATTGATTTTTTTTCATAATGTATTGATTGATTTTTAATAATTTATTGCTAATTCTCCTCTTTTTATTATTCGAAAATAAATAAAACTTGTCCTTTATCAACTGCTTGTTTTTCTGAAATTTGTATAGACTTTATTTTGCCATCAATTGGCGATTTTATAATATTTTCCATTTTCATTGCTTCTAAAATCAGCAAGGCATCGCCCTTTTTCACTTCTTCTCCTATTGCTATTTTAATGCTTAAGACTAAGCCCGGCATAGGTGCTTTTACATCATTTATTTTTACAGTATTTAGTTTATCTAAGCCCATACTGTGCAGTAGTTGATCGAATCTATCCTTAATGCCTACTTGGTAAGTATTGCCGTTAAATGCTATGGTGTATGTCTTGGCCGTTTTATCAAATCCTATTATTTCAAAATAATAAGAATGAGATTTATATAGTAAATGGTATTGTTGACCGTTATTTATTTTCAATATATCTAAAACCTGCTCGCCTCCATTTATCTTAACCTTATCACCGTTTATATCTACCGATATTATTTTATTATTAATTACTGCTTGTAACATTTGTTTGCAAAAATAAGTGAACGAATACTAATGTAGAACAATAATTTTTACTTTAAAAGATTCTATCTCTATAATATAAGTTCCGTTAGTCCAATCTGTGGTTAATATTTTACTTCTAGTATCAGAAAGTGGTTTTTCTAATATTAACTTTCCATCTATACTATATACTTTAAAACTTATCGGCAATTGACTTAATTGGGAAATATCTACCATTACAAAATCTTTAGCTGGATTAGGGTAAATTTTTATTTGTGATAAAATTATTGCATTTACACCTGTTTTATCATTAATTGTAAACGAATTTTGCAAGGTATCATTGGCATCTGATTCACCCAAAGAATTAAACAATGTTACATAAGTTTTATAATTACCAAGCGTTTGAGTGCTAAAATTAAAAGGAGTAGCAAATGTTACTGTATCCGTTTCGCCTTTTGATAGTAATAGTATTTTTTGCGTTGCACTATATACAGATGTTTCTGTATTGTTTACCACTTTTTTTATCTCCATTTTTGCAATTATTATCCCGATTGTTTTACTTCCATTATTTCTACAAATTACTCTAGGATATATAGGATTATTGGCTATATCATACGTTTTGGCATTTACTGGTAGTTTTATTTCTATTGGTTGTACATCGTACCAAAGTTCGTATTGGCTAAAACTCTTAGCTGTATCATTTCGCAAATCTTGATCTCCTATAAAAGTTGTATAAGCTTCAACACTTATAGGCATTGACAACATTTGCTTGGCAATTGCCGGGAAGATTAGGTTCAATGGTGAGTTGCCAATCAATGTGGTATCAATTGTATTCTGATAAATAACTGCCGAAGTATTCTTATTGATAATTCTACAAACAGTTCTAAATTTACTTCTTACAATACTATCTCCTAAATTTTGAATTGTTACGGTTGGACTAATACCCGTTTTATTGACTAAAAGTGTATCCGTAATTACTGGATATTGAATAGCCGCAACACCTACATCGTATAGTTTTTTGCCAAAATAGAATCCCTTAAGTGTATCATTTTTTTTGAAAAAATCTGCATTCAAAATGGTATAAACTAATACATTTACTCTACTTGTATCTTTTAGCATTAATGTGCTGTCAAAAGTTACTAATTTACTATCGCCACTATCCAAGGTAGTTAATTTAATATCTAAATAAACTGTTTGAGCACCTTTGGTTACTTTAAACACAATAGGGAATGGCGTATTTTGATTGTTAAAGCCATTGTTTTTAACCAATACTTTAGGCGCATATTTTGCGTTAATAATTAAACCTGAATTAGTTAATAATGGTGTTACCGACAGAGGCTGAACATCGTCTGGAACACCTACAGCAAAACCACTCGTGAAAGTATCATTGGCTCTGTATTGATCTTCTGGCAAATCTGAGAAGGCTTTCATGGTATAATATCCTTTTTGAATAGGTTTAAAAAACTTAAAACTCAAGTTAGAGGAAGCATTTCTAAAACTGGTAGTCACCACAGAATCTGTATAAACCAAATTATTGTTAAAATATATTTTACAATAGACATTAAAATCTACTCCTTGATTTAAAAGCCCTAAATTTTCAAGTTCTACGCTAGGTCGTTTATTAGCCACAGGTGGCACCAAGCTTGACCCATTAAGCGGGTAATAACAAGTTGTAATAGACACATCATTGCTTCTTACTACACTGAAATAACGCACTGCAGTATCATTGTTTCTTTGTACATCTATTCCTAATGAAGTAAAAGCCTTAAAAATATATTTTCCTTTTTTATTGCAAGGAAATTCTTTGAATACTTTAATAACACTATTGTTGGCAGTAAGCGTAGCAGACTGAACTTCTGAATAAACTTTAGTATTTGTACTATCATATATTTCGGCAGTTACGTTAAAAGGCCCTTGTCTATCTAATCCAAAATTTTGGACATACACTGTTGGATATATTGTATCGATAAACTCTTCGTATTCAGTATTATTAGAAGGGTCGAAAACCACACCCATGCCGACATCTTTATAACTTGCTACTACAAATTTTCTGCGCAAGGTATCGTTATCTTTCATTTGATCGCTAACCAAACGGGTAATTATTTGCACATCGTAATCGCCACTTTGTGTGGGCAGAAAAGTAGAATCGAAAATTATTCTCCGTTTTCGTCCACTACTGAGTGTGTCCGATTTAGTGGAAGTATACTCTACAGAATTATTTCTTCTAATAATCATAGAAACATTAAAAGGTGTAGTCTGATTTAAAGCCCCGTAATTCAATATGGTAGCTTTAGGCGCCATTGTTTTTATACCTATTAAACTGATGGTATCTTTTGGAAAATCATAACTTATAGGTGAAACATCATTATTGGTTTGAATTCTTGGTTCTATTGCAAATTTAAATGGAGCATCGGGTGCAAAATCAACCCAATTGCTATCTCCACTAGGCGCAGTATAATAAAAAGTAGAACTTCTTACAGGATCTTCTGCTTGATAACCAAAAGCAACATTCGTAGTTCCTATTTGACGAACACCAACAAAAAACGGCCCATTAACAGAAATTGGCGGCAGAACAGGTGTTGTAAAATTAGGTGCCGAAACCAATGTATCTGAAGTCCAAATATTAGTTTTTGGCGAACCATTTTTACCATCTGCTTGCCATATACCTAATTTAAATCTTGTATTTGAGCCAGAAAAACTCACATTTATTTGGTTAATCGCTTTGGCAGCATTAGAATAAAATTTAGCTACAAAATCGCCTGTTTGTCCATTAAACCCAATACCACCTAAAATTGGACGTGTTGGATCTTTGTAGGAATAAATATTTTCAGTGCATTGTCTAAAACTTCTTGCCGAATTATTGAAAATAGTATCATCTTTAGCTACAGATACAATAAGCGTATCTATCCCTAAATTTGTAGGACTATAGCTAGGCATTATTATTAACTTTTCTTCTCCTCTTAATAAATTTACGTTTATAGAGTCTTTATGTTTATTCTTTCCTTTGCTTTCTATATAGAATTTAAAATTTATAAGGTTATTTTTTCCTACATTTCTTACAATTGCTTTAACACTATCTGGATTGCCCAATGGTATGGGTAATTTTCCTAAACTATATACCATTTCTACCCTTGCATCATTTTTGTATCTTGGAAAATGAATTCGAATAGATGGATGATATGCTGTAAATGAAGTTGTAGTATCGGTTATTGTGCCCGAAACAGAGGTTACATACTTAGTTTGGTTTGCAGAAAAACCTGCAAATTCGCTTGCCCAAGTAATTACTTGACTTTGAGTGCTAGAATGTTGATAGGCAATCAAAATTTCAAAATTCTTTCCAAGAACAGTATCTATAACATAAGGCTTAGTCAGCTTAAAATTAGACCATCCTGCATTGGAACCAACTTCCGTTGTTGGGTCATTGTCATATACTTTTGTCATTCCAGTAACACCTAATTGATTTACCCAATTAATATTTCGGGTAGGATATGAAGTATTTAAGGTTGTACGCATGTAAATTTTCATATTTACTACGCCTGTTAAACTACCGTTTACAAGTCTTAAAAAATCAAGACTTTGAATTGAATCTCCATGCTTAAAATCTTTAACCAACGCCTCAGGATAAATATAGGCATGCCTTGAAACAGCGCTACCCAAGCTGGTCATATTGCCAGGACCAATAGAAAAATTAGGAAATTCATCACGAGATATATCGATGTACTGGGCTTTTAAATTGATAGTTAACATCAATGAAAATATTAAAAATAAACTTTGAAAATGTTTGTAGATTTTATTCATCTCGGTAAAAATAATATTTATTTACGAAAATAAGACACTTTGTAAACTTTTTAAATATGAACGGAATTTATCTAAAAAATTAAAAATCAATATTTTTATGTAATTTTGCACTTTATCAATTCAAAAAATAAATGTCAGACCCACTGGTCATTCTGCTCACCTTAATATTTTCAGCCTTCTTTTCAGGCATTGAAATTGCTTTTATTTCGGTGAACAAATTAAGAGTTGAACTACTAAATAAACAAGGCAATTGGGGTGCAAAAATATTGTCATGGTATTTAAAAGATCCTACCCGTTTTATAAGTACTACGCTTATTGGGAATAATATTTCCTTAGTAATTTACGGTGTTTACAGTGGAAGATTGCTAGAGGGAATACTACATGATTATATTTCTAGCCATTTTTGGTTATTTGTAATTATTACAATTGTATCTACCTTATTGGTATTAGTTACTGCCGAATTTATACCTAAAGCTTTGTTCAGAATAAACCCTGATTTTATGCTAAAGATTCTTATTTTACCTTTCCATATTTGTTATTTTATTCTATGGCCTGTAGCAGCATTTATACTTTACATATCAAAAGCAATTATCAAATTGTTAACTGGCGAAAAATATACTTCCACGCAGCCTGTTTTTACCCGAATAGATTTAGACCATTTTATTTCCCAAACTGGTCATATTGAGCTTGATGAAGACTCTAATTTAAGCACTGAAATGTTTAAAAATGCATTGGATTTTGGATCGCAAAAAGTAAGAGATTGCATGATTCCAAGAACAGAATTAGTAGCCATAGAAGAAACGGGAAGTATTGAAGAATTATTAGATCTTTTTAAAGAATCACGTCATTCTAAAATTTTAGTTTACAAAGACAGTATTGATCATATAAATGGCTACACACACCAAGTAAGCATGTTCAAAAAGCCAACAGCAATTGCTGAAATTGTAATGCCTATATTGATTACAAACGAGAGCCGCTCGTTACACGATCAGTTAAAAGAAATGACTCAAAAACGCAAAAGTATTGCTGTGGTAGTAGATGAGTTTGGTGGAACTGCAGGTATTATAACAATAGAAGATATTATTGAACAAATTTTTGGTGAAATAGATGACGAATACGATACTGAAGATTTAAGAGAAATTACTATTAATAATAACCATTACCTTTTTAGTGGCCGCCATTCTATTGATTATTTGAATGAGAACTATAAATTAGATATCCCTGAAGGTGATTACGAAACTTTAGGAGGCTACGTAATTAGCATCCATGAAAATATTCCTAACGAAAAAGAAGTGATAATAACGCCTCGTTTTGAAATTACTATTAAGCAAGTAAAGCATGCTAGAATTGAAGAAATTGAATTGCAGGTAATTGGCAATATAAGTTAAGTGAATTTTTATCAAACCAATATTAATTGCATTATCTCTACATTATACCAAAATGGATTAAGACATGCTATTATTTGCCCTGGCAGTAGAAATGCGCCATTAATAATGGCATTTTCTCGTTTTAAAAAAATTAAATGCACCAGTATTGTAGACGAGCGGTCAGCAGCATTTGTAGCCCTTGGAATGGCGAAACAATTAAAAGAACCTGTAGCTATAATTTGCACCAGTGGCTCAGCAGTTGTTAATCTATACCCTGCTGTAACAGAAGCCTATTATATGCAAATACCTTTATTGGTAATTACAGCAGATAGGCCATCAGAATTGATAGACCGATGGGATGGACAAATGATAAGACAATTTGATGTTTTTAAATCACACACTAAAGGCTCGTTTCAAACACCCGAAAACATAAGTATTAATTGTTTTGAAGATATCCATTTAATTACTTCTAAATTTTATAAATCAGCAAATACCGCGAACAAAGGTCCAGCACATTTGAATGTGCCCTTAAAAGAGCCATTATACACTGCGGTTTTAGAAGAATTTGAATACCCTGTATTTATACAAACTGAAAAAACAGCCATCTTTGAAAGCTCTTTCGAACTTCCAAAATTTAATTTTGAAACCAATACTAAAGTATTAATACTCTGCGGAGCCAATGAAGGAAAAATTGAACATTCAAATTTAGAAGTCATTAGCAACAACAAATATGCTATGGTAATAGCGGATGTTATTTCTAATTGCCATTCTGTGCAGAATATTGAAAATTGGGAAGGTGTTTTATTGAATTTAAATGAGGCCCAAAGGAAGGAATTTGTACCAGATTTGCTAATTACCACTGGCAAAATGGTATTGAATAAAACCTTAAAAACATTATTTAGAAACAATAAACCAAGGCATCATTGGCATATTTCCGATAATGGTTTTTTTGCAGATATGTTTTTTAACAATCCTCAAATAATTGTGGCTAACAAAGATTCCTTTTTTAGTAAATTAAGCCAAATATTACCTCAGGAAGAATCGCATTATTACAGCAAACTTAAAAACTTAGCTTTAGTACAATTGAACAAAAGTCATGAGGTATTAAATCAAAATTTTAATGAGTTTTTGGCTGTTAAAAAAGTATTAGAAACTTTACCTGAAAATATCATTTTGCATTTAGCCAATAGTATGACTTTAAGGTATGTTGCGTATTTATGCAATGTATTAAAAAATACTTGGCAAATTAATTGTAATAGAGGGGTTAGCGGCATAGATGGTTGCACCAGCACTGCATTAGGAGCAGCGCTTGTAAATACTCAATTGCATGTTTTAATAACAGGCGATATTGCATTTTTTTATGATATCAATGCACTATGGCAGCAAAATTTACCAACTAACTTTAAAATAGTAATTCTGAATAATTTTGGAGGTAATATTTTTAAAATTATAGAAGGACCAAGTCAAATGAGTGAATTGAATCCATTTTTAGAAACACCACATTCACAAAATGCCGAATTATTAGCCCAACATTTCAAGGTGGGTTATTTCAAAGTAAGTACTTTGGAAACATTAGACAAAACAATTAACCAATGGCTTTCTTTAAATGATACAGCCATTTTAGAAATACAAACAGATTCAACTATAAATACAAAAATTTTTAACCAATATAAAAACATTACATTATGAGCAAAAGAGAATGGCAAACTATAAAGAAATATGATGAAATAATATTCGAATATTTTGAAGGTATTGCTAAAATAACCATTAACAGACCACGTTATCATAACGCATTTACACCGAAAACAAATACAGAAATGATAGACGCTATGGATTATGCAAAAGAACATGCAGATATCTACACCATAGTACTTACAGGTGCTGGAGACAAGGCTTTTTGTAGCGGTGGCGATCAAAATATTAAAACAATAGGTGGCTATAAAGACGAACATGGTATACCACGTTTAAATGTTTTAGAATTACAAAAACGTATTCGTTCATGCCCTAAGCCTGTGGTTGCCATGGTAAATGGATTTGCAATAGGTGGTGGAAATGTTTTACAAGTTGTTTGCGATTTAAGTATTGCTAGCGAAAATGCAATATTTGGACAAACTGGTCCTAAAGTTGGTAGCTTTGATGGCGGATTCGGAAGCAGTTATTTAGCGCGCATAGTTGGTCAAAAAAAAGCGAGAGAAATTTGGTTTTTGTGCAGACAATACAGCGCCAAAGAGGCATTGGATATGGGCTTAATTAATACTGTAGTTCCACTGGATAAATTAGAAGATGAAGTAGTACAATGGTGCCATGAAATGATGGAAAAAAGTCCGATTGCATTGCGCATGATAAAATACGGATTGAATGCAGAATTAGATGGACAAGCCGGTATTCAAGAATTAGCAGGAAGTGCCACTCTGTTATATTACTTTACAGATGAGGCTCAAGAGGGTAAAAATGCCTTTTTAGAAAAAAGAAAACCTAATTTTAAAAAGTTTCCGAAGTTCCCTTAAAATAAGTATTAACCCTAAAATTGGTTGTTCTTTTTTATTAGAAAACCTAACCATAGACTTTCCTAAATAAATCGTATTTTTGTTTTCGAGATTAATCTAAAACACTAAATAGATGAATAGCCTGACAATATAACAGAGTTTAAATCATCCCCTGAGATTAAAGAAAAACTCAGTCTTTACGGCAATAGGAATATTTAAATTTGGGTGTGCTTCAGGCACATGTTTTGGTATTAATTCTTCTCAAATTATTGATAAAGCTAACATTCAAAAAATAGAATTTGAAGAAGTAAAACAAAAATAATTCATGTCTAAATTTTCGGAACTTATTCATTCAGATAAACCAGTATTGGTAGATTTTTATGCCGAATGGTTTGGCCCCTATAAAACAATGAAGCCAATTTTAGAAGAGCTAAAACAAAATATTGGCGATAAAGCTACTATTATAAAAGTAGATGTTGATAAGATTATACAAGCAGCTGGACAATACAAAATAAAAGGTGTAACTACACTTATACTTTTTAAAAATGGCGAAATTAAATGGCGTCAATCAGGCGTTTTTTCGGCTTCTCAATTGACAACAATTATTAATCAAAATATATAAAATGAGCTTAGCACAAATTTTATTTTAAATATAAATTTTACACCTCTTCAAAGAAATCATTTTTAGAGAACATAGAACCAAGTATATCATTAAATTGGTAGCCATTTTCTAAAAGATTTTTTCCTATTAGCGAGTTTTCTGCTAAACCAAATAAAACAAACTCCATCATGATTAATTTATCCTTTTTGATGTAAGAAGGGGCAAATTGTTTTATGACTTCTACTAATCCAGGAATTTTTTCTACCGTTTTGGCGTATAATTTATCATTATCTAATAAAAAAGAATCGATGCTATTCCCGTCTGCAAACCAATTAACTATTTCTTGATATGGATTAGACTCTTTGCGTTTTTTTAAGGTAGAAGGATTAGGAAAATGAGCCAAAAATTCATTTCGAATTGCTTTTCCAAGCAAATTTTGCGCAACTATACTTGCGCCTTCTTGCTCTCCTTCATATACCAATTCAATTTTACCATTAACAGCTGGTATAATACCCATTAAGTCTATAATCCTTGCATTGGTTTTAATTTCGCCATTAATCAACATTCTTCTTTCCGCGGTGCTTACTAAATTTTCATAAGCACTTATGGTTAATCTTGCAGATACTCCACTTTTAGAATCAACAAATTCACTTTGGCGGGCTTCGAATGCCACTCTTTCTATAATTGTAGCTAACAAATCGCTGACCATAATAGATTCTTTTTGAAATACAGATAAGTGAGCTTCCTGTGCAGTAATAACTTTAGAAAGTTCAATTGTTTTAGGATAGTGTGTTAATATTTGGCTTCCAATTCGATCTTTTAATGGCGTTACAATACTTCCTCTATTGGTATAATCTTCAGGATTAGCTGTAAAAATAAATTCAATATCTAAAGCTAATCTTAGTTTGAAGCCTCTAATCTGAATATCACCTTCCTGTAAAATATTAAATAACGCTACTTGAATTCGTGCTTGTAAATCGGGCAATTCATTTATTACAAATATACAACGGTTACTTCTTGGTATAATGCCATAGTGAATTACCCTTTCATCTGCATAACTTAGTTTTAAATTAGCTGCTTTTATTGGGTCTACATCTCCTATCAAATCAGAAATTGAAACATCTGGCGTAGCTAATTTTTCTAAATATCGCTCAGAGCGATGCAACCAAGCAATGGGTGTATTATCTCCCATCTCTTCTATTTTATCTTTTCCAAATTTAGTGATTGGACTCAAGGGATCGTCATTCAATTCACTGCCTTCAATAATAGGAATATATTCATCCAATAAATTTACCATTTGCCTAGCTATTCTGGTCTTGGCTTGCCCACGTAAACCCAATAAATTAATATTGTGTCGCGATAATATGGCACGTTCTAGTTCAGGAATTACAGTATCTTCATATCCAACAATGCCATCAAATACATTTTGCTTCAATTTAATTTTTTCAATTAAATTCTCTCTTAATTCATCTTTAATCGTTCTAGATTTATATCCACTATTTTTTAATTTCTTTAATGTTTGTATATGTTGCATTTCTTTTTAATCTATTTATAATTTCGCTTTTTATTTCTTTCAAAATCCTCAAAGATAAACTCTCCCAGTCCTTGCAAAGAGGTATAAAAAGCTTTACCATTGTTGGCTTCTGTAAAATCGTGTACAAATTCTTGTAAATAAGGATCACTAGCTACCATAAATGTTGTTATAGGTATTTTTAATCGCCTACAACTTTGTGCCAGTGTTAAACACTTATTTAAAATCTTTTTATCCAATCCAAAGCTATTTTTGTAATAGCCACCATTTTCTTTCAAACAAGTAGGCTTACCGTCCGTAATCATAAAAATTAGCTTATTAGCATTTTTTCTTCTCCGCAATAAATCCATGGCTAATTCTAATCCTGCCACGGTATTGGTATGGTATGGTCCTACTTGCAGGTATGGTAAATCTTTTATTTCTATTTGCCAAGCATCGTTTCCAAACACAATAATATCTAAAGTGTCTTTAGGATACTTTTGATTGATTAACTCTGCTAAAGCCATGGCAACATTTTTAGCTGGCGTTATTCTATCTTCGCCATACAATATCATAGAGTGAGAAATATCAATCATTAAAACTGTAGAAGATTGCGCTTTGTGTTCTTTATCTCTAACTTCTAAATCACTTTCAGTCATAAAAAAATCACCAATACCATTATTAATTTGTGCATTTTTAAAAGATTCTAACATCGCTATTTGTTCTAATGAATCTCCAAATTGAAATGGCCTGGTATCGCTACTCATTTCGTCTCCATTTCCTAAATACTTGCTATTATGATTACCTAACTTTCCTTTTTTTAGTTTTCCAAATATTTTATCCAATGCTTGCTGGCGTATAGATTTTTCTGTTCTTGGGGTTATTTTTATATTGTCGTCTTCATCCTCTTTAATAAAACCTTTTTCCTTTAAATCGTTTACAAAATCGCCAATACCATACTTTTTATCTGTCAGATTGTATTTTTTATCTAACTCATTAAGCCAACTCACAGATTCATTAAAATCGCCATTGGTATAAACCAATAGCTCTTTTAATATTTCAAATAATTGATCAAAAGGCAAAATATTTCTAAGTTCGTATTTATTAAATCTAAAACCTAACATGAGATTATAAAATTTTGGTGAAAAATATAAAACACAACATTCTTAAGAGATAATAAGTTTTTGAAATAACAAAATACTTTAATTAAATTTTAAAGCACCATACCGTCCTTCATTACCAATTTTCTATCTGCCATATTTGCAAATTCTTCATTGTGTGTTACAATAACAAAACTATAACCAAAATCTTTTCTTAAATTCAAAAACAATTGATGCAATTCATTGGCATTTTTACTATCTAAATTACCACTTGGCTCATCGGCAAAAATAATTTTAGGCTTATTTATCAGTGCACGTGCTACGGCACACCGTTGTTGTTCTCCTCCCGAAAGTTCAGAAGGTTTATGTTCAAAACGATGAGAAAGATTTAAGTAAGAAAGCAATTCTTTGGCACGTGCCTCCGTTTCTTTTTGATCTTTTTTGGAAATCCAGGCGGGCATACATACATTTTCCAAACAAGTAAATTCAGGTAAAAGTTGGTGAAATTGAAAAATAAAACCAATATTTTTATTTCTAAACTCGGCTAATGCTTTTGGTTTTAAGTCTTTTACTAAAATATTATCAAAATAAACATCGCCAGTAGTTGCTTTATCTAAGGTGCCTAAAATTTGTAATAAAGTAGTTTTACCAGCACCACTATCGCCTACGATAGATATAATTTCGCTATCTTCTATTTGCAAGTTTATACCTTTAAGTACTTGCAAATCGGCATATTTTTTTGTTACATCTAACGCTTTTATCATTTCACTGCGAAATTGCTTATTATTTTTTTCAAAATCAAAAAAAAGATTAAAGATATTTTTTGTAGTTTCGCAGCAAAATCTAGAAAGCAAATAATTATTTATGAATATTCACGAATACCAAGCCAAACAAATTTTAAAATCTTATGGCGTAGCCATCCAAGAAGGTATAGTTGCCGACAGCCCAGAAAGTGCATTACAAGCAGCAAAAGATGTGCAAGCACAAACTAGTTCAGGCTGGGTAGTCTTAAAATCTCAAATACATGCTGGAGGCCGTGGCAAAGGCAAAATGATAGGTAGTGAACAACGTGGTGTTGCTTTAGCTAAAACTTTAGATGATGTAACAACCATTGCTAACAATATGTTAGGTAAAACTTTAGTAACTATTCAAACCGGTGAAAAAGGAAAATTAGTAAGCAAAGTATTAGTAGCACAAGATGTGTATTATCCTGGAGATAGCGAGCCAAAAGAATTTTACATTAGCGTATTATTAGATAGAGCAACTAGCAGAAATGTAATCATTTATACCACTGAAGGCGGAATGGATATAGAAGAAGTAGCGGAACACAATCCTGAAAAATTACACAGAGAGTGGATAGACCCAACCATTGGATTTCAAGCTTTTCAAGCACGTAAAATTGCGTTTAACTTAGGATTAACAGGTAAAGCCGAAAAAGAAATGGAAAAATTTGTAACTGCATTATACAAAGCTTACGATGAAACTGACAGCGCTATGTTTGAAATAAATCCTGTATTAAAAACAAGTGACGATAGAATTATAGCGGTAGATGCTAAAGTAGATATTGATGAAAACGCTTTGTACCGTCATGCAGATTATGCAGCATTGAGAGACGAAAGTGAAGAAGACCCAACCGAAGTGGAAGCTAAAAAATTTAATTTGAATTATGTTAAATTAGATGGCAATGTAGGCTGTATGGTAAATGGCGCTGGTTTAGCCATGGCTACAATGGATATCATTAAATTGAGTGGTGG
>JABMMZ010000015.1 GCA_013205405.1 Bacteroidota bacterium | reverse complement strand
TAGGTGGAGGTATTTATACCAAAGCTGCTGATGTGGGAGCGGATTTAGTTGGTAAAGTAGAAGCTGGTATTCCAGAAGATGATGTGCGTAATCCTGCTACTATTGCAGATAATGTAGGTGATAACGTAGGTGATGTGGCTGGTATGGGAGCTGATTTGTTTGGTTCATATGTAGCGACTATTTTAGCTACGATGGTATTAGGTCAAGAAATATCAGTTAATGATAATTTTGGTGGCTTCTCCCCTGTTTTATTACCAATGCTCATTGCAGGTGTAGGTTTGTTGGCTTCTCTTGTAAGTACATTTTTTGTACGTATATCAAGTGAAACATCTTCCGTTCAAAATGCGTTGAATTTAGGTAACTACATTTCTATCGCAATCACTTTTGTAACTTCTTATTTTTTGGTGACCAATATATTACCAGAAACATTGATTTTAAGAGGAAGAGAATTTTCTTCGATGGATGTATTTTATGCCATCATTGTAGGATTAATTGTAGGAACATTAATGTCCATTATCACCGAGTACTACACAGCCATGGGTAAGCGTCCAGTAGATTCTATTGTTCAAAAGTCGGGTACAGGTCATGCAACTAACATCATTGGTGGATTAGCTGTAGGTATGGAGTCTACCGTACTTCCTATTTTAGTTTTAGCGGCTGGTATCATTGGATCTTATCATTTTGCGGGTATTTATGGAGTTTCCATAGCAGCAGCAGGAATGATGGCTACCACGGCGATGCAATTAGCGATTGACGCCTTTGGTCCTATTGCAGATAATGCAGGTGGTATTGCTGAGATGGCTCAATTGCCAGCGGAAGTTCGTGAGCGTACAGATAATTTAGATGCTGTTGGAAATACTACAGCAGCTACCGGCAAAGGATTTGCAATAGCTTCTGCTGCCTTAACCTCTTTGGCATTATTTGCTGCCTTTGTGGGTATTGCAGGTATTGATGCTATTGATATTTATAAAGCGCCTGTTTTAGCAGGTTTATTTGTAGGTGGAATGATACCATTTATTTTCTCTGCTTTGTGTATTCAAGCAGTAGGAAAAGCAGCCATGGATATGGTGAATGAAGTAAGAAGACAATTTAGAGATATACCAGGAATTATGGAATATAAGGCTAAACCTGAATACGAAAAATGTGTAGCTATTTCTACCAAAGCTTCTATTCGTGAAATGATGTTACCTGGTGCAATTGCTTTAATAACACCTATAATAATTGGTTTTGTATTTGGACCCGAAGTTTTAGGCGGCTTATTAGCTGGTGTAACTGTTAGTGGTGTATTAATGGGAATTTTTCAATCTAATGCCGGTGGCGCTTGGGACAATGCTAAAAAATCATTTGAAAAAGGTGTTTTAATTAATGGTGAAATGTTTTACAAAAAATCTGAACCACATAAAGCATCTGTAACTGGTGATACGGTAGGCGATCCGTTTAAGGATACTTCTGGTCCTTCTATGAATATATTAATTAAATTAATGTCGATAGTATCCTTAGTAATTGCGCCATATATTGCTGTAAATGCAGGTGGAAATAACGGAGGCGATTGTTGCAAAAAGGATAAAATGGAAACATCATGTGAAATGGATAAATCTTGCATGAGTGGCAAATGTGATATGAAAGTATGCGCTACTTTAACCAAAGACCAATGCGCTGCAATGTGCGACAGTCTTGGATGCGACTCAACAGAAAAAACCAATTGCATGAGTATGTTCAATGCAGATGGTAAATTTATAGGTGACAAAGAATCTTGTTGCAAAGGTGGTGCTGGAAAATGCGAAAAAGACAAAGAAACATGCAGTAAAGGTGAAGCTTGTTGCAAAAAAAAGGCTGCCAGCGCACATCCAGGTTGCAGTGGCGAAAAAGTATGCAGCGAAAAAAACAATAAAACTTGCAGCAAAGGTAAATCTTGCTGTAAAGCTAAATAGTATCAATAGATATTTAAAAATCTAAAAAAGGCAACTCTGAAAAGTTGCCTTTTTTATTGTGCTATTTTTATTGAAATTCATAATCTGTATTAAAAATATTGAAACGATTAAGATACTGTAAATCAATATTTTGCAATATTAATATGATTTTCTTATGCGGTATATTCATAATCATGGATATTCGTTAATTAACTTTCTTAAAATCTTGCTGCGTAATTTGGGATAAAAATATTATCGTGCTGTTTCTCTAATATACTTACGCATACTCTCTTTCGCTTTTTTTTGATAATGTACACTTATAACCTTACCTTTGCATTTTAGCTAAACTTTTAGCTAAATGATAATATATTAATACCTTTAATGGCCGAAATAAGAATAGTAAACGCAGCAAAAGAATTTAACGTAAGTGCGCAAACGATAATTGAAAGTTTGCAAAAGAATGGTTTTGCCATTGAAAATAAACCAACAGCAAAACTAAACGAAGAAATGTATCGCTTTGTATCTAACTTGTATGCATCTGATAAAGCGGCAAAAGAAGAATCAAAATCATTTGGTCTTAAATTAAAAAAGCAAGAGGACACTTTTAAAAGTGAAGATTTTGGCTTGAAAAAGAAAGAAGATATTATTGCTATTGAAGAAAAACAAAAGCAAAAAATAGAATCAGAAAAATTATTAGAGTTACAAAAACAAACTCCTATTGTTGAAACTCCAAAAATGGAGATAAAAATTGAAGTTACTGAGCCTATATTTTTAAAAACTAAAATAAATGTTCCACCGGTTGTTAAGATAGAAGAAACCAGTATACAATCTGAAAAACTAGACCTTGAAGGCATAACGGTTGAAGGAAAAATAGATTTATCTCCTAAAAAAACAAAAAAATTAGAACGTCCTGCTATTGTGGTTGAAAAAATTATTGAAAAACCTAAAGTTATTCCAATAATTGAAGAACCAATACCTGAAGAAAAAAGAGAATTAATTAAAACCCAATTAGTGGAGTTAGATGGTTTAAGTATCAAAGGTAAAATTGAACTTAGACCAGACCCTTTTATAAAACCTAGAGCTTTTGATTCCAACAGAGAAAAGCGTAAACGTAAAACCAGCGCTATCAAAGTTAATATTCAACAGGAAATTAAAGACAATAGACCTAAAACTACAACTAATAAATTTGAACCTAAAAAAGTAGTTAATCCTAATGAGGTAAAAACCCAATTAAAAACTACCCTTAATAAAATTGGCTTTAGTGGTAGAGGAAAAACTGTTAAATCTAAATTCAAAAAACAAAAAAGAGACTTGCACGGTCAAAATCGTCAAGATGAATTAGACAGAGCTGAATTAGAAGAAAAAATATTAAAAGTAACAGAATTTTTAACTGCAAACGATTTATCAAAAATGATGGACGTTCAAGTAGTAGATGTTATTTCTACCTGTTTCACATTAGGTATCATGGTTTCTATCAATCAAAGATTGGATGCTGAAACTATTACTTTGGTGGCCGATGAGTTTGGTTTTGAAGTAGAGTTTGTAGATGCTGAAACTACCATAGCATTTGAAGATGACAAGGATGATGAAACCAAATTAATGCCTCGTCCTCCTATCGTTACGGTAATGGGTCACGTGGATCATGGTAAAACATCTTTATTGGATTACGTTCGTAAAGCCAATGTAATAGCTGGCGAAGCTGGTGGAATTACACAGCATATTGGTGCATACGAAGTAACTTTGCCTCAAGGCGAAAAAATAACTTTCTTGGATACACCTGGTCACGAAGCCTTTACAGCTATGCGTGCCCGTGGAGCTAAGGTAACAGATATTGCTGTAATTGTAATAGCAGCAGACGATAGCTTAATGCCTCAAACACGTGAAGCAATAAGTCATGCGCAAGCAGCTAATGTACCCATGATATTTGCCATTAATAAAATGGATAAGGATGGCGCTAATCCTGAGAAAATTAGAGAAGAATTATCTGCTATGAATATTTTAGTGGAAGAATGGGGTGGAAAATTCCAAAGTCAAGAAATATCAGCTAAAAAAGGTTTAAATATTGATAAACTTTTAGAAAAAATATTATTAGAGGCCGAACTTTTAGATTTAAAAGCTGTGCCCGATAGAAATGCCAAAGGTACTATTGTAGAAAGTAGATTAGATAAAGGAAGAGGTATAGTAGCTAATGTATTAATACAAAATGGAACTTTAAGAGTAGGCGACCATTTGGTGGCTGGATCACATTATGCTAAGGTAAAAGCATTGTTTAATGAAAGAAATGTAAGAGTTGATTTTGCAGGACCATCTACACCTGTAAGTATGTTAGGTTTTTCAGATTCGCCAACAGCTGGCGACCCTGTCAATGTATTAGCTACTGAAGATGAAGCCAAAGAATTGGCAAATAAACGCACACAATTATTGCGTGAGCAAGGTATTAGAACTACTAAACATATTACCTTAGACGAAATAGGAAGACGTTTAGCTATTGGAAACTTTAAGGAGCTTAACCTTATTGTTAAAGGTGATGTGAATGGATCTGTAGAGGCCTTAAGTGATTCATTATTAAACCTAGGCAACGAAGAGGTTCAAGTTAAAGTAATATTGCGTGGTGTTGGTCAAATTACCGAAAGTGATGTGTTATTGGCTTCTGCCTCTGATGCCATCATTGTTGGTTTCCAAGTACGACCATCTAGCAGTGCTAAAAAATTAGCAGAAGCAGAACAAATAGATATCCGTCATTACTCTATTATTTACCAAGCAATAGACGAAATAAAATCGGCTATAGAAGGTATGCTAAGTCCAGAGATTAAAGAAACTGTGATAGGCAACGTAGAAGTGCGTGAAGTATTTAAAATTACTAAAATAGGTGTTGTGGCTGGTTGTATGGTTACAGATGGTAAAGTTACAAGACAATCTAAAGTTAGAATTATACGCGATGGCGTAGTGGTTCACCAAGGTTCTATTGAGGCTTTAAAACGATTTAAAGACGATGTTAAAGACGTAATGAAAGGCTTTGAATGTGGTATATCTATAAAAAACTTTAGCGATATTCAAAATGGTGATAATTTTGAAATATACGAAGAGGTAAGTATCGCTAGAAAATTGGTTTAGTTAAGAATAAATTCTTTTACTTAGAATTTTAACCTTACACTAACCCTAATTTTTCTAATACTATAATGGGCTCAACTGGTCTGTTGTTAACCACACAAGCTACTATAATTTTTGCTTTTACAATAATAGCGTCATCGCTTGTTCTAATAATTACTTGATTAAATATCAAGCGTAATCTGCCCTCTCTTTCTATGCCAATTTTTACAATAAATTGATCGTTGCTAATTAATGATTTTTTATAATCTATTTCAGCTCTAATTACCACAGCATCAAATCCATCATTATGCAATTGTTGAAAGTTTAAACCATTTTCTTTTAAATACTCATGGCGTGCATGTTCTAAATAATTTTGATAAACTGCATTGTTTACAATCCCTTGAAGGTCTAATTCATAATCGCGCACTGTAAAGGGCAATTGGTATGTGTAATTTATATTATCCATTATAACTGGTCATGGCTTTACTGGCACCTTCTAAAACAAAAGCTTGTATAGCTTGCGATGCTTTTATTATTTGATTGTTTACTGCTATCTCTTCATCTGCTTTCCACTTACCCAATACAAAGTCTATTTGCTGCGATTTATGAAACTGATTGCCAATGCCAAATCGCATTCTGGAATATTGTTGTGTTTGCATTATTTCTTCAATATTGCGCAATCCATTATGCCCACCATGCGAGCCTTTTTGGCGAATGCGAATGACACCAACATCTAAAGCTAAATCATCTGTTACAACTAAAAGATTCTCTAATGGTATTTTATGCAATTCCAAATAATAGCGAACTGCCTTACCACTCAAGTTCATAAAGGTTGTAGGTTTTATAATTACCAATTGTTTGTTTTTTAATCTTACTTCCGAAACAATGGCTAATTTTTGCAATGAAAATTCAGCGTTTAATTCCTTAGCCAAACAATCTATAACATCAAAGCCAATATTATGGCGTGTTTGATTATACTCTGGTCCAATATTTCCTAAGCCTGCTATAAGGTATTTCATTGCTTAGCTTTCAGTTTAGTTTTCTTCAATAATATCGTTGGCACGTCTTAATATAAAGTTTCTACCCAAATATACTTTACGTACCAATTCATCTTCGGCCAACTCTTCTGCAGTGCCTTGTTTTAAAAGTTTACCTTCAAAAAGCAAATAGGCTCTATCGGTAATACTCAAGGTTTCTTGCACATTATGGTCGGTAATCAATATGCCTATATTCTTTTTTTTAAGTTTGTATATGATACCTTGAATATCTTCTACAGCAATAGGATCTACTCCTGCAAAGGGCTCATCTAATAAAATAAATTTAGGATCGGTAGCCAATGCACGCGCTATTTCTGTTCGTCTTCTTTCGCCACCACTAAGTACCTTACCTAGGTTTTTTCTTACGCGATGTAGACTGAACTCATCTAACAAACTCTCTAATTTATCTGCCTGTTCTTTTTTAGATAATTTAGTTAATTCGAGTACTGCTTTAATATTATCCTCTACTGTTAAATCTCTGTAAACAGAAGCTTCTTGCGGTAAGTAGCCAACCCCTTTTTGCGCCCTTTTGTACATTGGCAATTTAGTTATTTCTACATCATCTAAATAAATATGTCCTTCGTCTGGCTTTACCAACCCTACAGTCATATAAAACGAAGTCGTTTTACCAGCTCCATTTGGGCCTAATAAGCCAACAATTTCTCCTTGTTCTAAATAGATGGAAACATCGTTTACAACGCGCTTTTGTTTATATTGTTTTACTAAATTATCCGAGCGTAATATCATATTTTTTTACACGCGTACATCGCGCACTTTAAGTTGTATGTTCTTTTGTCCTTTATATTCATTTAGTTCTAAGGAATAACACAAATCAAAAGGATTGCCTTTAGAAATATGTTGGTATAATTCACCTAGTCCGAAACCTATACCATCAAACTTTATGCCCTTTTGCTTAGCCTGTAGCTTTAGGTGCTTTTCTTTTACTATTTTGCTAGCGCCACTGTCTACTATTCCATTGGTTCTAAATATGGGCGACATATTACCTGGTCCATGGGGTTTTAGTTGTTCTAATAAATTAAAAAAACTAGGTGTTATTTCGTTAAAATCTATTTCTAAATCGTACGCTATTTCTGGTGTTAGCAACTCGGCTGTGGTGCCACTGCTTACTACTTCTTCAAATTTGGCTGAAAATGCTTTAAAGTCTTCTTTTTTAATAGTAAGACCTGCTGCATATTTATGTCCACCAAATTGCTGCACCAATTCGCCACAAGCCCCAATGGCCTCGTGTACATCAAATTCTTTAACACTTCTGGCACTACCTGTTAGCATTCCATTTACTTCGCTAAAAATAATGGTGGGCTTGTAATAAGTTTCTATTAAACGTGAGGCTACTATACCAATTACGCCTTTGTGCCAAGTATCACTGAACAATACGGTGCTCTTTTTTACACTATGTTCTGCACTTTCATGCAGCATTTCCATTGCTTCGCGCGTTATGTCTGTGTCTAAATCTCTGCGTTCGGTATTATTATCAATTAAGGTTTTAGAAAACAACATGGCTTGGTGAAAATCTTGCTCAATTAGTAATTTAACCGATGATTTGGCATCGCCTATTCTTCCTGCAGCATTTATTCTGGGGCCTATACCAAACACTATATCATTAACCTCATAGTGTTTTTTTAACTGATAACTTTGTAATAAGGCTTGTAAACCAATACATGGTTCTTCATTCAATCTTTTTAGTCCGTAATAAACCAGCACACGGTTTTCATCGCGCATATCTACAATATCACTGCAAGTGCTTACGGCTACTAAATCTAAGTATTTACAAACCTCTTCAAACGGCATATCGAAAGCCTGGGCATACGCTTGAATTAACTTAAAACCAATACCGCAGCCAGAAAGCTCCTTGTATGGATACGCGCAATCTTTTCTTTTAGGATTTAAAAGCGCTATAGCTTTTGGAATTTCATCACCAGGTAAGTGATGGTCGCAAACAATAAAATCTATACCTAGTTCTTTGGCATAGGCTATTAAATCTACTGAGCGTGTCCCACAATCTAAGGCTATAATAAGTTTTACATCAGTATCTTTAGCGTAATCTATGCCTATTTTAGATATACCATACCCTTCTTTGTACCTATCGGGAATATAATATTCAATATTATGGGTTAATTTTCTAAAGAAGGAATAAACAGTAGAAACAGCGGTAGTGCCATCTACATCGTAATCACCATAAACTATAATACGTTCATTATTGGCAATTGCTATTTGAATACGTTGAATGGCTTTGTCCATATCCATCATTAAAAATGGATCATATAAATCTGTTAGTTGTGGGCGAAAAAAACGTTTAGCTTCATCAAATGTTTCAACGCCTCGTTGCATCAGTAAATTAGCAATTTGGGTAGATACATTAATACTTTGTGCTAGACTTTCAACCTTGCGGTCATTCAATTTAGGGGAAGGTGTCCAGCGATAATACATATACTTCGCAAATATAACTATTTTTTTTCAGTAGGAAAATGGGATTTTGACTATTAAAAGGATAAAGTGGGGTTAGGAGTTTTGGAGACAGAAGTTAGTAGCACGCAAAGAGGCAAAGTTTTTTTTGTAAGCTAATTTTTTGATAAGATATTGGCTGCAAGACAACTAGACTGAAAAAGATAAATGAGGTTATTGAATAGATACTTGCTTATAAGTTATTTGTTAGAAAGGGAACTAGAATTTAATAGCACGCAAAGAGGCAAAGTTTTTTTGTACTATTTTGAAATGAGCATTGGTATAAATTGTAATATTGTAAAATAAATAGTTGAAATTTGAGTTGTTAAAAATACCGCATAGATAACACAAATCCCCAAAGACTAGAATAAATAATTATTAAATGATAAAAACAACAACTATCATCTCATTAGTAGTATGTAGCATAGTAATACTAAGTTTGTCAAACTGCAAACCAGAAGAAATGGTGCAAAAAAAAACAGAATGTACGGCAGCCAATACTGTAAAATTTCCACAAGATGCCCTCGACAGATTTTATTTTAAAAATGGCACTTATTGGGTATATCAAGATAGCGCAACTGGCAATATAGACAGTGCTTGGGTTCGAAATGCAAGATTAGAAACACATACACCAAATGGATATGGAGGCGATATTTGTTATGATTATCGTTATTACAGATTAGTAACAGATTATTATAAAGATTCTTTTTTAGTTTGGATTATACCCAATAATGTTAGTGATAAAATTCAAGATACTGCTTCAATGTATTTCGATATTACTTATAATCTATTAAAAACAAATAAATCAAATACATATTATCGCTTTAATTCATACTTTAATTACTACGATAGTACCAATCAGCATTCAGGTAAAATTCAAATATTAAAACAGGTAACGTTAAATAATAAAACATACAATAATTGCCTATTGCTATACTACCCAAATAGTATAGAAGATATATACAAATACGCCTACTATGCAAAAAATATAGGCTTGGTAAAATACCAATTAAAAAATGGCTCCGTTTGGAAACTTATCAGATATAACATAATACAATAAAACCCCAATTAATAACTTTTAATTTTCACTTACTTTATAAAAACAAAAAACTGACTGTTTTTGCCAAAAAACCTTTGGGCAAGCAATACCAAACACGAGTACTTAAACCAACTCTACAACCATGGCACTGGCACCACCGCCACCATTGCATATTGCTGCTCCACCCACTTTGCCACCATTTTGTTTCAATACATTCAGTAAGGTAACAATAATACGTGCACCGCTGGCACCTAGAGGATGTCCTAATGCCACCGCACCGCCATTTACATTTACTTTTTGGCTATCTATATTTAATAATTGGTTATTCACCAAACCTACTACTGAAAATGCTTCGTTAAATTCAAAATAATCTATTTCAGAAATTTGTTTTCCTGCCATAGCTGCTGCTTTAGGCATAGCCTTGCTTGGTGCTGTTGTAAACCATTCTGGCTCATGCTCTGCATCTGCAAAACCTGTAATTTTTGCAATTGGTTTTATACCTAATGCTTCTGCTTTTTCTTTGCTCATTAATATAACGGCTGCTGCACCATCATTCATAGTACTTGCATTGGCTGCAGTAACAGTGCCTTCTTTACTAAATACTGCTCTTAAACCAGGTATTTTATCGAAATTAACTGCTTTGTATTCTTCATCATGATTAAATACAGAAATATTGCCTTTTTTGTCTGTTATTTCTACCGGTACTATTTCATCATTAAATTTGCCATCGGCCCATGCTTGAGCAGCTTTTTTGTAAGAATTGATAGCAAACTCATCTTGCTGCTCTCTCGTAAATTTATATTCAGTGGCGCATAAGTCGGCACACCAGCCCATCATTTGATTATTGTATGCATCTAACAAACCATCGTTTGAAAGACCATCTAACATTGGTATATTACCATATTTAAAACCTGAACGACTACCCATTAAGTAATGTGGCACAGCGCTCATATTCTCCATACCACCTGCTACTACTACATCGGCTACTCCTGTTAAGATTTGTTGAGCACCTAATGAAATGGCTTTCATACCACTCGCACATACTTTATTAATAGTAGTACATTGAAAAGTATTGGGTAAACCTGCATACTTGGCTGCTTGTCTTGCTGGGGCTTGTCCAAGACCTGCTTGTAAAACAGAACCAAAGTAAACCTCTTGCACTTCGTTAGGATTTAAATTTATTTTTTCTAATGCGCCTTTGATAGCAGCTGCACCCAGTTTAGTGGCAGGCACTCCCGCCAAAGTGCCCATAAAGCTTCCCATTGCTGTGCGCACAGCGGCTACGATATATACTTCTTTTGTCATACTTTTTAAATATTGTGGGGCAAATTTAAGGGAATTACTGGAAATTAAATAGGCTCTATTTTATTGTAATTTGATTATAAAACTAACATGATTTACATTTTTTCTATTATTGCACACAAGAATTATGAAATCGATTTATTTAATATTATTATTACAAGTATTTATTGGCTAAGCCTGAGTGGAAAATTCAAAGGATTCCATTAAAACAAAAATGACTATAAAAGATACAACATTAAATAAAATGAAAATAGAAATATGGAGCGATATCGCTTGTCCTTTTTGCTACATCGGCAAACATAAATTAGATAAGGCATTAACCAATTTTGCAAATTCTAATCAAATTGAAATAGTCTGGAAAAGCTATCAATTAGACCTCAATTTAAAAACAGATACTACAAAAAGTATTTATCAATCGCTTGCTGAAAGTAAAGGAATTACCTTGAGTTATGCAAAACAAATGACAGCAGGTGTTTTAGAAATGGGCCATGCTAACGGTATAGCTTTTAATTTTGATAAAACCATACCTGCCAATACTTTAAGGGCGCACCAGTTTTTGCATTTTGCCGCCCACTATGGCAAACAATCTGAAGCCAAAGAAATGCTCTTTGAAGCTTATTTTATTAATGGATTGAATGTAGATGACATCGAAACTTTTTCATTAATTGCAACTTTATTAAATTTAGACACTTCAAAATTGAAAGATGACTTATTAAATCAAACATATTTAAAAGAAGTTCAAGATGATATAGAAGAAGCAAGAAAAATGAATATAAGTGGTGTGCCTTATTTTGTATTTGATAGAAAGTACGCAATTTCTGGTGCGCAAGATGATTCTGTATTTATCAACACCTTGCAAAAAGCATTTGATGAATGGCATTTGTTAAATCCTCTAAAAGATATAGAGATTTCTAAGGGTAACGTATGCACAAACAATGAATGCAAATAAAAGTAATATTTTTATTCAATTCTTGTAACCTACCTTTGCAACCAGTTAGCTTTTAAATTTTAATGAAATATTATATTATTGCAGGCGAAGCCAGTGGCGATTTGCACGGATCCAATTTAATGATACACATTAAAAAGATAGACAATTCTGCAGAATTTAGATTTTGGGGTGGCGATTTAATGCAAAAAGAAGGTGGAACAATGGTAAAGCATTACCGCGAAACAGCTATAATGGGTATTACAGAAATTATTAAAAACTTAGGTAAGATTTTTTCATTTATTAAAGAATGCAAAAAAGATATTTTAGATTTCAATCCAGATGCAGTTGTGCTTATTGATTATCCTGGCTTTAATATGCGCATAGCTAAATTTACCAAAGAGAATGGCTTTAAAACCCATTATTATATTAGTCCTAAGGTATGGGCATGGAATACTAAACGTGCTTTTAAAATAAAAAAATATGTAGATTATTTGTACACTATTTTACCCTTTGAAACTGACTTTTTCAAACCCTATAAAGTAAAGTTAGATTATGTTGGTAATCCTATTTGTGATGCCATAGCGCAATACACATTTAATCCCAATTTTAAAACAGAATTTGAAATTAAAAAACCAATAATAGCCTTACTTCCAGGTAGCAGAATGGGTGAACTTAAACATGTATTACCTGCCATGTTAAGCGTTATAAAGGAGTTTCCAAATTATGATTTTGTATTGGCTGGAGCTAGTCATATCAGCGATGATATTTACAGCCAATACATCGGTGACGGGAATATTAAACTTATAAAAGGAAAAACATATGATGTACTTGCCAATGCGCATGCTACTTTAGTATGCAGCGGTACAGCAACCTTAGAAGCCGCCTTGCTAAATTGCCCACAAGTGGTCTGTTATAAATTTAGCAATTTAAGTTACAAAATAGGTAAAATGGTAATTAAGGTAAAGTATATTTCATTGGTAAATCTGATATTGGATAAACTTTTGGTTAAAGAAATTATTCAACATGAATTAACAACTAGACATATTAAAAATGAATTATTAAAAATTTTAGATGGCCCCGCACGAAAAGAAATGTTGATAGGCTATGCAGCACTAAGAATAAAAGTGGGTGGACCAGGCGCAAGCCAAAGAGCCGCAGAATTATTAGTAAAACGCACTTTTAATTAATAGATTTTAGAATTGGAAAAAAATAGTGAGGTTTGAACCATTAAAACAAAACAATGAAAACGCTTAAACTCATCATTTGTATTTTAATACCATTAACAATTGGAAGTATTTCTAGTTTGTTTACTATTTCTTCAATTACAGATTGGTATACTACCATTATCAAACCAAGTTTTAATGTGCCAAACTATTTTTTTGGACCGATATGGACCATTCTTTATATACTAATGGGTATTTCATTGTACTTAGTAATTGAATCTACTAAAAACAGAGAAAAAAAAGATGCTTACACCTATTTTGCCATTCAATTAGTTCTTAATTTTTTATGGTCTATTTTCTTCTTTTATTTTCATTCGCCTGCTATGGCTGCTATAGACATTTTATTGCTTCTTTTTGTTATCATATTAATGTTAAAAAGTTATCATAAAATCTCACCATTATCTGCTAAACTCCAAATTCCGTATTTACTTTGGGTATGTTTTGCTACCTTTTTAAATATTAGCATTTGGTATTTAAATAGATAAAATAGAATTTTTACTGCTTAGAAACTTCCTCTTACTGTAGCCATTAAATTTCTGCCTGCTCCACTGTAGCCTGAAGAAAATGTACGGTAATGCTGATCTAAAATATTTTCAACGGCTAGTTGAAATTGAATAATTTTATTCAGTTGATAAGAACCTCTTATATTGAGGGTAAAAAAAGCTGGGTTAAAGCCTTTGATAGCATCTGCAGAATAAATTGGATTATCCTCTCCTACCAAATTATAATCCGTGGTTTTTTTTGCACCATTAAATATAGAAAACAATTCTACTTTTAATTGCTTGGTTTTATACATGGCGGATACTCTTCCAAATACTGGTGATATATGATCTAAAGGATAATCGGTAGTATCAGTTTTTATTCTTCCATAAGTATAATTTAAAGAAGCATTTAAGTTCCATTTTTTATTGAATGCATAGTCAATGCCTGAATAATAACCATAAATAAAAGCATTTTGCGCATTTTGAGTTGTATAAATATTGCTTAAAACACCATTGAACGTGATGGTGTCATTTCCATTCAACTGGCTTCTGCCAATTGTTAAAGCGCTGCTATAATTGTTATAAAATCCGTTTAATTCAATATTTAGTTTTTTGTTAAACGATTTATTTATACCAAAGTCTATGGTGGTGGTTTGCTCTGGCTTTAAATTGGCATTTGGAATAATAACTCTGCCTGCATTGCTTTCAAATACTTTTGCAATATCATCTACATTGGGCGCTCTGAAGCCTGTGGCTATACTCGCAAACATTTTTAAATTATTTTTTAATAAATACACTAATCCAATATTACCACTTGTGTTTTGATTGGTTTGTTCTATTTGGTTTTTCAAAAACGGGAAAAAACTTTTATCATTAAAATTAGACTTTAAATAGGTATTTGTAAAACGCAAACCAGAATTCAACAACCAATTTTTAGATAAGTAAATGGTTTGACTGGCATACAATGCATAAGTCCGCATTATAGAACCGCCATCGGGATAGCGTGTAGTTTGAGGTGTTATATTACCGTTTAATATATTCTCTCTGGTGGCAGTAGAAACTACATCATTTGTTGTAAACTCGGCACCGTATCTTAATTCAGATTTTTCAAATATGCGTTTTTCACAGTCAGCATTTAACGAAAGAACTTTGATATTTTCTACTCTTTTGGATTTAAAATTACTTCCAAAACCTCTGTTATTCCTGCTTTCTTTTAAATCCTGATACGCTAAAAGAATATTGGCCTTATTAAATCCAATAGTGGCTTTTTCGATTGCTAATTTATAATAAGTTAAAAGTCTGGTTTGCGGCCCGTAATACCATTCTGCTTGCTCAGGCTTTCCATTGCTTTGCAATTCAGTTAATCTATCATATCTTGGAATATTAGAGGTTGTAGAATATTGAAAATTAAAAGTGTGTGTTAGATATTTGTTTTGCTTAAATAAAATTTTCTGCATTACATCATACTGCTTATATCCTGTTGGAATTTGTTTAAAAGAATCTTTGTTTAAAACCATTGAATCTTTATTGTTAATTCTATCTATATAAAATGTTCTTCTACCCCAGTTTTCATAATTTTTAGTACCTCTTTTTCCTATAGTCATGTCATTAAAATCGCTAAAGGTAAATGAACTTAAAAATGCTATTTTTCTTAAGCCAAAATTAAAATCTATATGTCCTGTTTTTTCAGACATAGCGGTGCCATATCTCAAAAATGCATTTGTTTTTATGAATGGTTTAGCGACATTAGAAAGCGAAGGATTATTAGTGTAAAAACTAACAACTCCACCAAGTGCATCGCTACCATACATTACAGAACCAGCGCCAAATAACAATTCTGTTTTATCTAACATATTATTATCTACCGAAATAGAATTTTGCAAATGCCCTCCTCTGTAAATAGCATTATTCATGCGTATACCATCTACCACCATCAATACCTTGTTTGCCTCAAAACCTCTCATTACAATACTGCCTCCACCCATCTGACTTTTTTGCACAAACACTTTTCCACTTTGTTGCAATAAATCGGCAGTAGTCGATTGGTTTATAAACGCCATTTCCTTTTTATTAATCACCACAATTTGCTTGTCTACATCTTCTACTTTTTCTTCAAAACGAGAGGCCGAAACCACTGCTTGATTCAATGTGACAATATTTTCTGTTAGAAAAATTAAAAAATTCATTTTTTCTAATGCTTCACCTGTATATATTTCTGTGTAATAATCTTCGAACAAAAATTTAAAAGTCTCTAATGGATTAAATTGTATTATAAATTTAAATTCCCCTTTGGCATTTGTACTATCGAATACTATCTTTCTATTTGAGACAGCATCATATATCCCCGATTTTAATATTCGCACATTAGCTAATGGTTGCAGTGTAATCTTATCTTTTACAACAATAGTTTGTGCATACGATTGCAAACAAGCTATAAATACCAATATAGTGAGTACTTTTTTCATTAATTATATTTAGCCAATTGAAAACATGTAACATAAAAATTGAGTTAAAAAACCCAAAGAAAAAATAATATTATGGCAAAAAAAATTTCTTTCACTTTTATAAATAGCAATCATTTATTGCTAAACTTTACAATATTAATATTTTTATATTACTTTAAATAATTAAAAATTGCTAAGTACTACAAGGGTTTAACTGCTGTGTCTAATTTTTGGCATAATACTTGAATTATACAAAAAAGAAGATGTGCTTTGCACCTTCTTTAAAACATTAACCATTTTAAAGACAATTAATTATTATGCTCAAAATCATTACAAAACAAAATTTAGTCATTGTATTATTGCTAATTTCAGCAAACGCAAATGCACAGCAATGGCTTGGAAGAACCACCGGCAATTACAATGGCACTTATGGTGTTTACAATAACGCAGCTTCTATTGCAGATTCAAAGTATAAATATTACTTTAATTTTTGGGGTAGAGGTATTAATTTCTATAATAATTATTTAGAATACAATGCGCCTATTAAATTAAATGAATGGGCTAATGGTAGTTATTTCGATCAACAATATACCCGTATAGACGGCAAAGCAGATTATAAAAAGAATTGGCTTTTAGAAGATTTGAATGGCAAAGACAAACAATTTAGTTTTAATCAAGATATTTGGGGACCATCTTTTCTTTTTCCAGTAGGAAAAAAAGCGAGTATGAGTATCAATACCCGTCAAAGAAGCAGTTTGCAACTATTTGGCATAAGCGAGCCTTTTGCTAGAATGGCATTTAATGGATTAGATAGTAGTGGCGGCATTTACAGTAGTAGCGATGCATTAAAACGCAATACCAAATACAGCAATGGAAAATTTGGCTCCAATGCACAGAGTTATCAAGAATTAAGTTTTACCTATGCAGGTATCATTAGTAAATCTGAACATCACCAATGGAATGGTGGTCTTACTGTTAAATTCATAAGAGGATTAGGCGCTACCTATTTAAAAGGCGATAATTTAGACTTAACTATTAATGGCAATAATTCTGCAACTATTGGCAGCAATGGCTTAGATTATGCATACACAAACGATAAAAGTGTGGTGGCACCATTCAATAAACCGTATGGTCTTTTTACACTTCAATCTAAAGGCGCAGGTGCCGGATTAGATTTAGGTTTAACCTATTCTTATACTTCACAAAAAGGCAAATATGCAACAAACAAAGCCTGTAATAACAATAATTTAAGAAACGATTATGATTTTAAATTGGCAATGGGTATCAATGACCTTGGTGGTGTAAAATACAATAGAAATAGTACTAAATACACATTCAATGCTGCGAACAGTGGTATCGGTGTTTCTAAAAATATTTTAAACGGATTTAACCAACCAACGCAAAATGCATTAGACACCATAGGTAAAAATGTATTTGGTCAAATGGGCGCCAATAAAAGCAGCGGTTTTTCTACAAGCTTGCCAACTGCATTAAACATTCAAGCAGATTTTAGATTAGCTAAAAATATTTACACATCTGTGTACTGGAATCAAAGTTTAAAAGGCATAAATTCAACAGGTATGCGGAGTACTTCTATGCTATCTATTATACCTAGAGTTGAATCTCGTGGCTTTGAATTTAGCATGCCAATTACATTATCAGAAAATTATAAAAATGTATATATTGGCACTTATGTAAGAGTTGGGCCAGTATTTTTTGGTTCTGATAATTTAGGAGGTTTATTAAATGTATCTTCTAATTCTAACTTTAGAGGGGCAGATATTTATGGTGGTATTTCTTTTGGCATTGGCCATTGCAATAGAACTTGGGGCGAGGATAAAGTAGACCCAGTATATCAGGATACTGTAAAACAAAAAGATACGGTTAAGATAGTACAAAAAGATACTATTAGAATCATAAAACGTGATACCGTTTATTTAAAAAAAGGAGAAGTAAAAACGGTGATTAAACACGATACGGTGTACATTGAAAAAATAATTAAAACGACAGTAGACAATACCAAAGAAAAAGAATTAAAACAAAAGGAGATAGATTTAAATACCAAACAAAAACAGCTTGAGCAACGTGAAAAAGAAATTTTAGAAAAAGAAAAAGGAACTTACAACGAAACTGAAGCTATTAAAATTTGTAAAAATCAAAATACTGTTTTAAACTCTGATAATGTTATTTTAAGAAATAAAGTTATTACGCAAACAGACGAAATATTAATTCTCCAAAAACAAATAGACGAATTAAAAAGAAATAAAACACAGCAAGATGCCGAAATATTATCTTTGAAAAAATGCAACGATGTTATAAAATATGACGAAGCTACAGGAAAACCATTAACACCTTGCCAATTGTATGAAAGAGAACTAGCTAAACGCAAACAATGTGAAACCGAAAAAGCATTAAACCTAGCTGAAATAGAACGCTTGAAAACTGAAATTATAGATTTAAGAAAAAGTGAAAACGTAAAAACAGACGGACAAGTTATAAAAGGAAATGATGCGGATAAATTAGTAAAAGCCAATAAGAAAATTGATAGTCTGAATAGCGTTTTAATAGTTTTAAACAGTGAATTAGATAAATGCAAAAAAACGAATGGCACTATCAATAATGCTGAAATAATAAAAGCAAAAGCTGAAACCGTGCAAGCTAAAAAAACAGCCGATAGTTTAAATATTATTTTAGTTCAAAGAAATACAGAGTTAGAAAATTGCAAAAAAGGCAACGGCACCCAAAATGATGCTGAAATATTAAAAGCTAAAACTGAGAAAGAAAAAGCAGAGAATAATGCTAAATGGGCTGCCAAAAAAGCGGATAGCTTGCAAAATATATTAAATGCTACAATTGTAGATTTAGAAAATTGCAAAAAAAGTACTACTAACTGCGATACATACATTGCTCAATTAGCAAAATGTAAAAATGAAAAAGAAAATTGCAGTATTGAAATGGCAGCAATGGTAAAAATTTTAGGTGAAAAAAATACACGTATCAATGGCATGACTAATAAAATAGATAGCCTAATACTTCAACTTAAAAAATGCAATGACAGCAAAGACAATAATGGTGGCAACAACGACCAATTATTAAAAGCTTGTAATGATGCCAAAGATGCTTTAAATGCTGAGGTAATAGTACTTAAAAATGCTGCTAAAGCATACACTAAATCTTTAGACAGTATGGAAGCTGTAACCAATGCACTACGTAAACAAAAAACAGACTTGGAAGACCAAGTTGCCGATTTAAAAGCCAAGCAAACAGAAACGAATTGCGATGAGTATAAAAAACAAATTGAAGACAAAAATGCAACTATCCAAGAATTGAATAATCAAAATTCTACATTGCAAAATAAAGTATCTTCACTTACTGCTCAATTTAACCAATTGCTAACCGAATACAATTTTTTAAATGCTAAAAATCAATTATGTAGCAAACAATTAGACACTTGTATTAGAGGACTTTCAAAACATGGTAGCGAAGGCCAACCACATCAAAATGGAGGCAGTGGACCAAATGGATGCAGCAACACTAGCGATGATGAAGTTTATAGCAGTGCTGAAAAAATAGAAAAAGTAGGTAACGCAATAAAATTAGGAGTTGGAATCCTTAAAATATTATCACAAACTACAACCAATAGAAACCAACCTTCCTCTACACCAAGTAGCACACCTAAACCAGAAACAAAAGAAAGAACTAATTCCACTAGCGGAACTACAAAACCTACTGAAAACTCTGGCAACTCTGGCTCAGGTACCACTGCCACCTCTACTAGAAGTGCTGTACCTGCCACATCTGGCAATGAAAGTACTAGGATAAGGTAATCCGTTTTTTCAAAAAAAACTTGCTTTTTTATAAAAAAGTATTAATTTTGTAGTGTATTAAAAAAATTGAGTGAGGGGCTTTAAGCCCCTCACTTGTTTCTATATGAGTTTGAACAGTAAATTATCGCAGCTTTTTCATGAGGTACTTAGTCAGTATCCAGATATGTTTTTGATTGAAGAAAAACACAATCTAAATTTTCATGAATTTATATTGGATGGAGATGCCCCATTGGGTATAGCCCAAATATCCAGTGTTAGTCGTCAATTGAACAAAAGAGCCGAAGAACAAATACCGGAAGAAGAAAATTACAGCATTGATGTGGCTACACCGGGTGCCGATAGTGCCCTTAAAAACATTAGACAATACCCTAAACATATCGGAAGAACTTTTCAATTAAAACTTGAAGACGATACAGAAATAGTCGGTAAATTATTAAAAATAGAAGCCACTGATCTTACTTTTCAATACTTTGAAAACCCTAAACCTAAAAAAACAGAATTACCAATAAAACGTGTAATTCAATTCAATCAAATAAAACAAGCTAACATAATTTTATCATTCAAATGAGTAAAAAAGCAACCGCTGCACCGTCAGCACAAGTAATGACCGTAAGAGGATTGGTAGATTCCTTCTCTGAGTTTAAAGAATTTAAAAACATAGACCGTGCAACGCTTATGCGTGTGCTGGAAGAAGTATTTCGTAATATGTTGAAAAAACGTTATGGCGATGATCAAAATTTTGACGTTATCATCAATACCGAACAAGGTGATTTAGAAATTTTTAGAAACCGCTTAATTGTAGACGAAGGCGAAGTAGAAGATGAAAACATACAAATAAGCCTATCAGAAGCTAGAAAACTAGAGGCCGATTATCAATTAGGTGAAGATGCTATAGACCAAGTGCCAATGGATTTCTTTGGAAGAAGAAATATATTAGCCGCCCGTCAAACTTTAATGACCAAAATTATGGAATTAGAGAAAGACGAATTGTTCCGTAAATACAGCGATAAAGTAGGCGAAATAATAACAGGTGAAGTATACCAAATATGGAAAAAAGAAATAATGGTATTAGACGATGATGGCAATGAACTATTATTACCAAAAACCGAAATGATAGGCGAAGATTTTTACAAAAAAGGCGAAACTTTGAAAGCCATTGTTCACGAAGTTACGATGCTAAACGGTACACCTAAAATATTATTATCTCGTACCTCTCCTATATTCTTAGAAAAATTAATGGAACTAGAGGTACCAGAAATTTTAGATGGTTTAATAACTATCAAAAAAATAGTAAGAGAGCCAGGAGAAAGAGCTAAAATAGCCGTAGAAAGCTACGATGACAGAATAGATCCTGTAGGCGCTTGCGTGGGTATGAAAGGTAGCAGAATACATAGCATAGTGCGCGAGCTGAGAAACGAAAATATAGACGTTATCAACTTTACTACCAATAGCACCTTATTTATTCAAAGAGCTCTTAATCCAGCTAAAATTTCATCCATTACATTAGATGAAAATACCAAAAAAGCCAACGTATTTTTACACCCCGACCAAGTGAGCTTAGCCATTGGTAAAGGCGGTTTTAATATCCGTTTAGCCAGCCGCTTAGTAGGTTACGATATAGAGGTGTACAGAGAAGATGTAGAATTTGATGATTCAGATATCGACTTAGAAGAATTTGCTGACGAAATAGATAGCTGGATAATAGATGAGCTTAAAAACATAGGCTTAGATACCGCTAAATCTGTTCTAAGCTGCACCAATGACGACCTAGTTCGCAGAACCGAACTAGAAGAAGAAACTGTAGTAGAAATCAAAAAAATACTACAAGCAGAGTTCGAATAGTTTTATAAGTTATCATATCATAAAAAAAGCGTGGTAAAATTTAACACGCTTTCTACTCTATCCATACTTTCTGCCAAAAGGTGCCTATTCGCAATATATAAATTCCTTTGGGCAGTAGTTTAATATCCAGATATTCAATGGGAGTATCCATGATTTTACTGAGTACTATCTTGCCCTCTGTATTCAGCAAAACAACCTCCTGCTTAATGGCACTGGGCTCACCTTCTATAATTAAATTACTTTTTAATTGATATACCTTAAACTTATTTCTTTCAATATGCAATAAATTTAATCCATTGGTATCCTTTACCTTCTCTGTAAACCATTGGCCTATTTCTACCCTTCTTAAACTGGCCGAAGTAAATTTTTCTTCGTTAGTAAAATACAAGGTATTACCCTTAAAACAAACTGCTTCATTTTGCCCAAAGGACAAAGCATTTCCTAAACCAATTCTGCGTTTATTGCCATTAAATACAGCCCCATTATGATACTTTGAGAGCATATGCATAAAACACACACCCGTGCTTTTATTATAACCCGTTAATATTATTTTATCTTGTTTAGCATTGATGCAAGCACCTGTTACCTGCCCGTCTACGACCAAGGTTTCTAATGGCGATAAACTATAAGTACCCGCTATAGCTGGTAATATATAGTGCCTTGTGTTGTTATCTACCCAATTTTTACTAAATAAATGGAGACTATCCTTATAAAAAGACATAGCCTCCATATCAAAATTATGATTTTGACTCCTTGTTACAAAACTCGTTTGGTCAGCAAAACTAAATTTAATAAGTGCTGCATCTAAGCTATCTCTCTTTTGGTTTAACTTTAAATCAGCTTTATTCACTATAAGAATTAGCAAATCTGTTCTATTGCCATCATTATTGCCAAAGTCGCCAATATAAAAATGCAACGAGTCTTGGGTTATATCCTCCCAATCTTTATTGGCATAATTTTTTATAAAAGTTTGATGAATTATCTTTCCCGTAATACTATCAAAAGCATACAGTGTAGGTTCATTGCCACTATCTCCCTGCGACCAAAACCAATTATTATAATTCAATAAACCACTGCTTTCTTTTAAGGAATCGCTTAATTTGCTGCAAATTATTTGGGGTATATAATTAGTGGTATTATACACACACGAACCATCATTTTGAATGGCTGTAGGGTCGTAGTTAGCAGCTTGCAAATCGGTACAACCTTTTTTTTGGGCATGTACATTTAGTAAAAAAAATATCAAACTAAATATGAAACTATTTTTTATCATTTTATTGATTATTCATTATATGGATATTCAGAATTATCTGAAACTTCGTTACCCATATCACACCAAATATAGCCATGTTTAATACTGGTATTGGGTTTAAAATTATTGACATACAAATGCCCAGTACCTAAACCTTGATAACCGCCAATATTCAAATTTGCAGTATATTGTGCTATAGCATTTAAGCCAATATTACTCTCTAAGGCCGAAGTTATCCAATACCCTATATTTAATTCTTGTGCTGTTTTTATCCAAGTGTCTGTTTGAATAAAACCACCTAATAAATTGGGCTTTAAAACAATAAATGCGGGATTGATATTTTTTAACAAATTAAAAATATCTTTTTTATTAAAAGTGCCTATCAATTCTTCGTCTAAAGCAATAGACACAGGTGATTTAGCCACCAATTCCGCCATAAAATCAGTATTGCCTTTTTTTATTGGTTGTTCAATACTATGCAAATTATACCGTCTTAGTTCTTTTAATTTCCTTAAGGCATCATCATTTGTAAACGCACCATTGGCATCAGTTCTCAATATTAATTTTTCGCCTCCTTTTTGTTGCCTTACGAATTCTAATAATTTACATTCTTCATCAAAATCTAAAGACCCAATTTTTATTTTAATACATTCAAAACCTTGCGCTATTTTCTGAATTAACTCATCGCGCATTTTGTCAATTTCATTCATCCATATTAGGCCATTAATAGGAACGCCTTGCTTTCCAATAGCATAAAAATTTTGAAATATTATTTTGTTTCCACCGAATTTTAAATCGAGCAAGGCTGTTTCTAATCCAAACTTAATACTTGGAAATGCATTAAAATCGATACTATCAGTAGATTTATTGTTATTTATTTGTTTTACTAAAGTTTGCAATACAGATTCGTATTCTGGCACATCATCTATACTCAATCCTGCCAAGGGTGCGCACTCTCCTGTTCCTATTATTTCAGGATTTACTGCATTCCAAATCTCTAATAAATAAATAATACGTTCCTTATATTCTCCTCTACTAGTGGTGGCAGCTTTTTTAAAAACTAAAGTATGCTTCTGTATTTTAGCTTGCAATCCCATTGCTATTTTACGAAAAATAAATTTGACTAATAGAGAATATTAAACTTACAAAGAGTGTTAAAATTGAGAGTTTTTTGAGTTGCATGTTATAACTTATTCTTTCTTCTTTTTTAGCTTTTCTTAATGCCATAATATGTTTTAAGAATAATGGCAAAATGAGTAAAAAAGACATTTGCAATGGATGATTATACTGATAGTAAACATACACAAGAAAACAAATACAAGCTGAGGCCATTAAAAAAACATGGTATTTTATGGCGTTATTATGGCCAATATTAACAGGGATAGTTATTTTATTTTTTAGTTTATCCGTTTCTATATCTCTTATATTATTGACATTTAAAACCCCTACACTTAATAAACCAATAGCAGATGCCACCCACCAAATGTGAGAGTTTAAAGTACTTGTTTGTAAGAAATATGTACCCATTACGGCTAGGTATCCAAAAAATAAGAATACAGCTAAATCGCCCAAGCCTATGTATCCATATGGCTTTTTGCCAGCAGTATAAAAATAAGCGGCAGCAATACCTAAAATACCAAATAAGAATAAAAAAATAGAACTAACACCAATATTTTTTATAGAAACAGTTAATAATGTAGTGCCTAAAATGAGGCAAATTATCACTAAATATTTAATGCCTTTTGCCATTGCTATTTCAGATATTTCGCCATTTGCCATTACCCTATCTTTTCGCTCACTGGTATCGGCACCATTTTTAAAATCGCCATAATCATTTGCATAATTACTGAGCACTTGCAATGCAACTGCTGTAAGAACACTTAAAATAAAAATAGTAAGATGGAGTGATTTTTTTTCTGCTAATGCCATTAAATTGCCTGATATTGCTCCAGCTATCGCCAATGGTAATGTGCGCAGTCTTGCTGCTTTTATCCATACTTTTATAGGCATGCCGTTCGCCCTCCATCTACCACCACACTAGTACCTGTAATATAGGCTGCCATGCTAGAAGCTAAAAATGCTGCCGCATAGGCTACCTCCTCTGGCTTTCCAAAACGACCCATAGGTATTTCGTGCAGCATATCATTTTTTACATTTTCTAAGGCTACATTTTGTTGATTCGATTTACTGGTAATAATGGTGCTTAGTCTTTCTGTTTCTGTGGCACCTGGTAAAATATTATTAACTGTTATGTTAAATTGGGCGAGTTCATTGGCCAATGTTTTTGCCCAATTGCCAACCGCCCCTCTAATAGTATTGCTTACCCCTAAATTATGCAATGGAATTTTTACAGAAGTAGAAATAATATTAATAATTCTACCATATTTTTCATTTTTCATGCTAGGTACAAACGCTTGCACCATTTGATGATTATTAATTAAATGATTGTTAAAAGCGGTTAAAAATTCATCCACCTTTGCATCTATGGCTTTTCCAGAAGGAGGACCACCTGTATTATTAACAAGTATATGTATTGAGTGATTTGCCGCTATTTTGTCGGCTATTTGTTTTACCTCATTTACATTGCTATAATCTGCTATATAATAAGTGTGTTTTTGATTTTGAGTCGTATCTAGTTCAGATATTGTCCCCACTAATTTTTCTTCATTTCTTGCTACCAAAATAACAGAGGCTCCTGATAAGGCTAACTGCAAAGCTATTGCCTTCCCTATTCCTTGTGTGCTGCCGCATACAACTGCATTTTTTCCTTGCAAATTGATAATCATAATGCAAAAGTAAGTATTTTAAATAAAAAAAATACTGTATGGGTTATAGTGGTTGCTGCTGTGTTCCGTTATTATGTTGGAATAGGTATTGTTTTTTCAACTTTTATACCAATTACTGCTAATAAATATAGCTTTAACTACCTAATCTTTTGATCCCAGCTTTTGCTTTTTGTTCAATAGAATTGCGATATTCTAAATTTTTAGAAAAGTCATTTTTTGCCTTTTTATAATATTGAATTGCTAAGGCGTTTTTCTTTTGAAATTCATAAATAAAGCCCATTTGCAGGGTAGCGTAAGCAGCATAATAGTAACTTTCGTTAGTACCTTCTTTTATAACTTTATCATACAATAATAGTGCATTCGCATAATCATTTGTTTCGTGATAAACACGTGCTTTTCTATACAATAGTTCAAGCTTACACTTTAAATGAATTAAGTCATTTTCCTTAATAGAATTCAATAAGGTTAAGGATTGACCATAGTACTTGCCATCAAATAATAAACGTGGTTTTAGCAAAATAGCTGGCCATTTTATTATTTCCTTAGCCTCTTTTTGGGCTTGGTTATCTTCTTCTTGCAAATTACTGCCATTTTTTGAACATAAGGTATAATAGATATCTGCTGTTGGCAAATCATTTTGCAGAATACAACTCCATGCCAAGTAGCGATAAGCAGATTTCTTATATTGCTTGCCTTTAAATTTAATTGTATAAATTTTGAAATGTATATCGGCTTGTGTATCTAATTTTTTCAATTTGGCACATCCTAATAAATAATCCATAAAATAAAAAGGAAAAGTACTGCTATAACTTGGTTTTTGTGAAATAATATTTATTACTTCATCATTTTTACCCGCATAGTTAGCAATAGTAGCACGCATATAATTTTGCAACATACTGGTTTTATAGCCCATAGTATAAGGTGTAATCGTTTTCCAAGCGGCATTGGCATTTTTTTGTAAATGATGCTGCAGTAATGCAAAAATAAAGGCCGTTTCTATTTTTAAATTAATATGCTCAACTGCTTTTTGCTCACTGTTTAGATACGCTTCAATTTTTTTTGAGCCCTCAATCAAATTGCCTTCAAAACCCATAAGGTTAGTTAGCCAGGAATAGCTTTTAGGTACCGAACTGATAGCGGCTTGAATCAATCCAAAATTTTTATTATCGGGTAAAAATGAGTAAAATAATTTCTCATTCTCTTTTAACAAGGTGTAGGCTTTTTTTAAATCATTGCCAGCAGAAATATTAGCTTCCATTTTTAATTTCACTAATGCTCTGTGCAAATACATATCTGACAGCACGAACCTGTGCCAGGCATCATTTGTCTTAATTTTTTCGGCTGAGGCTATGCAATTATCCCAGACCTTGAGTGAATTATTATAAAGTATTTCCTCTTCAAGTATAAAATTTTTGTAAAAAAGCACATACTCTTGAAGCCATGGGATAGCTAAATTATCTTTTGTAATTGCTGCTTCAGTGACTAGAATCTTTTCAGCCTCATCAAGTTTTAAATCAAAAATTAAATTTTGCGCTTTTAAAATATTGGGCGAAAAAGTAAAACTTGCTTTGCTATAAGTACTGAAACTTGCAAAAAGTATAAAAAAAGGAATACAAAACTTTTTACTCCTTTTTAATATTTTAAAACCAAGCATACAGTAGCTTTGGTTTTAAATTATTTAGTTGCTTTTAGTGAGCGCACTCTGCGTTTCGGTTTTTCTTCCTCTGTTTCTAATATACTCACTATGCCTGTTACAGCATTGTCCACAAGTATTCTACCGCAATGTTCGCAGTCTATTACTTTAAAATGCTGTTTGATATCGCTTTGTCTTTGAGGTGGAATTTTAGAAAAACAACCACCACAACTTCCACGCATAATTGATGCTATGGCAATACCATTTTTTACATTTTTTCTAATTCTATTGAAGGCTTTTAAAAGTCTTTCGTCTACTAGTTTTTCAATGCCTACACGCTCTTTGTTTAAATCTTTTTCTTCGCTTTCAGTATCTGCAACAATAGTTTTAAGTTCTTTTTTCTTAAACTCTAAGTCTTTTTTTCTGCTTTCAATTTCTTCGTTTACTTTATCTAAACTTTCTGTTTTAGCAACAATATGAAACTGAGTTTCTTTAATTCTTTTCTCAGCAGCTAAAACTTCTAAGCCAGAAATTTCAATTTCTTTATTCAAAGCTTCAAACTCTCTGTTATTTTTAACTGAATCTAATTGAGTTTTGTATTTTTTTTGTAAATCTTGAAATTGTTTGATATTGGTTTTGTAGTTCGCAATTTCAGTTTCGTAGCCTTTTATGTCTGCTTTTATGTTTTCTGTGCGCGTTTCGTATCCTACTATATCATCTTCCAAATCGGCTACTTCTATTGGTAATTCACCTTTTAAAAGGTTTAATTGATCTATTTTAGAATCAATTTCTTGTAGTTCCCACAAGGCTTTAAGCTTTTTTTCTATTGATATGTCTACCATTTTTTTATTTAAAATATTGAATTGGGTTTGTCTTTTTTTTGCAAAAAACGACTGCAAAAGTAGGGAATTTTTCTTTAATTAGCTCGTAAAAAATATCTAAAGTGTAAATTTCTGATTCATAATGCCCTACATCGCAGAGCAGTATATGATTTTCGGCATCAAAATATTCGTGGTATTTAAGGTCGGAAGTAACATAGGCATCAGCTTTAGCGTCTTTAGCCTTATGAATTAAAAAACTACCAACACCTCCGCAAACTGCTACCTTTTTTATTCTATTATTGAACTCGGTATGTTTTACTACCGATAAATTTAATTTTTCTTTTAACAATTTTAGAAAATCTTGGCTCTCCATTTCATGTTCCAACTCACCAATAGCACCTGCGCCTATTGCTTGGTTTGCATTAGCTAATGGCACCAAATCGTAGGCCATTTCTTCATACGGATGTATTTTTTTTGCCACTTGTATTGCTTTTTGACTTAAGTAGCCTGGCAATATTACTTCTAATTTAACCTCATTTACTGATTCAGAAATTCCTTGTGTACCCTTTATTGGTTGAGCATTTAAAGTAGGTTTAAAAGTTCCTATTCCTTGGGTACTAAAACTGCATTCGCTATAGTTTGCAATATTTCCTGCTCCTATTTCAAACAATGCATTTTTTAATTGTTCTAAATTCTCATGAGGAATAAATATGGACAATTTTTGAAGTAATTCGGACTTAGGAGCTAAAATTGAAATATTATGAAGACCAATTACTTCTGCCAATTTTTGATTAACACCATTTTGCAAAACATTGTCTAAATTGGTATGAGCAGCATATATTGCAATATCATTTTTAATGGCTTTTATGATCGTTTTTTCTACATAATTAGAACCATTAATTTTTTTTAAACCCTTGAATACTATTGGATGATGGGCTATTATTAAATTACAATTATTCGCAATGGCTTCCTCCACAACCTCTTCTGTGGTGTCTAAACTTAACATAACACCTGTTACAAGCTGCTCTCTATTGCCTGTTATAAGCCCGGCATTATCATAATCTTCTTGATAAACAAGCGGAGCTACTGCTTCAATAGTTTCTAAAATATTGTTTACCGTTAGCATTTATTGCTGCGAAAATAAGGCAGAAAAGAGGAAAAGAAATAAAAAGTGTAAACTAAAAATAAAATATTATCTTATTAATCGAAATTAAGGTATAATTTTAATCTACATTATCATGCAAATATTTATTGCCACCTTCTTTAAACCTAGCTGTTTTATTTTCTTTTTCTTCTTCTAAAAATACCTTAGAAACCTCTACTCCTTGTTGCAGTTCTTCAAGTTCAATATTGTAACGTTTATAGGCAGGTGTATCCATTGAATTGCCAGCATCTCTATTAGGTTTTTCTATTGATTCTTTGTTATTATCTCTTAACGGACGCAGCATTGGTTCAAAAATAGGTTGTATGATTGATACCTGATTTTCTATAGGTAAAACAATTGTTTCCGCATTCATAAAGTCAATTTCAATAACACCATCATTTTCATCTAAAACACTTTTTTCAAATAATTCGGCATTATTTTCAAATCCAGTAGCTACCAATGTAATGGCTAATTCTTTGTCTAGATTTTCATTATGGGTCAATCCAAATTTTAAATTCGCTTTTAAACCAGCTTGCTGCTGGAAAAAAACGATAATCATATTAACCTCGTTGGTAAACGGCTCGTCATTACCAAAACTTATATTTACTAAAATATGTTTAGCCCCTTCAATACTATTGTCATCTAATAAAGGAGAATCTAGTGCTTGCTGAGCAGCTATCATTGCTCTATCATCACCAACCGCCATTCCCGAACCCATTAAAGCTCTTCCACTGTTTTCCATGGCTGTTTTTACATCTCTAAAATCCACATTCATGTAACCTTCTTTGGTTATTATTTCAGCAATACCTCTTGAAGCAGTAAATAATATATCATCTACTTTACTTAATCCTTCTGAATATTTAGTATTTGGAAACATTTGCCAAATGCGCTCATTGCTAATTACTAAAAGAGCATCTACATGTGGTTTCAAATCGGCAATACCCATTTCTGCTTTTTCAGCCTTTTGAGGACCTTCACTGATAAATGGACGTGTTACTATTCCAATAGTTAAAATACCCATTTGACGTGCCTTTTGAGCAATAATTGGAGCTGCACCGGTACCAGTTCCACCACCCATACCTGCTGTTATAAATAACATTTTGGTATTGTGACGTAGCGCTTCTTCTATTTGATCTAAACTTTCCATGGCGCAACGTTTACCAAATTCTGGATCTCCGCCTGCTCCTAATCCTTCTGTAAGTTTGCTGCCCAATTGTATTTTATTTAATACTGGACTGCGTTCTAAATGCTGCGCATCGGTATTGCACAAAAAGAAATCAACGCCCACTATTCCTTTACTGTGCATATAATTAACAGCATTGCTGCCGCCACCGCCTACACCCATTACTTTTATAATGGATGATGCGTCTTTTGGTAATTCTACTTTAAAATAATTCATTTTTGTTTTCTATTTAAAATCGTCCATTGCTGAATCGTCATCCATCCATTTTTTAAATCCACCAAGGAATCCACTTAATAATCCACCGCTATTGTTTTTTGTTTTAACTTTTTCTTTAGGATTATTGGTTTTCTCATTATTAGGCTCCATATCTTCAAACCCTTTTAACACCAAACCAATACAGGTTGCAAACATCGGACTACGCACTTCTTCTATTAATCCTTTTCCTAAGTGAGGATCAGGTAGGCCTATTTTAACATCGCAGTGGGTAATATATTCTACCAATTGCGAAAGGTCATTTAATTGTGCACCACCACCTGTTAAAACTATTCCTAAATTCAACTTATTTTTATACCCAGAAATATCAATTTCATCACTTACCATTTCAATGATTTCGTTCATTCTGGCATGAATTACATGTGCTAAATTACGCACCATTATTTGTTTTGGCTTTCTATCATTTATACCTGGTACAATAATTACTTCGTTACTTTTGGTTCCTTCAACTAAGGCGTGGCCATGTTTTACTTTTATCATTTCTGCTTGTTTTGGTAAAATACCAAAAGCTTCGGCTATATCTGCCGTAATTATTTCGCCACCAAATGGAATAACTGCTGTGTGTCTTATTTTTCCATTATGAAAAATGGCTAAATCTGTAGTACCTCCTCCAATATCTAAAATGGCTATGCCAGCTTCTAATTCTTCGGTACTTAGAACCGCTAATGCAGATGCAATAGGCTCAACAATAATATCTGTTGCTATCAATCCGGATGTTTCTACACATTGTTGAATGGTTCTTGCAGCGCTTATTCGACCTGTTACTACATGGTACTTGCATTCTAATTTGGTTCCAGGCATTCCTTCGGGTTCTTTAGAATTAAATCTGTTATCAATAGTATATTCTTGCGCTAATGCATGTAGTATTTTAGAGCCTGGTTCTACAGCTATTCTATATTGTTCTGTATTCATTTCTAAAAGCTCTGCTTTTGTAATACCAGTTTCTGAATTTTCTCTAATTCTTACACCAGTTTGTTGAAAGCTCTTGATATGTTCGCCTGCTATGCCAACATACACAGCTGCTATGTCTACATTTGAAATTTTAGAGGCTTTGGCTATCGCTCCTTTTATGGCATCTACGGTTTTTGAAATATTGGCCACTTCTCCACGCATAACGCCTCCTAATGATGGCTCTGATCCTACGCCTAGAATATTAATTTTTCCGTTTTCGTTTTTTTGGCCAACTATTGCACAAACTTTTGTTGTTCCAATATCTAATCCTACTATCAGTTTATTTGACATATTACTTTATTTTTCTTTTACTTTTTATTTATCCTTAATGAATCTAATCTCGGTATCCAATTCCCAAATTTTTCAGCTACTATCTGATTTTTATATTTTAAGTTTATCAGTTTGTACTTATCCCATCCCAAATTATTCAGCCCTTTAGTATAAAAATCTTTCAGGTGTGCAAATTTTTCCTCCATATTATTTGCCGAACCTACTACAATAGTATGATTTCCTACTTTAGGAACCAATATTATATCATTATAATTATCTACATATAATTGTTCAATTTGTGCATTCCAAAATTCATTGTCATTGCAATATGCTGCTACTTGGTACAAATCTCTTAATACCATTGTCTTCGGAAATGCACTGTCAGAAAGGTTTTCATTGATATTTCCGGTAGCTACTATTACCCTTGCTGTAAAGGCAGAATTTACCGGAATTTTATATCCATTTTTTGCTACATAATAACTTTGTGCCTTATTATTAAAAACTCTTAATACAGGACTACGTTGTAATATTTTTACACGCATATTACCAGCTACGTCTACAGAAATATCTGCTTGTTCTACAAAGGGATTTGCTTCTAAATCTGCTTCCATTTCATCAATTTTTAAAAAACCAATTTTACCGCCTACTATCATCATATTTGGTTCTATTCCTTTCATTATTTCTAAAATGGCCGCACTATCCAAAAAATAAAGTTCATTTTCAGGAAATATTTTAACGGTTATTCTTTTAACTTTTAGATTTTTTTCTTTACTATTTAGTGCTATTAATGAAACTAATAAAAACAGAGTAATACATACCCATAATGCTATATTCCATTTTTTATTTTGTTTAATAAAAGCCGCTATTCTACGCATACAAATTTCTTATTGGCTTAATTAATTGATCAATATCTCCTGCTCCCAATATAAGTAACAATTCTGGCTTTTCTTCTTCAATATTTGTTAATACATTGGGCTTGCTCATTAATCTAACTTTGCTATTCATTTTAATAGCTAAATATTCAGAATTGATGCCTTCTATGGGCTGCTCGCGTGCCGGATAAATATCTAACAACCAACATTCATCTAACAGATCTAAAGCAATTGCAAAATCATCTACAAAATCGCGTGTACGGCTATATAAATGTGGCTGAAACACACCTATCAATTTCTTATCAGGATATAGTTTTTTTACTGAATTTATACAGGCAGTAAGTTCTGTTGGATGATGCGCATAGTCATCTATAACCACATATTTATCTGTATTTACAACGTACTCAAATCTTCGCTTTACGCCCTTAAAATTGTTTAAAGCAGTTGCAATATTTTGCATTGGAACATTGCACTGTAAGCAAGCGATGATAGCTGCTGTAGAATTTTCAATATTATGAAACCCAGGAATACCATTGATTACAATTTGATGTATATTATTAAATTTAAAATCAAAGACAAATTGATGGTTAACTATGCAAATGTTTGAGTAATTGGCCTCTGTAGAATTGGCTTTGCCATAAAGGATTCTTTTACCCTTAAATTTTAAATCTAAACTTTCTTGTACAATTGCTAATCCATTGCTATTTGTGCAATTTACAAAATCTTGAAATGATTTTTTTACTTCATCTGCCTCGCCATAAATATCTAAATGGTCGGCATCTGCAGATGTTACTATTGAAATATTGGGAGATAGTTGCAAAAATGAATGGTCATATTCATCTGCTTCTACTACTGTTATTGGCAAATCGAATATTTCTAACCCATCTATTTTATGTATATAATTACTATTAATATTTGTACTAATACCTCCTAAAAATGCTGTAAAATTTACGCCACATTCATTTAAAATATGCGCAATCATGGCGCTAGTAGTAGTTTTTCCGTGTGTACCTGCTACGGCTATAGTGTAAGAATTTCTAGAAATTGCACCTAAAATTTCCGCTCGTTTATGCAGCTTAATACCTTTGTTTTTTAAATAAACTAACTCTGTATTATCCTTTGGAATAGCAGGTGTAAAAATAACAACTGTGCTCTCAGGTTGTTCTACTATTTCTTTTGGAATTGCACTGATATCCTCATAATAATGAATTTTAAACCCTTCTGAACTTAATACTTTTGTAAAATCATTTTCAGTTTTATCATACCCAAAAATTTCTATTCCTATTGCTTTAAAATATCTAGCTATGGCACTCATTCCTATGCCGCCAATACCTATAAAATATGCTATTTTAATATTGTTTAAGTTCATATAATTAAAGCTTCAATTTGATTTACAATATCTATTAAGGCATTTGGTTTTGCCAACTCTTTAATATTTTCTTTTAACTCTATTTTTAAGTCTTCGTTTTGGGCTAATGCTATAGCTTTTTCAACTAACTCTAAGCCAGCTTGCTGATCTGTTACCAAAATAGCTGCATTTTTAGTTACTAAGGCCATTGCATTTTGTGTTTGATGGTCTTCGGAAACATTGGGAGAAGGTACTAAAATTAATGGTTTACAAACTATTGTTAACTCGCTAATTGAAGATGCCCCTGCTCTTGAAATAACAATATCAGCAGCAGCATAAGCTATAGACATCTCATTGATAAAAACTTGGGCTTTTACACCCATTAAATTTTGTGTATTAGCTTCAAAATTTTTACCAGTTTGCCATAATAATTGACAATTATTATCTACTATTTTTTGCAATCCCTTTTGCAAACTATTATTAATTGTTCTAGCGCCTAAACTGCCGCCAACAGCTAGAATTAATGGCTTATTTTCATCAAATTCTAAGGCTACTTTTGCTTCTTTTTGATTCAGATTATTGTTATTTGCAATTTCTGCTCTCACAGGATTTCCAGTTAAAATTATTTTTTCCTTTGGAAAAAATTTTTCCATACCATCATAAGCCACACAAATGGTTTTTACTTTTTTACTAAGCCATTTATTAGTAATTCCTGCATAAGAATTTTGCTCTTGTATTAGGCAGGGAATATTGGCACTAGCAGCTGCATAAAGCATGGCTGCGCTTGCATATCCTCCAACACCAATTACTACCTGAGGTTTAAAGTTTTTAATAATTTTCTTCGCTTGAAAAATACTTTTTATCAATTTAAAAGGCACTAAAAAATTAGCCAAGGTTAATCTTCTTTGTAAACCCACAATAGGTAAGCCAATAATTTCAAAACCTGCGGCCGGTACTTTCTCCATTTCCATTCTACCTAATGCTCCAATAAATAGTATATCTGCATTTGGATAACGCTTTTTTATTTCGTTACCAATAGCCACTGCAGGAAAAATATGTCCACCGGTGCCTCCTCCAGATATAACTACCTTATGCAGTAACAATATTATCTCCTTTCTCTGTATTGTTTTGTGGTAAATCTTGCTCTTCTATTGTTCTACTAACACTGAGTAAAATTCCAAATGCAGCAGTAGTAAATAATAAACTGGTACCTCCATTGCTAATTAGTGGTAATGTTAGGCCTGTAACAGGGAATAAACTGGTAGCAACCGCCATGTGTATTAAGGCTTGTAAAACCAAACTGAATGCCAAACCTAATGCCAATAATGCGCCAAATGCCTTTGGACTTTTTAATACTATACGTATGGTTCTATAAAGAATAAGCAAATATAAAAATATGCTTACAATAGCTCCAAATAGGCCATATTCTTCGATAATAGTTGCAAAAATATAGTCAGAGTAGGCTTCGGGCAAGTAAGCACTTTGCTCACCTTTACCAGGACCTTTTCCAAAAAAACCCCCATTTATAACTGCAATTTTCGATTGTACTGTTTGAAATTCTTCGGTTGAATCTTTACCTGTAAAATTTTCTAGTCGTGCTTTCCAAGTAGCTGCTCTGCCTGGCAACATGCTATCAGGTGCTTTTAAGAGTGTAAAAAATGCTATCAATCCAATAATTGCAAAACTACATCCTAATAAAAGCAAATGCTTTAACCTTGCATTGCCAATAAAAAGCAACAGATAACAAGTAAAAAATAAAACCAAAGAAGTACTTAAATTTTCAGGCATTATTAAAAAACAAATACCGCAAATCCAAGCGAGTATTGCTCCAAAACCTTTCCAAGAATTCATTTCTTCTTGCTTTTTGGATAGGTATCTAGCTATAAACATGATAATGGCAAATTTTGCAAAATCACTGGCTTGAAAGGTAATACCAAGAAGAGTAATAGTCCGTTTTGCATTGTTGTGGTCGTTGCCAAAAATAAGTGTTGCTAACAATAGTGGCAAAGCTATTATTACTGCAAATTGAGAAATTCTAGAAAAATATTTATAATCTAATAAATGAAAAAAATACATGAGAAAAAAACCTCCAAAAAGAAACAATGCATGTTTGAATAAATAGTATTCAGTATTGCCATCTTGTTTTCTAAAAGCTAATGAACCAGTGGCGCTATATACAGCCATCAATCCTAGTAATGATAAGCAAATAATTGCAAACCATATATAAGTATCTCCTCTAAATTTTAACTTTCCAATATTCATTTTTTTTTCTACTAGCCCCATTCATTTTATATTATGAATAAGAAAATCTTATATTTTTACAAATTTTTAACAGCTGCTTTAAATTGACAACCTCTATCTTCGTAGTTTGCAAATAAATCGAAACTTGCGCATGCAGGAGAAAGTAACACCACATCGCCTTTTGCTGCAAAACGTTGTGCTACTTTTACGGCCTCTTGCGCACTGCTGGTATTTACCATTAATTCGACATGTTTACCAAAAGCTGTATGAATTTTAGTATTATCATTTCCAAGACATACAATTACTTTTACTTTTTCTTTTACCATTGGTAATAAAGTTTCGTATTCGTTGCCTTTATCTACACCGCCTACTATCCAAATAATAGGCTTTTCCATACTTTCTAACGCATACCAAGTAGAGTTAACATTTGTAGCTTTACTGTCGTTAATAAACTCTACACCACCTACAGAGGCTACGAATTCTAGTCGGTGTTCTACATTTTGAAAATCCATTAAACTCTCGCGAATAATGTCTTTTTTAATGTTAAGTACATTGGCGGCAATGGCTGCTGCCATGCCATTGTAACTGTTGTGGATGCCTTTTAAGGCGAAATCATTTGTAAACATGGTTAAATAGTTGTTATTAGGGTTTTTTGTTAGGTTGTTATTATCTAAAAGATGAAGTTCTTTTTCGGCTATGTATGCTCCTTTTTCTAATTTTGTATGATAGGAAAACGGCAATTTCTGTGCGTCTATTTTATGTGTAGAAAGATTCTCAACTGTAATTTCATCATCGGAGCAATAAATAAAGAAATCATCTTTGGTTTGATTCATTGCTATGCGAAATTTAGAATCAATATAATTCTGAAAATCATAATTGTATCTATCTAAATGGTCGGTTGTAATATTGCAAAGTATAGCAATATTGGGGGCAAAAGTATAAGTGTTATCCAACTGAAAACTGCTCAATTCGAGAACATAATAATCAAAATTATTTTCTGCAACCTGACGGGCATAACTTTTACCAACATTACCTCCAAGACCTACATTATAGCCGGCTTTTTGCAATATATGATAGCATAGTAAAGTAGTAGTAGTTTTGCCGTTTGTTCCTGTTATACCTACATGCTTTGCATTGGTATATCTATTGGCAAATTCAATTTCTGATATTATCGGAATATTTCTTTCTTTTGCTTTTGCTATTATATCTACTTTATCAGGGATACCGGGGCTTTTTATGATTTCATCTGCACTTAATATTTCGTTTTCTGTATGCTGATTTTCTTCATATTTAGCACCTATTTTATTTAATTCTTGTGCATACTCCTCTTTAATCGTTCCTTTATCTGAAACAAAAACAGTAAACCCCTTTTGCAATGCTAATACAGCACATCCAGTTCCACTTTCTCCAGCGCCCAATATGATAATTTTTTTACTCAATATTTATCTAATTTTTAAAGTAATAAATGTTAAAATGGCTAGTATAATTCCTATAATCCAAAATCTTGTTACAATTTTAGCTTCATGAAATCCTCTCTTTTGATAATGATGATGTATGGGCGACATGAGGAAAATTCTCCTACCTTCACCGCATTTCTTTTTGGTGTATTTAAAGTAGGCTACTTGTATCATAACACTTAAATTTTCTACTAAAAAAATACCGCATAATATAGGTATCAATAACTCTTTACGAACTATAATAGCCAATGCAGCTATAATACCACCTAATGTTAAGCTGCCTGTATCGCCCATAAAGACTTGAGCAGGGTAACTATTGTACCATAAAAACCCTATACAAGCACCTACAAATGCACCAGCAAAAACGAACAATTCGCCTAAAAAGGGAATATACATTATATTTAAATATTTGGCTATTATAAAATTGCCTGAAACAAAAGCAAACACCCCTAATGTGAGCCCAATTATACTAGATGTACCAGCCGCTAATCCATCAATTCCATCAGTAATATTTGCCCCATTGGATACAGCTGTTATAATAAAAATAACGATTAAAACATAAACTACCCAACAATATTTACTTGCCGTTTCTCCAAAATAAGAAGCAATACTACAATAATCAAATTCGGATGTTTTTAAAAATGGAATTGTAGTTTGGGTAGATTTTACATTTTGCATAAAAAACCTTTCGCCTTGAATAGTTTTGGCTTTTAATTGCGAGGTATCTAACTTTAAATCTATGGCTTGTTTTACTGTATAATGATTTGTTACTAACACAGCTTTATTAAAATATAAGGTTAAGCCTACAAGTAAACCTACTATTATTTGACCTATTATTTTATATCTGCCAGAAAGGCCCGCTTTATCTTTTTTAAATACCTTGATATAATCGTCTATAAAACCAATCATACCGCATAAAACAGTAACCGCTATCATTAGCAAAACATAAACATTGGTAAGTCTTGCTAACAAAAGGGTAGGTATCAATATTGCACCAATAATTATTAAGCCGCCCATAGTAGGTGTCCCGCGTTTCTTTTCTTCGCCTTGTAAGCCAAGATCACGAATAGTTTCAGATACCTGCAACTGATGCAAGGCATTGATTAAACGCTTGCCAAATACGGCTGAAATAAGTAAGGATAAAATAACCGCTAGACTAAAGCGAAAAGTTAAATATTGCCAAACACCAAAACCCGAAATATGGTATTTATCGTATAAGTATGTAAATAAATGGTATAGCATTTTTTATATAGTTTGATTAAATATTTCTGTTAAAATGAGTCTATCGTCAAATGGATATTTTACCCCATTTATTTCTTGGTAGGTTTCGTGACCTTTGCCTGCTATTAGAATAATATCTTTGGGATTACTCATCATTATGGCCGTTTTTATGGCTTCTTTACGGTCGGCAATTTTTAATGTTTTTTTATAATTAATAGCTTCCACACCATCATACATTTCTCCTATTATACTATCTGGATTTTCACTTCGTGGGTTATCACTTGTAAATATTACTTTATCACTTAATTGAGTCGCCACTTTTCCCATTACTGGTCTTTTAGTTTTATCTCTATCGCCCCCGCATCCTAATACGGTTATTAGTTGTTCGTTCTTTGTTCTAATATTATTAATAGTATCTAATACATTGACTAAAGCATCGGGCGTGTGGGCATAATCTACAATTCCTACTACACCTTTACTACTCTTGTATACTTCAAATCTGCCATTTACTCGGCCTTGTAAGGTTAGTTTTGTTATTATTTCTTGTTGCGAAACTCCTAATAAAAAAGCTGTTCCATATACTGCCAATAGGTTGTATGCATTAAATTTACCAACCATACCAAACCATGCTTCTAAAGTATCCACTTTTAATAACAAGCCATTAAAATCGCTTTCTATTATTTTGCATTGAAAGTCTGCACTCGATTTTAAAGCAAAAGTATATCTTGATGCTTTGGTATTCTGCAACATTATATTTCCATTTTTATCATCTTTATTTACCAATGCAAATGCATCTGAAGATAAATTATCAAAGAATAATTTTTTGGCTTTTATGTAGTTATCAAAGGTTATGTGATAATCTAAATGATCGTGCGTAATATTGGTGAAACTTGCCCCATCAAATTGTAGTCCATTTATTCTACCTTGAACTATAGCATGCGAACTTACCTCCATAAAACAATAACTGCATCCAGCATCGACCATTTCAGCCATTAGCTCATTAATACGAATAGGATTAGGTGTGGTGTGTGTGCTTGTAAATGTTTCTTTTCCAATAATATATTCTACTGTACTTATTAAACCACAAGTATGTCCTAATGCTGTAAATAACTGATATAACATAGTAGTAGTGGTGGTCTTTCCATTGGTACCTGTAACCCCTATCAACTTCATTTTTTCTGATGGTGCACTATAGAAATTAGAAGCGAAATATCCTATAACTTGCTGAACATCTTTTACCAGAACATAGGCAACATGTGCATTAATTTCTGTTGGCAATTCGCTACATACAATAGCAGAAGCTCCCATTTCAATTACTCCCGAAATATATTGATGCGCATCTACAACTGTTCCTTTTACGGCAAAAAACATTGTATTTTTTTCTACCTTTCTAGAATCTATTTCTAGCTTTTTTACCAATACATTATCTGTACCGTATGTATTAATTATCTCTATATTTTTTATTAAATCTTTGAAATACATATTAGCCGTTACTTAGTTTTATAATTATAGTAGAACCTTTAATAATATTGCTACCTGCTATTATCGATTGTGACGAAACTGCACCATAGCCTTCTGAAATTACTTTCAGGCCTCTATTTTCTAATAAATAAATGGCATCTCGCAAGCCCATTCCCATTACATCTGGGACTAAATTTTTATTTGTTTCTAATTCTTTTAAATTGATAGATTGAACATCATATCCTGTTTTTACCCATTCGCCATCTGCATTGCCTTTTACTTGATTGCTAGGCACATTCAGTTTGTTTAAAACAGTTTTAATATCTTCACGTTTACCATTTTTTACCTTTGGAACAATAGGTTTTGCCATAGAGCTTATCGGTTTATGAAGTGCCATACGTGTACTAAATACTTTGTCTGCTATTTCTTTAAAAACCGGACCTGCAACCGCGCCACCATAGTAATCACCTTTACTAGGTGCATTGATTACTACCATGCAGGTATATTGCGGATTATCAGCAGGAAAATAACCAACAAAAGAAGCTTTATGCGAACTTTTATCAAAACCATTATTCATAGCTATTTGTGCCGTTCCGGTTTTGCCAGCTACCTTATATGGCAGTCCTTTTAAACTACTTGCTGTACCATTCTCTACAACACCTTCAAGTAGAATGCGCAATTGTTTTAAAGTCTCGTCACTGCATATTTTTTTATTTAGAACTATTACTTCATTTTTTTGAATAATTTTGCCAAATTCTTTTACTTCTTTTACCAAATATGGTTTTACCAATTCTCCATTATTAGCCACTGCATTGTAAACAGAAAGTATTTGTAAAGAACTAACAGCCATTTCATATCCTATACTCATAAAAGGCAATGATGTACCACTCCACCCTTTACTTTTACTACTTTGCAAAGTGGGATTGCGCGATGATTTTATATCAAAAGGCAAGCTCTTATTTAAGCCTAAATTAGTAGCATATTGCAAATATTTTTCAGGATTATTTTTGTAGAATTTATTAACTGATTTAGCAATTCCTACATTACTTGAGTTTTCAAAAACATGTTGAAATGATATTTTTTTGAAAGGCGAAGTATGCGCATCTTCCATTTGCAAAGGACCAAATGTAGTTTTACCCCATTCAATATCTATTGTATCTGTTAGTTTTACATATTTGTCTTCTAATAATGCTAGAGCACTGACCAATTTAAAGGTTGAGCCTGGATCTGAAAATTCGTTAATAGCATAATTATCGGTTTCCTCATATACGCCATCAGAAGTCTTTTTCAAATTGGCTATGGCTTTAATAGCTCCCGTTTTTACCTCCATTAAAATAGCACATCCGTGGTCGGCATTATTGACAATTAAACATTGTTTCAAAGCATTTTCAGCAACATCCTGAATATGAATATCAATAGTGGTAAAAACATCAAAGCCATTATGTGGTTCTAGTGCTGCATCATCGTCTACTGGTTTCCAAACACCACCATAAATACGTTGCTCTAACCTTTGTCCACTAGTGCCGGTTAATAAGGAATCATAGGCACCTTCTAACCCAATTTTTATTCCTGACAAATTAGTATAACCTATAGTTCTAGCAGCCAATTGCCCGAAGGGAATCTCACGTTTATTTTTTTCTATTTTTATAAAACCGCCTTTAAATTTTCCTAAATTAAAAATTGGCCACCTACTCATTTGTTTTGCTAAAACATAGTCTACATCTCTCTTTATTAATAAATACCCATCTTTTCTGGCCCTTGCTTCTATCAAATATCTGCGCCACTCCGCTTGCGTTTTATCTTCAAATGCTTGACTTAAATTCCAAGCTAAACTATCTACTTTTTCCTTAAAAAATTCATTGGTTACCGATTCCACTTTGGTATCCATTCTTATTTCATATTTTGGAATACTGGTGGCTAATAAGCTGCCATCGTCTGCATAAATATTACCTCGCGAAGCTTCAATTTCTCTCATTTTTGTACTACGCTCTTTGCTTATAGCCATGTACTTTTCCTTTTGTGTAAATTGCAATTCAATTATTTGCCATACAATGCTAATGGCCAATATCAATATCATGATAAAGGCTATCCAAGCTCGCAGTAGTATGGCTTTTTTTAAATTCATTTTTTATTTTTTTCTTTTAAAATAATAAAAGGTGGTGTTCTTAATTCTTTAACTCCTTCTGGCATTAAATCTTTAGCCACTTCACTTTGGCTACTCTTTTTCATTAAGCTACTTTTTACAGTAATATATTCTGATCGTAGCTCATTTAGTTCTGTTTTTAGTTCCGCTTTTTTCTTTAAACTTTTAACATGAAAATGCGACAATGAAATATAAACGATAGCAATTACAACACAAAAAATTATAGCTGGCAATGCTTTATTTAAAGTCTCCTTATCTAAAAATGTAAATTCAGTAGCTTTTTTTATAGCTTCATCTGCTGCTGCATTTACAGGTGCTTTAGTTTCGTTCGTTTCGGTTTCTATATTTTTTCTAAATTGATTCAAATTTTTTCTGCAATTCTTAGTTTGGCACTGCGCGCACGTTTATTCTCAAATACTTCTTTCTCACTAGGCACCATTGGTTTTTTTGTTATTGCCTTAAATGGCACGTTTATTTGTCCAAATTCATTTTTTTGAACTTCGCCTTCGGTATTGCCCGAATTGATAAAATTTTTAACTAATCTATCTTCCAATGAATGATAGCTGAGTATTACTAAGCGGCCATTCTTTTTTAATAAATTAGTGCAATTCTGTAATACTAATTCTAAAGCTTGCATTTCACCATTCACTTCTATTCTTAGAGCCTGAAACACTTGCGATAAATATTTACTCTCCTCCTTGCCTGGTATACAATTTTGAATAGCTTGTTTAAAGTCTTGAATAGTTTGTATTGGTCTCGTTTTTCGGTGTTCTAAAATAGTTTTCACCAATTTAAAAGCGTTTTTTATTTCGCCATATTGGTTAAATATTCTAAGTAAATGCCTTTCTGAATATTCATTGATAATATTGGCTGCAGATACCTTAGCTTGCTTATCCATTCGCATGTCTAAGTTGCCCTCTAATCTGTGAGCAAAGCCTTTTTCTCCTTCATTTATTTGATAAGAAGAAATACCTAAATCGCCTAAAATACCATCTACGGGTGTTGCTTTTAAGTATTGCAAAAACTCTTTGATATACTTAAAATTATGATTGATAAATACCATGCGTTCATCATCAGGCAAATTCTGAACAGCATCGTGGTCTTGGTCAAAAGCATATAAACGGCCATTGGTTCCTAATTTTTCTAAAATGGCTTTAGAGTGCCCACCACCGCCAAATGTTACGTCCACATAAATACCATCTGGTTTAATATTGAGTCCTTCAATACATTCGCTCAACATGGCGGGGATGTGGTATGCCTCAATTGTCTTTTCCATTTGCATCAAAACCTATTTGTGTGTTTGGATTACTATTACCCATTAATTCCTCGGCAATACGCGCAAATTCTTTGTCATCAAATTTCAATTCTTCTTCATAATGCGCTTTGTGCCATATTTCTATTTTATGATTGTAACACGAAATTATTAACTCATCTTTTAAACCGGCATATTCAATTAAGGCATTGGGAATATTGATTCTACTGCTCGTATCTATCGAAACCATATTGGCTCCATTATTAAACTGACGAATAAACTTACGGGCACTGCGGTTAAAATCATTTAACACTTGCAGTTTATTAGTTTCATGATACCAATCGGTTTCGGTATATAAAACCAAGCATTTTTCAAAGCCACGATTAATCACCATTGCCTTGGCTTCAGTGTCTGGAATTTGGGCACGCAATTTAGCAGGGAGAATAATTCTTCCTTTGTTGTCAATTTTGCATTCAAACTCCCCGATAAAACGTGCCATTCAGCTTTTTAAAATAATTCGGTAAAGATAAATTTAAAAAATCCACTTTTCTCCACTTTCCTCCACTTTGTTGAAAAATAAATAACAAAAATAGTTATATAATTGATTTTCATTTGTTTATGAAAATATATTTAAAGTATTTATTCATTAGTAAACCACTCATATTTATTATTGACTACTTTTGAGAAAAAAAATATTCCATAAATTACATGAAATTTAAATTATACATTTTAGCAATTTGCTTTGTTACCCTTTTTCAAAACACGCTACAATCTCAAGGCTGTAGCGATGCAGGTATTTGTAATGCTGGCAATATGCAAAGCCACGATTCAACAATAGAAAAAGGCAGTATTACTTTCAATGCCCAATATGGACTAGGTGAACAAAATGTACGTTCTACAGCTTTTCAAATAGAAGGTAAAATTAGAGTAACAAACAACAGTAGTTTACAAGTAAAAATTCCGTATATTTTTATCAATGGTAATTTAGCCACAGGTAGTGCATTTGGCGATATAATAGCCATAGGCAGTTATAAATTTTATGAGCGCAAAAAATTAGTTATTGGTGCTAATGTTGGCTTTAGAATTAGTGTGAATACTGCCGATTTTGGTGTTAGAAATTCACTTAACGTTCTTATTCCTCTGCCAATGCCCTACCAAACCAGCTTGGGTACGCACGATTTACTATTAGGGGCAGATTTCAAATATAAAAATAAATGGTTATTTGCTGTTGGTTTTCAGCAACCCATTCGTCAATTTAATGCCAATACTTTCGATACTTCCAAGGTAACTTTAGCCGAAGAAAAAAAATACTTTTCTTCCAACCAATTATTTAGAAGACCAGATGCTATTTTTAGAGTAGATAAACTATTTAAAATAAAAGATAAATTAAGTATTACTGGCGGTGTACTTGGTATTTATCATTTAGGGCACGATAGGGCTTTAAATTATTTACTGAAAGAAACTGCCATTTCTGGCTCTAAAGGTTTAACTATAAATGTGAATGTTGGTATAACTTATAAAACAACTGATCATTTTTCAATAACTGCCCGCTATGCTACACCTATTATTGTGAGAAAGGTGCGCCCTGATGGGCTAACTAGGCAATTAGTAGCAGGCTTAGAATTAAAATATAGTTTTTAAAATAGAAAGCTTAGGTTCAGTATTTGGGCTAAAATATTTTGAATTACCTTTGCCACAAAAATTTTTTATAAATGAACGAAAAACCATCTTACAGTCTTTTTAAAATTATAAGTGCTACAGTACTATTAGTTTTAATTATAGTATTTGCTTTGCAAAACAATACCAATACAATAGTTAATTTATGGTTTTGGAAGCCAAATGCACCTCTTATTCTATTATTTTTAATGTGTTTTATAGCTGGATTATTTTTCTCATTGCTGGCACTTGGACCACTTTATAAGCATTATAAACGTAAAACAAGATTAATTAAAGAATTACAAGAAAGAATAGAATTTTTAGAAAAAAAATAATGTATGATGTAACAATAGTTGGTGCTGGTATAGTAGGTTTAGCTACCGCACTTCAATTAAAACAACTAAAACCATCTTTAAATATTGTAGTTTTAGAAAAAGAAAGCCATGTAGCTGCCCACCAAACTGGCAATAACAGTGGCGTAATACACAGTGGAATTTATTATAAACCAGGTAGTTTAAAAGCAAAAAATTGTATAGATGGTTACCATATGCTGATAGACTTTTGTAAGGCACAAAATATTCCTTATGACCTATGTGGTAAAATAATAGTAGCTACAAATAATGATGAGTTAGAGGCATTGGATAATATTTATAAAAGAGGGATTGAGAATGGATTGGAGGGTTTAAAGTATATCAACGAAGCCGAAATAAAAGCTATAGAACCCCATACGGCAGGTATTAAAGGTATTTTTGTTCCGCAAACAGGTATTGTAGATTACAAAGTTGTCGCTCAAAAATATGCTGAAGTTTTTGTTAAACTAGGTGGCAAAATAAAATTTAACACCAAAGTAACTAATGTAAAAACGGAGGGTAAAATTATCACTTTTTCAACAAGTAATGATACTATTGAAACGCAACTATTAATCAATTGTGCTGGCTTATATAGCGATAAAATAGCAGCTTATACAATTCCAGATTTAAAAGTAAAAATAGTGCCATTTAGAGGCGAATATTATGCAGTAAAAAAAGAGAAACGTTATTTGGTGAAAAATTTAATTTACCCTGTACCCGATCCTAATTTTCCTTTCTTAGGGGTACACTTTACCCGCAGAATAGATGGCGAAATAGAAGCAGGGCCTAATGCAGTATTGGCATACAGTAGAGAGGGCTATACTAAATCTACAATCAATTTGAGAGATTTATTTGAAACTTTTATGTGGAAAGGCTTTAGAAAAGTAGCTGCTAAATATTGGAAAACTGGATTTGGCGAAATTAAACGCTCCTACAGCAAAGGAGCCTTTACTACTGCCCTGAAAAAATTATTGCCCGAGATACAAAAAGAAGATTTAGAAAAAGGTGGAGCAGGCGTGCGCGCTCAAGCTTGCGATAAAGAAGGTGGCTTAATAGACGATTTTTACATTACAGAATTACTTGGTCAAATTCATGTGTTGAATGCGCCAAGTCCTGCGGCTACTAGCTCATTGTCCATAGGTAAAACCATAGCAGAATTGGCTTTGAAACAAGTTTAGGGGACAGTGGTTAGTGCAAAGTAAATAGTATATTACTATAGTGTTTAGTTTAATGTAATTAGTTTTCACGTATGGTATTTTGCATTAATACCTTATTTTTGAAAAATGAAATCTGCAATCTTCATCTTAATTTCAGCTATTCTTTTATACAGCTGTGCTAAAAAAGCAACAAATATAGTATCTACTCCAAAACCAATTGAAAACCATACAACTGATAATAAAGCTTTAGATACTTTACTAACTTACAATTTACAAATAAAACCTCTGATAGATAAATACTGTATTCAATGTCATAACTCTCAATACATACTTAAATTAAATAATTACGCACAAGTAAAAATAAATGCAGATAATGGCGAAATTAATAAACATGTATTGGTTATAAAAAATATGCCGCCTAAAAATCAACCTCAATTATCGGCTGATGAACTTAAAATGCTTGCTGCATGGCTAACCAATGGCGCAAAGGAATAAAATTTATAGAGTACTTCTATAACCCATAAATAATTCCTACTTTTGCACCACTTAAATTTAAAATAAAAATATATATTATGATTATTGGCGTTCCAAAAGAGATTAAAAATAATGAAAACCGCGTAGCAGTAACACCTGCTGGTGTGAGTGAATTTGTAAAAAATGGCCATACTATTTATATACAAGCAACAGCAGGTACAGGCAGTGGATTTTCTGATGAAGAATACAAAGAAGCAGGTGCCAACTTATTGCCAACCATTGAGGAGATATATGCTATTGCCGAAATGATTATTAAAGTAAAAGAACCTATTGAAAGTGAGTATAACTTGATTAAAAAAGATCAATTGTTGTTTACGTACTTTCACTTTGCTAGTTATGAGCCTTTAACCAATGCGATGATAGCCAGTGGTGCTGTATGTTTGGCTTATGAGACGGTTGAAAAATCAGATCGTTCACTACCATTACTTGTACCAATGAGTGAGGTAGCAGGTAGAATGAGTATACAAGAAGGTGCTAAATATTTAGAAAAACCAATGGGTGGTAGAGGTATTCTTTTAGGTGGTGTACCAGGTGTTAAACCAGCCAATGTATTGGTTTTAGGTGGTGGTATTGTTGGTACTCAAGCGGCTAAAATGGCTGCTGGATTGGGTGCTCGTGTTACTATTATGGATATTTCTATTCCCCGTTTACGCCAATTAGATGATATTATGCCAGCCAATGTAGATACTATGTTTAGCAATGGATACAATATTAAAGCTGCTATTAAAACAGCCGATTTAGTAATTGGTGGTGTATTGATACCAGGTGCTAAAGCGCCACACTTAATTACCCGAGATATGCTAAAATTGATGAAACCAGGTGCAGTATTAGTAGACGTTGCAGTTGACCAAGGTGGATGTTTTGAAACCACTAAAGCCACTACACACGCTGAACCTACTTATGTAATTGATGAAGTAATACATTACTGCGTAGCCAATATGCCAGGGGCTGTACCTTATACTTCTACTTTAGCACTTACTAACGCAACTCTGCCTTACGCATTGCAATTAGCTAATAAAGGATGGAAAGATGCTTGCAGCAACAATTCTGAATTACTATTAGGCTTAAATGTTGTAAATGGTAAAGTAGTATACAAAGGGGTATCAGATGCATTTAATTTACCCTACACACCTGTAGAGGACGTATTGTAAATAAAAAAATAAAAAAGCCCCGTTCTAAAATGAAAAGGGCTTTTTTATTTACAAAACTTGTAAGCATTGTTTAATCATATCTTCAATACCTAAATTCAACTTATTATTATTGGTTATTTTAAGCAAGGCTTTTTCTGCTGCTGCTCTTTGAAAACCTAAAGCTTGTAATGCTAATAATGCTTCATCAAAAGCCTTCACTGTTTGGGTAGGCATACCAGCCATTTCGGCTGGAGTAGCCATTTTAGTAACCTTACTTTGCAATTCTAAGATAATACGTTGGGCTGTTTTTGGACCTACGCCTTTTACAGAATTTAACATGGCAATATTGCCAGTAGCAATAGCGCTTATTATCTCTGTAGGCGATTGCCCACTTAGTATCATACGAGCCGTATTGGTTCCTACTCCATTCACCGATATAAGTTGCTTGAATAATAATCGCTCTATTTCATCAAAAAAACCATAAATAGAATGCCCATCTTCTTTAATAGAAAGGTGTGTTAAAACGCGGGCTCGTTTGAGAGTTTTTAGTTTCTCAAATGTATTTACGCTTATTTGTAAATGATAGCCTATGCCATTGGCATTGATAATTACAAAGGCTGGATTGGCGTATTCTACTGATCCTTCTATAAATTCGTACATTTTAATATTTTTTAATAGGTGCAGCGGGAGCTGGCACAGGTGTTGTATCGGCAGCAGTTTCTTTTTCCAATTGTTCTAGGTTTACTTTGGCTAAAATAAAATTAGGATCTACTTTCAAGGCCGCTAAAAATGCTATTTTTGATGCTTCTTTCTCGCCCAAATCATACAATGCCAGTCCACGGTAATTGTAAAAGGCAGCTATTAGCGGTGTTTGAGCTGTTTCTTTTTCATTTATTTTATAACTAAAACCTAAGTCCTTGCTTATTTGCATTTTTTCTGCTAATTGGGTGCTTGCCACACACTCATATAAACGTTTTACATTGTATTGTAGTTCTGTTAAATTAAAACAAGTAGCTGGGGAATTATCTATGCTCAGCATTTTTTCATATGTTTCTATCGCTTGTAATGGCTGATTCATTTGTTTCAATGCACTGGCCTTAATATCTAGCATTACTAAATTATTAGGCTGTGTTGATAATACTTTATTGCTCCAATAGTTGGCTTGCTGTAAATTGCCAGAAGCAAAATACAACATAGCTAAGCTATCTTGGTATTTACCTGTTTTCATTTCGCTAGCTACTAAATAGTTTAAGGATGTTATAGCAGTTGCTAAATCGCCAGCAGATAATGAATTTCTGTATACTTGTAAATGCAAACTTGGAGCAGCAGCTATTACGGATGCCGTTTTTTTTACTTGTGCATTTAAGTTAAATGCAGCAATTAAAATTAAAATTATATTTACTTTTTTCATTATGAATTGACGGTTTGTGAGGTTTTTAAGTGGGTCATCCAATTATTTTTATCTGGTATACGGAGCATTTTTATGTCGTTGAACATATTTTTCAATTCAGTACTCAATAAATTCTCTGAAGCATTAACAGCATAATTAATGCCTCTATAACTAAATAATTCAATGTTTGTAATTACGGCAGCAGTGCCGCTTACAAACATTTCTGTTAATTGTCCCCTAGTATGCCAATCTATTAATTCTGTTATTGAAATATGTTTTTGAATTATTGGTTTCCCCATATCCTCCAATAACGTTAATATTGATTTTCTGGTAATCCCTGCTAATAAAGAATCTGTCAGTTCAGGTGTATAAACAGCGTCTTTTGTTATTACAAAAACATTGCTTGTTCCTGTTTCCTCTATAAAAGAATGGGTTTCGCCATCTGTCCATAATACTTGATCAAACCCTGCTTGCTGAGCCAACATAGTAGGATACATAGCGGCAGCATAGTTTCCTGCGCATTTGGCAGCACCTACACCACCCTTAGATGCTCTGGTATAAGTTTCTTCTATACGTACTTTCAAATTATGACTGTAATACGAATTTACAGGACAGGCATACACCATAAAACTATAGGTTTCGCTTTGTTTTACACCTAAAAAATCATCGGTAGCAAACATAAATGGACGGATATAGAGAGAACTTCCTGCAGAAGATGGTATCCAATCTTTATCTAAATCTACCAATAATTGCAAGCCTTCCATAAAAATTTCTTCGGGTAATTGTGGCATACACATTCTTTCTGCCGTTTTATTTAAGCGTTTATGATTTTCTAATGGTCTGAAAAAAGCCACTTCGCCTTCTTCATTTTTAAAAGCTTTCATGCCTTCAAAAATAGCTTGTCCATAATGCAGTGCTGACAAGGTAGGACTTAGCGAAATTTTTCCAAATGGTTCAATTCTTAAATTTTGCCATTCACCGTTTTGAAAGTCGCAGATGAACATATGATCTGTAAAAACTTTTCCGAAAATAATATTTTTACTATCAAAAGAAAAAATTCTTGAATGTTCTATTTGTTTTATTGTAATTTCGAGGCTCATTTAACTGCAAATAAACAGAATTTATTTTAATGAACGAAAAATTGATAATTTCCGAACAAAAAACAGAACTTCTAAATTTATTTTTAGGCGATGAAATTTATTTAATTAATGAGCCAAAGTACTATGATAGTATTGATAGTGAGGGTGGTAATAAGTATCGCTTTTTAAATATTGTAATGCATACAGCTACAGAAATAATTGCGCCCGAAAGCAAAGATTTTTTCTTTAAAATGGCAAATGCCATACAAAATGAGCGCATAAATATGGATGCAGACGGATTTGCCGTTATCAATATTAGCAATTATCCGGGGCTAACATGGCAGAATTTAGAAAAATTATTTAGCCCTAAGTTTTGTATTTTTTGGGGTGTAGATCCTTTTACTTTAAATATTCAATGTCATTTAAATAAGGGCTTAATGCATAATGGATGTAAAATAATAAGTGTAGAAAGTATGGAAATAGTAAAGGATAATTTAGAAATGAAGAAAAAACTTTGGGCCATGGTACAAAGAATGTTTGAAATGATAAAAAAATAAGAAGGATATGGAATTAATATTTGCCACAAATAATAAGCACAAACTAGAAGAGATTAAAAAAATATTACCAAGTCATATTGTTTTATTGAGATTGGTAGATATAGGTTATACAGATGATATTGAAGAAACAGGCGCTACTTTTGAAGCCAATGCGGCTATAAAAGCCAATACTATATTTCTAAAAACAGGCAAACCGTGTTTTGCAGATGACAGTGGTATGGCGGTTGACTTTTTAAATGGAAACCCAGGTGTGCGAAGTGCACGATATGCAGGTGAACCAGCCAATGATAAAAATAATGTAAAACTTTTATTAAAAGAATTAGAAAACGTAAGTAATAGAAATGCAAGTTTCAATACTGTAATTTGTTATAGAACAGAAAAAACTGAACTCTTTTTTGAAGGTGAAATAAAAGGTACAGTAGCCGATAAACCGAGAGGATTGTATGGCTTTGGATATGATCCTATTTTTATTCCTAATGGCCACGATATGACTTTTGCTGAAATGATGCTTGACCAAAAAAATAGCATGAGCCATAGGAAATTAGCGGTAGAAAAATTGATAAATTACCTAACTTCCTTATGAGTATTCATCATATAGAAATAGAAGATTATAACTACGAACTCCCGCCAGAAAAAATAGCTCAACGAGCTTTAAATCAAAGGGATAGTTCAAAATTATTATTTTACAATGGCCAAATTAGCGACCACTATTTTTATGAGTTACCTGATTTATTGCCTGCTAATTCTACCCTTTTTTTAAATGATGCCAAGGTAATTCCTGCTAGACTTAAAATACAAAAAGAAACTGGTACTTGGATTGAAATATTCTTGCTGCATCCCTATCGATCAGATTACTTTACCAGTTTAAATGCCACCTCTACAGCACAATGGACTTGCCTAGTAGGCAATAAAAAAAAATGGAAATACGATGAAATACTCAAGCACACCATTTTAAATTCCAGTATTCAATTAGAGTGGCTAAATTACGAACAAAACGTAGTACAATTTACTTGGCAAACTGCCATAAAATTTATAGATATAATAGAAAGTATGGGCGCTATGCCATTACCGCCTTATATCAAACGCGAAGCCGAAAAAAATGATACAGAACGTTATCAAACGGTGTACTCTAAAACATCGGGTGCTGTAGCCGCTCCAACGGCAGGTTTGCATTTTACTGACAATGTTTTTAAAAATTTGGCAGAAAAAGAAATCAGCTTAAATTATATGACTCTGCATGTGAGTGCTGGAACCTTTTTGCCTGTAACAGTAAATAAGGCTGCGGAACACCCCATGCACCAAGAGTTTTTTTCGATATCATTAGATACGCTGAATGCTTTACAAAATGCTAAAATACCTATAGCGGTGGGTACAACTAGTTTGCGTGTGATAGAGAGTTTGTATTGGTGTGCTATCAATATTTTGGAAGGTAAATCCTATCCTTTTGAGGTAGAACAACTTCAACCCTATACTTTAAAAAATAATTTACCTACAGCAAAAGAGGCTATTGATGTATTAAATAATTATTTAGAAGTAAATAATTTAAATACAATTACTGGGCATACTTCCATAATGATAATGCCTGGCTATCATTTTAAATACGTAAAAGGATTGGTTACTAATTTTCATCAACCCAAAAGTACCTTAATGCTCTTGATAGCAGCTTTGGTAGGCGATAATTGGAAACATATTTATCAACATGCTTTGGATACAAACTACCGTTTTTTAAGTTATGGCGATAGTTCTTTATTATTGAAATAAAATAATTAAATTTTAAATCCTTAATTTTGCAGCATAATGAATTTAAATGAATTAACCACTATAAGTCCTATTGACGGGAGATACAGAGGTAAAACCGAAAGTTTAACTGCTTATTTTTCTGAATTTGGCCTAATCCAATACCGCGTAAAAGTAGAAATTGAGTATGTAATTTTTTTAAACCAACAAGCATTGTATGGTTTCGAAACCCCCTTATCAGAAAGTCAAATCAAAGATTTAAGAACTATTTATACCCTATTTTCAGAAATCGATGCTTCTGAAATTAAAACAATTGAAAAAACAACTAACCACGATGTTAAAGCAGTAGAGTATTTTATTAAAGAGAAATTAGATAAGCTTCAACTATCGGCTATTAAAGAATGGGTACATTTTGGATTAACGAGTCAAGATATAAATAACACGGCCATTCCATTAAGTTTAAAGGATGCTTTAAATAATGAAATACTACCTCAGTTAGAAGCAACGCTTAAGATAATTGAAAATAAGGCTTTAGAGTACAAAGAAGTGCCAATGCTGGCGCGCACCCATGGTCAAGCAGCTAGTCCTACACGCATGGGTAAGGAGCTAATGGTGTTTGCACAGCGCTTATCAGTGCAATTGGGCCATTTAAAACATATCCCCTTTTCAGCTAAATTTGGTGGTGCTACCGGTAATTTTAATGCACATAATGTGGCTTTTCCAAATATAAGTTGGCAAACGTTTGGAGATAATTTTGTCAATACTGTTTTAGGGTTGCATCGCAGTAATCCAACCACACAAATAGAACATTATGATAATTTAGCTGCTCTTTGTGATTGTTTCAAACGTTTAAATACAATATTAATTGATTTTAGCAGAGATATATGGCAGTATATTGCCATGGATTATTTTAAACAAAAGCTAAAAGAAGGTGAAATTGGCAGCAGTGCTATGCCACATAAAGTTAATCCTATTGACTTTGAAAATGCGGAAGGTAATTTAGGATTGGCCAATGCTATTTTTGAACATTTGGCGGCTAAATTGCCTATTTCAAGATTACAAAGAGATTTAACAGATAGCACCGTTTTGCGCAATATTGGTGTTCCTTTTGCCCATTGTTTAATAGCTTACAGCAGTCTTCAAAAGGGGATAGGTAAGTTAATTATTAATGAATCCGCTATTCAAAAAGATTTAGATAATAATTGGGTAGTGGTAGCCGAGGCTATACAAACTGTATTAAGAACCACCGGCTATCCAAATCCTTATGAAGCATTAAAAGGTTTAACTAGAACAAATGCTCATATTGGTGAGCAGGAAATAAAAAATTTTATTGAAAGTTTAGATGTTTCAAACGAAATAAAATCAAGACTTTTAGAGATTACGCCCAGCAACTATTTAGGCAATTAATAATTAGATGTTTTTAAAGTAACAATTTTCTAACAATTAGATTGCACCTTTGCCCTATATGTTCGGATTAGAAACTTATTTAGCGGTCTTATTTTTATTATGCGTCATTACGGTATGTGTATTTGAGTTTGCCAATGGCTTTCACGATACTGCCAATGCGGTAGCTACGGTAATATATACTAACTCTTTAAAACCAACTTATGCGGTGGTTTGGAGTGGGTTTTGTAATTTTTTAGGCTTATTTGTTAGCAGTTATTTTGGTTTTAAAGTAGCCATGGGTATAGTTAATCTGCTCCCACTTACCGATTTGGTAATGATGAGTACCGGAGAAAGTGCTAGTTTGGTTTTAGGTATGATGCTTTCTGGCATATTATGGAATTTAGGGACTTGGTATTTTGGTATCCCATGCAGTAGCTCACACACCATGATAGGTTCAATTTTAGGGGTGGGTATTGTATTTTACTGGCTTCATGGGGGAGATGGTGTTAATTGGGGCAAGGCATCTGAAATAGGTTTATCATTACTAATATCTCCCTTCATTGGTTTTTCAATTACTATTTTACTTATGTACATTCTTAAAAGAGTTGTAAAAGTGCGCAAAGAAATCTTTAAAGAACCTGAGCTTGGTCAAAGACCACCAAGTTGGATTCGTGGTATATTAATATTAACGTGTACCATGGTTAGTTTTTTTCATGGCAATAATGATGGTCAAAAAGGTATTGGATTAATGCTAATCATTTTAATCACTTTTTTGCCAATTCAATTTGCACTGGATGAAAAGTTTGATGCCAATGTTTGTTTGAATTCTGTTGTTAATATAGAAAATGCCTTGAAAGCAGAAAATAAAGTTGATCTTATTATAAAAACGAATGATTTAAAAGAAAATGTAAATAGTTATATCGCCATTAAATCCAATAGTAATGAATTGCCTACAGAATTTAAAAAGCAAACAGTTGTTTTAAGAACTAAAATTGCCAAATTAATTAAACGTTTAGAGACTGATATAAAAAGTAAAACATTTGCAGATAATCCTCAAAATGTGACTGCTATAGAAGAAGAAATTAAATATTTAAAAAAATCTACTGAATCAATACCTTATTGGGTTACTATAATGATAGCTTTAAGTTTAGGTTTAGGTACTATGATAGGTTGGAAACGCATAGCAGTAACTATTGGCGAAAAAATAGGTAAACGTCACATGACTTATGCAGAAGGAGCAAGTGCTGAGCTTACTGCGGCATTCACCATTGGCTTAAGTACTCAATTTGGTTTGCCTGTATCAACAACTCATGTACTAAGTAGTGGCGTAGCAGGTGCTATGACTGCGAGTAAAGGCGTTAAAAACTTACAACCTGCTACTATAAAAGCCATAGCCATAGCTTGGCTTTTAACCTTACCTGTAACAATTACTTTAGCTGGTTTATTATATTACTTGCTAAGTTTAGTGCTTAAATAGTTTTTTTCTTTAGATTTGAAACCTAGTTTTAAATTCCTAATTTGAAAAATAAAAATGTCTTAAATTCATTTTATTATGCCTTTCAAGGCATAAACATTGTATGGAAAGAACGCAATTTTAAATTGCATATTTTGTCAGCAATTTTAGCTATAAGTATGGCTTACATTTTAAAAATTTCTAATATTGAATGGTGTATTGTTCTTTTATGTATTGGTATTGTTCTAATGGCAGAGGTTTTCAATACCACTATTGAAAAAATAGTTGATATGGTATCTCCAGAACACAATCCCAAAGCAGGCATTATTAAAGATTTAGCAGCTGCAGCGGTATTAATTATAAGTATTGTAGCAGCTGTCATAGCAGTTATTATTTTTACCCCTTATTTTTTAAAATAGTTCATTAACTTTGCAATTGTTAAAATGCCCGTGTGGTGAAATTGGTATACACGCCACCTTGAGGTGGTGGTGGCCTTACGGCTGTGCAAGTTCGAGTCTTGTCGCGGGCACTTTTAATTTTTTGCTTTTGTTTCCGTAATTTTTTTCACAACAATTTTATTCTATTAAAATTTACTTTATTTTTACCAAATGAAAAACTTAATGCTAATTACTTTTGTCGGTGGATTATTATTGTCTTCATGTAATAATGCTATAAATAGCAAAAAAAATACGAATGTATCCGATTCGGTTAATATAATTTACAAACTGTATGAAAACGATAACCGTTTTGCAGATATTGAAATATTAAGATATGATGTGCCCGGTTTCGAAAAACTCTCATTACAACAAAAAACTTTAGTTTATTATTTAAGTGAAGCAGCCTTGTGTGGTAGAGATATTATTTACGATCAGAATAACAAATATAACCTACAACTTAGAAAAACCCTTGAAGAAATTTATACCAATTTTGAAGGCGATAAAACCACTCAAGATTTCAGACGTTTTGAAGTATTTTTAAAACGGATATGGACCAGTAATGGCGTACACCACCACTATGCAGAAAATAAAATTTCACCTGAATTTTCATCTAATTATTTATTGGCACTTATCAAACAATCGCCTAAAGCAAAACTGCCAATGCAGGGTTTAACTGCCGAAAACTTTAACAATTGGTTAATCGATTTTATTTTTAATCCTAAAACAGAAGCCAAGCGTGTAAATAAGGCTAATGGTATAGACCAAATTGCAGAAAGTGCTAATAATTTTTACGAAGGTGTAAGCGAAGAGCAAGTAGAAAACTATTATGGACCAAAGGAAGCAGCCGATTCCATAGACCCCATCAGTTGGGGATTGAATAGTAAAATGGTAATGGAAAATTCTGAACTTGTTGAAAAAACTTGGAAAGTTGGCGGCATGTACAATATGGCTATTTCTAAGATTGTGTATTGGTTAGAAAAAGCATTGACCGTAACTGAAACTAAGGAACAAAATGATGCCTTAAAATTACTTATAGAATTTTATAGAACAGGTAATTTAAAAACTTGGGATGCTTATAATATAGCTTGGGTAAAGGATGTAAATAGTAGTATTGATGTTATCAATGGTTTTATAGAAGTATACCACGATGCCAAAGGCCGAAGAGCCAATTTTGAAAGCTTAGTAGAAATTAAAGATATGGAAGCCTCAGACAGAATGAAAACCTTAGCTCAAAATGCCCAATGGTTTGAAACTAACTCTCCTATTGATGCCAAATATAAAAAAGCCAAAGTAACAGGCATTACTTATAATGTAGTAAATGCCGTAATGGAAGGTGGTGATATGTCGCCTAGTACTGCTATTGGTGTAAACTTGCCAAATGCAGAGTGGATAAGAGAAAAACACGGCTCTAAATCTGTAAGTTTAGGCAATATTGTAGATGCTTATAACAAAGCAAACTCAGGTGGATTATTAACCGAATTTTGTTGGAATGAGGAACAAGTAAACCGCAGCAAATCCTATGGACAACTAGCCGCTAAAATGCACACTGCCATGCATGAGGTAATAGGACATGCCAGTGGGCAGCTAAACAAAGGTGTTACCAAAGGCGATACCAAGCAATATGGCAGTACTTTAGAAGAAGCCAGAGCCGATTTAGTGGCTTTATACTATATGTTAGATCCAAAATTAGTTGAGCTAGGTTTAATGCCTAGCTTAGAAGTAGGCAAAGCGGAGTATGATAGTTATATACGCGATGGTTTAATGGTGCAATTAAGAAGAGTTCAAGCGGGCGAAAACTTGGAAGAAGACCACATGCGTAATAGGCAATTAGTGGCATTGTGGATATATGAAGCTGGCAAAAAAGAAAATGTAATTGAAAGAAAAATGCGCGATGGTAAAACTTTTTTTGTAATTAATAATTATGAAAAACTGCGTGTTCTTTTTGGTAATTTATTAAATAAAATACAAGACATAAAATCTACAGGCAATTTTACCGAAGCTATGAATTTAGTAGAAAATTTTGGGGTGAAAGTAAATACAGAAATTCACAATGAAGTATTAAAAACAGCTAAAGAATTAGATGTTGCTGCTTTTCGTGGTTTTATTCAGCCTAAACTTACACCTATTATGAATGGAGATAAAATTATAGATTTAAAAATAGATTATACTGAAAGTTTTATAAACCAAATGTTAAGATACAGTAAAAACTACAGTTACCTACCTGTTAAAAATTAAATACATTGATTTTAATGCATTGAATATCAATTATTTAAATATTTATTTTGAAAATTAAATTTTTTTTAGTAATTTAGCATTTTATAAAACTATAAGTATCTATGAGTGTAAAAACTACCCTTTTTCTATTTTTCTCATTTACTTTAATCATTTCTTGCTCTAAAAAGGACGAGAAAATAGTTACAGGCAATGTTCCTAAAAATTATGAAAATGTATCTACTGTAAAAGTAGAAAACTATATCAATAGATTATATATAGATTTACTTGGCAGAGAACCTTTAGATACGGAAAACGATAGAGATTTAGGTTTTTTAAGAGGTGGTAATTTAAGCTATGATACACGTAAACTTTTAATTACACGCTTAATGACAGATTCTATTTTTGTACCTGGCGATTCATCATATAAAAGAGCCTACTACCAAAGAATTTACGATTTAACTAAAGCCCGCTTAGTAGAAGGTGCAGAAGAAGGTGAATTTTATGGTCAGGCGGGTAATGCAGCTTTTGCACTCAGGTCTTCTCGTTTGTTGGGTGATTCTATAGGTGTTTTTCAAGCAATGGAAACTATAGATAAATGTTTAAATGTACCAAGAAGCCGCAGAAGGTACCAAGTTGGTGAAATAACCATTAATAAAATGTATGCCGCCATGTTGAACAATCCTATTTATGATCAGATAAATATGAATTCATTAAACTTTGTAAATGCTTCATTTGATGATATGTTTTTTAGATTTCCTACACGCGATGAGTTTACAATAGCCTACGATATAATAGAATCTAGTAAACCGGGCAGTTTATTTACTGGTTATGCTGGCAATAAAGCCGAGTATTGCGCTATGTTAGTTAATTCAAAAGAATTTTCGGAAGGTATTATCAAATGGTGCTATTTATCTCTCATAGGCCGCGAGCCCAATACACAAGAAACTTTCAACTTAGTAAAAGATTTTTACGCTACCCAAAATTTACAAAAAATACAAACACAAATACTCATAACAGATGAATACGCACATTTTTAAATGGATTCCTATCTTATTGATACTCGTTTTTTTTGGTTGCAAAAAGAATGACAATACTCGCTATGACGTTTTAGATACAACCTCTTATGGCGATAATTTAAATAAGGATAAAAGCAAATCAAATATTGAATTTCACAGTATTTTAACTACTAATTTATTTCAAAAACCATCTTCTATAAATGAACTAACCAGAACCGACAGAGTGATTCAAAGTTGTGGTGATAAAACTCTTATTAATGAAGTAATTATAAGTAATTATATGAACTCACCTACTGTAAAATTACCAAGCAGACAGCGCATGGTAGATAGTACTGAAAAGTTTATTGAAGAAACTTATATCAGGTTCTTTATTCGTAGACCTACTGAGGCAGAAAAAACTTGGTTTATTAATTTTATAAATTCAAATAAAAGCAATCCAAATTTTCGCCCAGAGATAGTCTATACTTCCTTTGCCGCATCCGATGAATATATGTTTTATTAAAAATTAAAAGATTATGAAAAGAAGAGATTTTGTAAAGAAAACAGCTACTATTACCGCAGGTGGAATAGTGCTACCCTATATATTACCATCCGGTAGATTATACGCCCAATCTAATGCACCTATGGCCGACCACGTAGTATATGTTCTTTTTGCAGGCGGATTACGTCAGCAAGATTCTATATTACAGCGTTATTTAGCAGATAGCCAAGGATTTAATGTTGAAGGTAATATTTTAACCAACATATTAGAAGGTCAAGCGCCTACCTCTAAAATAGCTTATGGCACAGGGGTAAATGGAGCCTCTCCAATACCTAAATTATTGTCTCAAACGATACAAAAACAAGGTACCATTTTTTCAGAAATGCGTGCAGTTTCTGGAGGACATTATGGCGGCTTAAATTCTTTGATTACAGGCAGTGGCGTGGCTGGACAAGGCTTAAAAGTTCGCCCTGTAAATCCTACTATATTTGAATATGCTAGAAGATTTGGTGGCTATAAAGCAACCGATACTTGGTTTATTGGCAATGGTATAGGCAATAGCACTCCATTATTAAACTCTAGTAAACACCCAGACTTTGGTTTACAATATGGCGCCAATTTTTTTGCACCAAATATTACTTTTGGTAGTGATGGAATGGCTGTACTTTCTAATGCTAAAATTTACCATCCTCAAGAGGAATTGGACCCGATGTATAAAATGAAAAACTTTTTAGATAATTCATTTAATATTAAAAAAGGCGATTTGCCGGGCATTAAAAATACAGATGATGAACGTACCCGTATTAAAGAATTTATAAAAGCAACTTTCGAACGCCAAGCGGCTGGTCAATTGCCAATGCCTCCTGTAAGCGGTGGCGATGGTTCTACTATAGGCTATGCTGCAGAAGTTTTGCGTGTATTTAAACCAAAATTATTGGTTGTAAACATGAGTAATATTGATGGTTGTCATGGTAATTTTACTGGTTATTTGCAAGCCATGCACCGTGCCGATCACGCTATGGGTTTCTTGTGGAATTATATTCAAACACAAATTCCAGAAATGAGTGGTAAAACTATTATGTGCTTTGCGCCTGAATGTGGTAGAAATCAAAAAAACAATCCAATTATTGATGCCAACGATTGGTATGGTTACGATCATGGTGATGCCAATTCATTGCGTGTATTTGGCGGAATGGTAGGACCAAATGTACAAAGCAATTTAATGGTAGGTAGCGAAGCCAATCCTATTGGTAGAGTTACAGATTTTAGTTTAACTATTGCACAAATACTAGGCTATAAAAGCGAAGTGCAAGCCGCAGGCCTTGTTGAAGGTGCTTCAAGAAGTTTATTTGATAGAATATAATTGAATGAAAATAAAAATTATATATTTTACCCTCTTTGGACTTGTTCTTATGTTCGGTTGTAAAAAATCAAATAAGAATAAAAATCCTTATGATAATTGGAGTAATACTACAAAAGCGCCAGCAAATCAAGATAGTACTATTGACCCCAATACTATTCAAGGATTGCATAAAAATATATTTAAACCTACTTGCGCTAATAGTGGTTGCCATGACGGAAATTTTGAACCTGATTTTAGAAGTGTTGAAAGTTCTTACAACTCATTGATAGGTCGTTTAGTCACAAATACCGACCCCAATAATAGCTCGCTAACCAAACGTGTAGTGCCTAGCAATTCAGCAGCAAGTATGTTACTACACCGTATAAATGTATTTATTCCTGGCTCTCAAGGCAAAATGCCATTATCACTAGAACCTAATAGCGATTGGACAGCCAAACAAGCGGAATATATTCAAAATATTACCAATTGGATAAATGCAGGTGCCAAAGATCAATTTGGTGCTAGCCCAGCCAGTTATGATTTTTCTCCACAAATAGGAGGTTTAATAGCTTTTGCAGATGGTTCAAGCACTCCCCTTGGTCGTAGCGGTAATTCTCCTATAAATATTCCAGGTGGAACTACTAACGTAAAATTAATGGTAGCCTATTCAGATGATAAAACACCTTTAAATAATTTTGGAGCTACCACCCTCAATTATACTTTAGACCCCAATAATTATAGCAATACCGAAAAGACTATGACGAAGGAGTCCTCTTCTTTTTTAGCAAAAGGATTTAATGGTACCGATGTTAATTATTGGTTCAGCATTACAATTCCATTATCTCAACTTGGTATAATGGGCAATGTAATATGGATACGAACTATAACTACTGATAATGTAAATGGACTTACTATAATTCCAAATGTAACGGCTTCTTTTAAAGCCAAAACCTATTTTGCACTTAGAATTAATTAATATGAAAAACCTAACAATTAAAATATTAAGTTTTGTATCTATTGCCATTGGTTTTTTTGCTTGTAAGAAAGATGCTGCAACAAGTGAAGTACCAGTTATTAAACTAATTTCTATTTCTTCTACTTCAGTTAAACAATTTACAGATAGCCTAAGTATTGTATTTGAATATACAGATGGCGATGGCGATATTGGCAATATTAATCCAGATGAAAATAATCTGCAAGTAAAAGATAAACGCTTAAGCAAAGCAGATTATTATTTTGTAAAACCTTTAGCACCGCCCGATAGTAAAATTAAGATAAAAGGACAATTGGTAGTACAATTAAAAAACACATTTCTACTGGGTACCAGTAACACCGAAGTTACCTCATTCGAATTGAAATTAAGAGATAGAAAAGGCAATTGGAGTAATACCATTTTAACACCCAACATTACAATTACTAAATAAACTTGTTTCAAAAATTATTAAAATATAAAATCAAATTACTCCAATTCAGTTATAAAAAAATAGTTGTTTTAGGCTTGTTTTTTATTTTTCTAAATTCAATTTATGCGCAAAATACTTTTAAAATGGGCAATGGAGGCTCTTCTGATTGCAGAGGAAAGCTTACAGACAGTGAGGAAAATACTGTAAATACAACCTATTACGCTAGCAATGAAGATTATATTTTTACTATTTGTGTAAAAGGCGCTAGCAGTATTAATTTCAAGTTTGCAAGCACTTTTCAAATAGAAAGTGGAACCGACTTTTTAAGAGCACACAAAGGTAGAGATACTACCGGAACTCAAATTGGTAAATGGAGCGGTAATACAAGACCTACAGGCACTTTTACAGCTAACGATAGCTGTATGACTTTTTATTTTCACTCTGATAAAAACTATAATCTAGAAGGATTTGAATTGAGTTGGGAAGCTAAAATAACTACAGTTCCTACTCCTAAATTTACCCCCATTTCAAATCCTACTTGTAATAGTACTAAAATTAGAATTGTGCTCGACCAAAAGTTAAATTGTGACTCAGTAAAAGCTAAAAATTTTAAATTAAGTGGCACTCTTTCTACCGCTATTAGTGGCGTAACACCTATAGGCTGCGATAGTAAAAACGAAACCAACACTTTTGATATCACATTTGCAAGTGGCCTTAATAAAAGCGGAAATTATACCCTCGATTTTAATACTACTTTTAAAGATAAGTGCGATAGTATTTGGAAAATAAATGCTAAGCTAAATTTTAAAATTATAGATTGCCCAATAAAAGTAATACTCAGAACGACTAAAGATACTATTTGCAAAGGCAGTTGTGCCACCTTAACAGCTACTGTAACAGGCGGCAATCCTGCAAATTATGCTTACACTTGGATAAGTGGCGGTTTGTCTGGCTTGCCTCCTAAGTATGTTTGCCCAACTGTAGATACACGTTATATTTTAGAAGTGGCGGATGGCGTATCAGTAGCTGGTAAAGATACAATTGATATTGTAGTAGTAACCCCACCAGTGGCGCAAAATGATACCATTGTTTGTCAATCCAGTGGGGCTTTTAATTTAACATCTTACACCCTCGGAGGAAAGTGGAGTGGCACAGGTATTACCAATGCTACAAATGGCACTTTCAATCCTGCTGCCTCTGGCGCTGGTGTATTTAAAATTGCTTATACTATTGGGAAATGTGCTGATACAGTAGTGGTAACAGTAAGAGCCATAAATGCAGGAGCTCCTAATGCTTCTTGCCCTAGTGCAGCCAATTTTATGGTTTATAATTTTTCGCCCCCAGGTGGTACTTGGAGTGGCCCTAATATTACCACAGCAGGACTTATTACACCCCCAAGTTCACCTGGCTCATTTGTAGTAACTTATACTTGGAATGGCTGTAATGCTAATAAAACTATCAATATAGATGGCATTGTAATCAAACAATTTGATACAGTATGCAAATCTAAAACAATAGACACCATTGCTTTTACACCCATAGGTGGTAGCTGGGCTGGCCCATCTGTTACCAATGCCATAAGAGGTTATAATAATCCGAATGCGGCTGGTGCTGGTAATAAAAGATACATTTACTCCATAAATGGCTGTAAAGATACATTAGAAAGATTTATAAAAGATGTAGATGCCCGTTGGGATGAAGTAGCTTGTCCTGACGCAGGACAAAGGACACTTCCTGCTGGATTGCCCGCTGGTGGAAAATGGAGTGGAAAAGGTATTTTTGATGCTGCCAATGGTATTTTTGATGCAGACAGTTTTAGAGTGCCCGGAAAAAGTACATTTGTACAAGTCGATTTAACCTACACTACCCTAGAAGGCTGTAAAGACGATAAAGTAATGTACCTGCGCTATAGCCGTTTTTATAAAGATACAGTTAAAAACTGTTTGTACGATACCGCTTACTTTTTAAGATGGCAGTATGTTCAAAATGACCCTTGGAATTTATTATTTTCAGGTAGTGCTGGCATAGTTGGTAGTGCTGTTTACTACCAAAAATTCAGTCCAATACTAGCCGGTTCAGGATTTCACCAAGTAATAGGAGATGGAAATGGCTGCAAAGACACTATAATTATACAAGTATACCCAAAAGCTAAAATACAAAATGATACTACTTTTTGCATAGCTGATGACCCTTTTAAATTATACAATGGTGAGAAAAAAGGTACTTTTAGTGGCAGAGGAATTACGAATGGCGTAACTGGTATATTTAGTCCTTCAGTAGCAGGTATTGGAGTACATAAAATACTCTTTAATTTACCTGGTAAATGTATAGATACTGTTAAAATAACGGTTATAAGTTTACCCGCAGCCAATATTCTTGGACTGAAACCTTTTTATTGTTTTAAAGATACACTTATTAATTTAACCCTTAATCCTTTAGGAGGATTATTAACAGGCAAAGGAATAATTGGCAGTGCATTTAACCCAAAAGCAGCTGGTACTGGCACCCATAATATTACTTATAAGATAGGAACTGGCAAATGTGTTAATTCTATCATAAGACCAACAGAAGTTGGTGATACTTTGCGATTGACTTTAAGTAGCACCAAAGATTCTATTTGTATAGGCAATTCAGTAGCTTTAAATACAATCAGTAAAGGAGGTTCGGGCACACATATATTGCGATGGAATAGCGGGCAATACAATGTGCAAGCCATTTATGTTTCGCCTAAAGTAAGTACTTTATATACTGCTTCACTAAGCGATGGCTGCAGTGATTCTGTTATTCTTCAAAAATTAGTTTATGTGCATCCACAACTTTATAGCAACGTAACTACTAGCCCTATTAAATGTTATGGCGAAAGAGGCTTTATTAATTTAACCATGATAGGTGCAGGTAAATTTACCTACTTATGGAATACAGTACCAGCGCAAAACACTGCTAATATAAATGCTCCTGTAAGCAGCTCTTACCGTGTAAAAGTAACCAATACCTCAACTGGCTGTATATATGACACAATGGCTACCATACCTGGTTATCCGCGCATTAGAGCGTATTTCTCATACTCCCCTTCTGGTCAGTGTTTGTATAGCAATAATGCAGAATTGCAAGTTATCAATTTAAGTGAAGGTGGAACCAGTGGCACTTGGGATTTTGGAGATGGAACAGTATTAGGTTACGATCCTAATACCAACCCAATTCACCTTTATGATGGCGATGCAGATAAGTATAAAATTACATTGCGTATTACCAATTTAGGTGGTTGTATTGATAGTTTTAGCCAAGAAGTATGTGTGCTAGATACAGTTGCTATTTTTCTACCAACAGGCTTTACGCCAAATGACGATGATTTAAACGAAACCTTCAAAATAGTTTCCACAACTATAGCCAAAAGTAAAATGCAAATATTTAACCGCTGGGGCGAAAAAGTATTTGAAAGCACTGACCATAAAGTAGGTTGGGATGGTAAATACAAAGGCAACCTATGTCCTAATGATTACTATGTGTATTATGTAAGTTACAAAGGCAAGAAAACACCAATGCGGTTTATCAAAGGTTATGTTTATTTAATATGGTAATTTAAATTAAAAAAATGAGTAAAAAAAAATAGTATTCTGTTTAGCTTTTTTAATGACCATAAGTGCTCCTTTAATGACAAAGCTAATACTATGTGGCACCTACCAATGGCAAAAATTTATACAAAGGGTCTAAAGGCGGTTGTTTATATCTTTAAATCTTCGAAAAAAATAAAAGTGTATATAGATAAGAAGCTATGTAATTGCAAATAGGTAAACTCAATTCAGGTTAATCAATCATAAAGTTATTAATTTGTTTCGTGATAATAGGTCTGTAAATTTTGGCTTAGCAAAACTATACAGTACAACTTTATTCAGCAAAGAGGAATAATGTGAAATTTATTTAGATTATTCCGCTCCGCTCCATGAAAATAGTACTGAATATTTTTTTAGAGTATAAGAGTTCAGAATGACGCTTTGATCAGAACTTTTACCTTAACCCAAAATAAATTTAATTATTTATTCCATATTCTGTCTTACTACTTCATACATAATAAGAGCCGCAGCTACAGATACATTCAAGGAGTCTAATTCAGAATTCATTGGTATTTTTACCATTTTATCGGCTAATTTAAGTAATGCTGGTTGAATACCATCTTCTTCGCTACCTACTATAATGACACAAGGTTTTACCAGTTTTTCAAAATACATTTCCTTATTGGCTTTTTCAGTAGCACATATTATTTGCAACCCTTCGTCTTTTAAATGCTTAATCGTTTGAAACATATTTTGGCTTCGGCATACTGGAATATGCATTAAAGTACCTGCCGAAGTTTTAATAGCATCTTCGGTAACAGTGGCAGCCCCTTTTTCGGGAATAATTATGGCACTAGCACCCGCAGCCATCGCTGTTCTTGCTATAGCACCAAAATTGCGCACATCCGTAATTCTATCTAAAGCAATAATTAAAGGATTTTTATCATCATCCATCAGCTGTTTTACCAACTCTTCCGCATTGCTATAAGTTATAGATGATATTTTTGCTACTACGCCTTGGTGATTGTTGAATCTACTCAGGCTATCTAATTTTTCTTTAGGCACCTCGGTAAAAATAACCTTATGTCTATTCAGTATTTGTTTAATATGTTTAATGCTATCACCCATACCTTTTTGCACATATACTTTCAAAAAAGTGGTTTTTGCCGTCAGTGCTTCTTCTAAAGGACGAATACCAAATATTAAACTTGAATCTGTTTTTTCTTCTCTCATTTTTTAGTATTAACTCCAATAGTTAATGTGGTGCAAAAGTAAGATATTCTAATTACAACCAAATGAAGTAAAATTTGAATTTAAAAAAGAGCTAAAAATAGTTTGCTTTGGATTTGCTCGTCAATGAGGTAGTATAAATTATTCAATAAGCAACGCTAACCCATTAATTTACCTTTACTTAACAATTATATAATAGTAAAATACCAAAAAAAAAATGGCTCGGTTTGGCAGCTAATCAGATACAAAATAATTCAATAAAAGAAATATCGCTAAAAATGGGGAATGGAAACTAATATACCAACCTACTATCTACCGCATAATCAACCGCGCGGTTATTAAAGTGAGCAGATTGTTCTACCTTTTCCATTAAATGGGCAAACTGATCAAAATAAAGCGATTGTGGGCCATCAGATAGGGCTTCCTCTGGGTGGTTGTGTACTTCTACCATTATTCCATCGGCACCTGCTACTATAGCGGCCATACTCATAGGTGTTACCAGTTCTCTTATACCCGTTCCTTGGCTAGGGTCGGCTATAATGGGTAAATGGCTTAGTGCTTTTACCAAAGGTATAATGCTTAAATCTAAAGTATTACGTGTAGCGGTTTCAAAAGTTCGTATGCCACGTTCGCAAAGAATTACTTTTTCGTTACCTCCACTTAAAATATATTCGGCTGCTAACAACCATTCTTCTAAGGTACTGCTCATGCCACGTTTTAAAAGTATTGGTTTGTCTATTTTGCTTAATGCTCTAAGTAATTGGTAGTTTTGCATATTGCGTGTACCTACTTGCAATATATCTGCATATTGATACACTTCGTCTACTAGGTTAGTTTCCATTACCTCAGTTACTACACCCATGCCATACTTATCGGCTGCTTGGCGCATGAGTATCAGGCCATCTTTTTTCAAACCTTGAAAAGAATAGGGCGAAGTGCGTGGTTTGTAGGCTCCACCTCTCAATAATTTTATATTTTTTTTGCTTAAAAATTCACAAATAGTAAATATTTGGTCTTCATTTTCAACTGCACACGGACCAGCTATTAAGCATACATTGTTTCCACCAATGGTGGTATTTTTTAATGAAATAACGGTATCTTCCTTCTTCCATTCACGCGATACTAATTGGTAAGGTTTGCGTTTGTTTTCCATCTGTTGTTTTTTTTATATTTTAAATACCAAAAAATTGTTTTAAAGTTCACTGTAATACAATTTAAATTCTATTCCTGCATTGGCTAAATTTTTGCGTGTATCTATCATTATTTGAGATGGTGCTACTGGAAAATCTGTAGGAACAATAATAAAAAGACCTCTATTATTATCTTTGTTGTTTTGCTGTTTTTCAATAAATAAATCTTGAATATGACTTGTAATATTAAACTTGTAATATTTACTTGTGCTGTTATAAACCCCACCATAAAATGGTTCTGCCAAATCTAAAATACCCTGATTCAAACTATTTGTTGCACTTGGCTGTAGCGCTAAAAGACGCGCTGGCAAACCAAAGTTAGTGGTATTAGAACCTGCAATTGGTCGTATGTATAATTCTGCTTTAGCTATTGAAATAAATTTATTTGGATTAATGATACTTTTGAATAAATCTTTTATTTCTATTTTAAGTTTACTCCCCCCTAGCGATTGTGCATAGCCTGTATCAAAACTAAAAGTAGCAATACTTTTTTGTTTTAAAATATTGCTCGATTGATTGCTAACTTCAAATTGGGTAAATCTTCTGTTTTCTTTGATACTTACAAAATCGCTTTGCTCATTGCCATTGTAATAAATTCTGATTTTAGAAAATTTACCTAAAAAATTGAAAGCAGCAATAGAGCCACTGATAGAACCAGGGGAAGTAGTAGGCACAAAAGCCAATCCTTTAAAGAAACTTAAAAAGTTAGCTTGGCTACCAACATCTGTTGATGAGGCATTAAACATTTTATTTGCAAAAGCAGCTGAAAGCTTAATTCTGATAGTAGGTGCTATCCGAGTTCTAACACCAAGTTCATTAATTGTTATACTGTCTTTAGGGGTAAATTTACCACTATATGAACCAATAGGCGTTGGGTTGTAAGTATATGTATTATTCGAATAAATTTTAGCATATTTCATAGCCTCTGTTAATTCATAAACATTAAAATCAGCAATAGCATTTAGATCGCCATAATAGGCCGAAGTAGAAGTATATTGCATATAAAGCACAACAGAATCCAGTGTTTGCGTACTCACAACTTTATCTAACTGCGGCAAGCTATATTGTACAAATGAGGTAGTTTTAGAAATGCCAAAAACGGGATCGTTGGTAATGCCTAATAAGCAATGGCTTAAACTATCAGACACTAAAGAATCTTCTCTAACAGTATGTGTTAATAGATTGAAATTAGCTTTATAGGCTGTGCCATCAAAACCTTGAGTACCTTCATTTACAAGGTAAACATTGTCATTTCTTTTTTTACAAGCAGTAAAAATTGAAATAATTACGATAGAATAGAATAAGAAATTTGGTTTCACTGTACTGCGAAAAAACAATTTATTTTGCAGTAGCCATTAATTTTTCGTAGAAATCAGAATAAAGTTCGCCCAAATTCTCATTATCATGAACCATATTCGGTTTGGCTTTCATAATTTTTTCCATGTCGGCACCTACTTTACCAGCGCAATTTACAACTGCATCTGCATGCTGTGCACCACCTAATTGTAAACTTTGATTAGTACCATTGGCATAAGTTTCAAAATGTTTGTCTGCTATTTCATTTAAAGTTGCTTTTTTAGCAAAATCTTTACCTAAATTTTCTGTAAATTCATTTTTAAACACTGAATATACAACTTTTGAATTTTTAAATACAGGTTCGTCTTTGTATAATGTTTTCAAATATACTGGAATTAAACTGGTCATCCAACCTTGGCAATGGATAATATCTGGTGACCAACCCAGTTTTTTGACAGTTTCTAAAACACCTTTGCAAAAGAAGATTACACGTTCGTCATTATCTTTAAAAAACTTATTATTTTCGTCAGTGTATACAAACTTGCGATGAAAATAATCTTCGTTATCTAAAAAATAAACTTGCATTCTAGCTTCAGGAATAGAGGCCACTTTAATCAACAAAGGATTATCTGTATCGTCAATAGAAATATTGATACCAGACAAACGTACTACTTCGTGCAATCTGTTTCTTCTTTCATTAATAATACCAAATCTAGGAACTAAAACTCTAATTTCATTATCCTTCTCTTGGATAGCTTGTGGCAAAAATCTGGAAATAGTAGAAACTGGTGATTCATTAAGGAAAGGTGTCATTTCAGATGATACGAATAGAATTCTTTTTTTGATATTTGCCATTGTGTGTATTTGAATTTAGACTACAAAGATAATACAATTTTTTCGGAATTATTCTAATAAAACTTTGGTTGTTTAATAAATATTATTGTAAAGTATATGTATATCAGATAGTTATACTTAAATTTATAGCTTTAAAATACTTGTTATAACAAATGTTTTAAAGCTTCTCGTTTGCTTAAAGGCTGGAGAAACCACCACCTTGTGGCGAAGTAATAGGTGCTTTCAAAAATATTTTGTTGCGTTCTAAAGTCTCCCAATCGCTATCAGAAATGCCTGATTTGCTGCTAGAAAGATAAACTTTTTCACCTATTTTTATTTCATCGTATTGCAAATCTGCACCCGAAGCATTAAGGATATCGAGTGTTACCTTCATTATTTCTGGGCCAATGCCATCTAGGCTATTGTAATTCTATTAGTTTACATTTTTTTAAAGAGAAGTTTAAAATTATTCAAAATATTTCATGTTTTGAATTTATAAAGAATAATTATACAAATATTAATAATAGCATAATTTTAATTGACTGCAAGTCCTTAATTTTGCATCATAAATTTAATTAAACAAACATTATGTCATTTACATTACCACAACTACCCTATGCTTTTACAGCACTTGAACCTAATATTGATGAACGTACAATGGAAATTCACCATGGCAAGCATCACAATGCATATGTCACCAATTTAAATGTGGCTACTGCTGGCACAGAAATGGAAAACATGTCTGTTGAAGATATTTGTAAAAATATTAGCAAGTATCCATTAGCGGTTAGGAACAATGGAGGCGGTCATTTTAACCACAGCCTATTTTGGGAAATATTACAAGCTCCATCTGAAAACAACTTGCCTAAAGGTGCTTTAGCTAAAGCTATTGATAATGATTTAGGTGGTTTCGAAAAATTTAAGGAAGATTTTACCAAAGCTGCTGCTACCCGTTTTGGAAGCGGTTGGGCTTGGCTTTGTGTTATGGAAGGTAAACTTTGTATTTGCAGCACAGCCAATCAAGATAATCCACTAATGGAAATAGACGGTGTAAAATGTGGCACACCAATTTTAGGATTCGATGTATGGGAACATGCTTACTATTTGAATTACCAAAACCGCAGACCCGATTATATCAGTTCTTTTTATGGTGTTATTAATTGGGCTGAAGTAAGCCGAAGATTTGAAGCTGCTTTGTAAAATTTAAAAAAATAAAACTTACTAAACCTAACTAATAAAATAGTTAGGTTTTTTTATAATATTAAATCATATTATGAGTTATACAAAATAATGAAATATATTTGGGTTCTATTATTATTGGTAAGTTGCACAGCTTGGCGAACCTTAAAATGGCTAACACCAAACACAAATGATAACAAAAAATTTGCTGCCATTAAAATAAATAAGAGTTTAAAACCTTTTTATTTTCAATTAGACTCAGATATTATTTCCAATAGAAGAAAGAAGATGTATGATTTTTTATTAAAAGGAACACATACAAATTCATTTTTAATTATTCATCAACAAAAAATTGCTTACCAATATTTTAGTCATAATAATAACACCAGTAATACGCATATGCTTTTTTTAATAAGTAAAAGTATTGTGAGCTCTTTATGAAGCATTGCTAAAAGGGAGGGTTATATTAAAAGTTTTGATGAGCAAATAATTCATTATTTACCTCAATTATTATTACAAGATACAGGCTTTAGACATATCTCAATTCAAATGTGTTTGGATATGCAAACTAATTCAGATTTTGATGAAACAAAGTTAGGCTTGAATTCTCCAATAGTTAAACTTTATTATGGACAGAATCTTAATCAAACACTCACTAATATTAAACTTAAAAATAATTCACACCAATTTGAATACCAAAATGCGAATACTCAATTAATTTTAAATCTTATTGAAAGTGCTACACATCAGAATTTTCTGGAATATTTTAAAAAAAATGGCAACCTTTGTTGCACAAAATAATGCAGAATAGCTAGTAGATAATAAAAAAGACCATTTCTTAAAAGTTTATACACCAACAATACGAAAGTTGGATATTGGATGACCAATCCCGACAACGAAATCAACACATTGCATTTAAATCAAAACAACCTTATTGTTGGTGGTAAATTCAATAATATTGACAACAAAGTGGTTAATTTTTTAGCTGCATTTCAAGCGCCCTATCCATTTATATCGTTATTCTATCCAACAACTGCCTTTACCAATGAAACTATAATTATTTATGGCAAAAATTTCACTGGTGCATCAAAAGTAACATTTAGCGATGTGGATGCTTTATCATTTAAATTAATTTCAGATAATGAAATTCATGCTATTGTTGGAGCTGGTGCCACAGGACTTGTAAAAGTTGCAACACCTATTGGTTTGGCAATAAAAAACCTTTTCACTTTCTTAGCTTCAAATACCATAACATCCATACAAACCAATCAAATAATTATTTACCCAAATCCTGTAACAAATGTTTTAAACATTAAACTAAAAGCGGAAACAAAGAATTCAAGGTTTAAAAATGATTACTGGTAGTATAGATAAAGACAACAATAACATCAATTTAGAAATGTTAGCTTCAGGTATTTATATTTTAACAATTGAAGGGCAACAAGCTGGTTCATTCAAATTCATTAAGCAGTAAACTATTTATAAGTCTGTCTCGTCCTGAAAACATTCAAAGCGGGGCGACTCGCTTTTTTTATTTTGTTGTTTTGTGCGTTATTTCTGCCTTACAAACATAATTTTATTTCTCTTTTTTTATTCCTAAAATCAAGCAATTATTGCAGTATGAAATTTTTGAAAAAACCATTGGCATTATTTATAGCTTTTAGCCTCTTGTTTATTAATTGTAAAAGTGGGGCCAAAGTAGTTGGCGATAAACTTAAAAAACCGCTCAATATTATCTTGATGATAGGCGATGGTATGGGTTTGGCGCAAATATCTGCTGCTAGCTTTATCAATGGTGGTTTAAGTTTAGATTTATTAACTACACTTGGCTTAATCAATACGAGCAGTGCTAATAATTACATAACGGATAGTGCTGCTGGAGCTACAGCCTATAGTACCGGTCAAAAATCTTATAATGGCGCCATAGGTGTAGGAGTTGATTCAGTTTCTTTAATAACCATTTTAGAAATGGCAGAAAAAAATAATTTAGCCACAGGTATTGTAACTACTTGCAGTATTACGCATGCAACACCTGCTTGTTTTTATGCCCATCAGCCAAGTAGAACTATGGATAAAGCAATTGCCAACGATTTTTATGGTAAGGGAATAGATTTAGCCATTGGCGGAGGTAAACCTTATTTTGATATGGAAAAATTAAAAGCAGATGGCTACACAATTGCTACTGGACCAAATTTTAATTGGCAAACCAATGCTTCTAAATATTTTTACTTTTATGACGACAGTCTGCATTTGCCAAGTTTAGCACAAGGCAGAGGCGATTTTTTATTAAATGCTACCAAAAAAGCAATGGGTACTTTAAACAATAACAAAAAAGGCTTTTTCCTGATGGTAGAAGGCAGCCAAATAGACTGGGGAGGCCATGATAATAATTTTGATTACGTAGTGCAAGAAACCATAGATTTTGATAAAGCTATAAAAGCAGCAATAGATTTTGCCAAAGCAGATGGAAATACTTTGGTAATCATAACTGCCGACCATGAAACAGCAGGCTTAGCATTAAACAAAGGCTCGCTTAAAAACAAAACCATTGAACATAGTTTTGCTACAGGCAGTCACTCGGGAATAATGGTACCTATTTATGCATTTGGGCCAGGCAGTCATTTATTTGCAGGAACTATGCATAATACAAAAGTATTCGACCACATGAAATTCCTTTTTGGGTTTTAATACTTCTTTATGATTCAATATCTTTATTTAATTTTTTTGTACGTTTGCAGACATGATTGCCTCTAGTTTTATTGCTAAATATTTAGTTTGGTCGTTTTTATGGAAACTGCTTAAAAGAATTATAATTTGGTTTTTTATTCTGTCCATCGGTTCTGTATTTCTATTTAAATATGTGCCAGTACCGTTCACTATTTTAATGTTGCAAAGATGTGCCGAACAAAAATCAGATGGAAAGGAACTAAAACTAAGTAAAGATTGGGTAAGTGCAGAAGAAATTTCACCTTATCTACAACTTGCTGTAGTATGCAGCGAAGATCAAAATTATCTTAAACACAATGGATTTGATTATGGTGCTATTCGCAAAGCACTAAAATTTAATGAAAAAATGGAAGAAAAAGGCAAAAATAAACGCAGAGGTGCTAGCACTATTAGTCAGCAAACGGCAAAAAATGTTTTCTTATGGCCAGGCAGAAGTTGGATTAGAAAAGGTTTGGAAGTTTACTTTACATTTTTAATTGAAAATATATGGAGCAAGGAACGCATTATGGAAGTTTACTTAAACTTAATAGAATTTGGCGATGGCGTATATGGAGCAGAAGCAGCAGCGCAAAATTATTTACACAAATCGGCCAATAATTTAACTGCGCAAGATGCAGCTTTAATGGCTGTTGTATTGCCAAGTCCTTTAAAATTTTCTATAGCAAAACCAACTGCCTACACTCTAGGCAGACGCAGCTGGTGTGTGCAACAAATGAGGTATTGGGGATTAAAGTTAGATTATGACAAAGAAGAGGCAGAAGAAGAGGAGGAAACTCCTATAAATAAAGCTAAACTCTCTAAGAAAAAATAAAACTTTAACTTTAAGTCTGCCATCTTGTCCATTAAATTTAAACAAGTATGTCTATTTTTCTTAAAATTTCAATTGGCTTAAAAATTGAAATAAGGTATTTAAACAAATATTAAATTAAAAAATCAAATTATATGAACGTAAAACCATTAGCCGACAGAGTATTGGTAGAGCCAGCAGCAGCTGAGCTAACAACCGCAAGCGGTATCATTATTCCAGATACAGCAAAAGAAAAACCACAACGTGGCAGTGTAATAGCCGTGGGTATTGGCAAAAAAGATGAGCCTATGACCTGCAAACCAGGCGATACTGTTTTGTATGGCAAATATGCTGGTACAGAAATTCAAGTAGAAGGCAAAGACTATTTAATAATGCGTGAAAGTGATATTTTCGCTATCATCTAAAAACAAGTTGGCAAATATTTAGTTAGCAATTAGCAAAATAAAAATTTATCAAAAAAATAAAATAAAAAATAAAAAATTTAACAATAAAAATAATTCATGGCAAAATCAATTCATTTTAATATAGAAGCCCGCGAAGGCTTAAAACGCGGAGTAGACGCATTAGCGAATGCAGTAAAAGTAACACTTGGACCAAAAGGAAGAAATGTAGTAATAGGCAGAAAATTTGGTTCTCCTAATATTACCAAAGATGGTGTAACTGTAGCTAAAGAAATAGAGCTAGAAAACGAAATAGAAAACATGGGTGCACAAATGGTAAAAGAAGTAGCTAGCAAAACTGCAGATTTAGCAGGTGATGGCACTACTACTGCTACTGTATTGGCACAAAGCATAGTTACCACAGGCCTAAAAAACGTAGCTGCGGGTGCTAATCCTATGGACTTGAAACGTGGAATAGAAAAAGCAGTTATTGTAACTGTAGATTCTTTAAGAAAACTTTCGAAAGAAATAGGTGATGATATTAGTAAAATAGAGCAAGTAGCTACTATTTCTGCTAATAATGATACTACAATTGGTAAACTAATAGCTGAGGCTATGAAAAAAGTAGGTAAAGATGGTGTAATAACTGTAGAAGAAGCCAAAGGTACTGATACTACCGTAGAAGTAGTAGAAGGTATGCAATTTGACAGAGGTTACCAATCCCCCTATTTTGTAACTAATACTGAAAAAATGTTAGCCGATTTAGAAGGTGCTTACATTTTAATTTTCGATAAAAAAGTAAGTGGTATGAAAGATTTGTTGCCAATTTTAGAAAAAGTAGTACAAACGGGTAAACCATTGGTAATAATTAGCGAAGAAGTAGAAGGCGAAGCATTGGCTACTTTGGTAGTAAATAAAATTCGTGGTTCTTTAAAAATAGCTGCTGTAAAAGCACCTGGTTTTGGAGATAGAAGAAAAGAAATGCTACAAGATATTGCAATATTAACTGGTGGAACTGTAATAAGCGAAGAGCAAGGCAGAAAACTTGAAGATGCAACTATTGAAGATTTAGGTAGAGCAGAAAGTATTACTATTGACAAAGACAATACTACAATAGTAGGTGGTGCAGGCGATAAAGAAGCTATTAAAGGCAGAATTTCTCAATTGAAAGCGCAAATAGAAAATACGACTAGTGATTACGACCGTGAAAAATTGCAAGAGCGTTTAGCTAAACTTGCTGGTGGTGTTGCTGTGTTGTACATAGGAGCAGCTAGCGAAGTAGAAATGAAAGAGAAAAAAGACAGAGTAGATGATGCTTTACACGCTACACGCGCTGCTGTTGAAGAAGGCATAGTGCCAGGTGGTGGAATAGCTTATATCAGAGCAATTGAAAGCTTAGAAAAGTTAAAAGGCGAAAATGAAGATGAGAATACTGGTATTCAAATTATCAAACGCGCATTAGAAGAGCCATTGCGTCAAATTATTGCTAATGCAGGTGGCGAAGGTTCTATTATTGTTCAAAAAGTGAAAGAAGGCAAAGACGATTTTGGATACAATGCCCGGACCGAGCAATACGAAAATCTTATTAAATCTGGTGTAATAGATCCAACTAAAGTAAGTAGAGTAGCTTTAGAAAATGCAGCATCTGTAGCAAGTATGATTTTAACAACAGAATGTGCTTTGGTAGATATTAAAGAAAAAGAAGCTGGACACAGCCATGCGCCTGATATGGGCGGTATGGGATACTAGTTAAAAAATTAATAATGAAAAATGAAAACCCTGCAATTTTTGCAGGGTTTTTTCGTTTATAAAATAATTTATAATGTTTAAATGGTTTTGTTTTACAGGGTTTTATGCAGTCTTTTTTCAAATGATTATTTGTAAAAATAAAGATACTACAAATAACTATAGATTGAAAGGCGTAGATATAACCATAGGTGGAGGCGAATATAAATATGGAAGCAAACAAGTGTAAATTTTTTTAACGCTATGAAACCAGACAATAATAAAAATAATTATTTTTTCGAAAATGCTAAATCTAACAATACATATACTACACCTGTTAAAATAGGGCTGAATTTAATATTTGGGAAAAATAAATCAAAAAGGAATTTCTTTTTTCATAATTCCGAATATATTTTCAGATTTTCTTTTGAATCTAAACAAGATTATGCTGGGTATGATAATATAAGGCTCACAGATAGTAACTATAACAAAATTAAATTTACTGCACGTTTAAATTACACTTATCAAACCCAAGTATTGAGATTAGGGTATCAATTTTCATCTAAATCTTTTCTCAAAAATTTTGCCTTTTTTGGCGGTATAAGTGCAGATTTTGGTATGTTAGCACTAAAAAGAATAAATAATTTTTATTATGATAATAATAGAACCGAAGTGGCTAATTTTTATTCCACATTTGCCCGAGCCAATTGTAATCTTGGTATAAAATATAATTTCACAGTTGCGAAATCAATTTTTTTTGCACACGCAGAGCTTGGATACATAAGATATGGCGATGAAATAAATACAAATGGAACCTATGGTGGTGCGAGTTTTGGTATTCGTTACAAATTTTTAGAAGACCAAGATAAGCTCAACTATAAAAACAATAGTTTTTGGTAGTTTTTATTTACTTAACATTTATTTGAGCATCTTTCAATAATTTCTTTTCCTTTAACTTTTGTTTCACAATTTTGGCAGTAAAATAATATAAAAAGAAAAACAGGAAAAAGCCATTTCCAAAGTAATTGCCGGTTCTTACCAAACGCACAATAAACCAAATGAATATTCCCTGATTAATCAATGTAAACTCTCTTAATTCAGGGTCATCAAAACCTCTTCTTCTTAAAAAATTTTTAAACAAAAATGTAAAAAATAAACCTAAGCCCAACAAACCCGTCTCTGACATTAATCTTAAAAATAAAGAATTGGCATCACTTGCATTGAAAGCACCATACTTTTTTAGAAAATTTTTATCAAAAAACAGTTCAAACCGCTTTAAGTAATTTGCCTCATGCGTTCCCAAACCTGTTCCTATTATAGGATTAGAATTGAAAGAAGATTTAGCAACTATGTAATTTGAGTATAATGCAAATGTGCTAGAATTTAAATCGGATACATCTTTCTTGCTAAACTTTTTAGCTGTAAAGACTTTAAAAGTTTCAGTAGCTTTAATATTAAATTCCTTCCAGTTTTCTTGCACCCCAGAAAACAAAGAGGCAAATGCAATTACAATAAGAGGTAAAAGTAATATTTTCCAATTAGTGAGTGAAAAGAATTTTCTATTGTACAACCAAAAAATAAAAATGAGCGCCAAACCAATAAAACCGGCAGAGGAAAACGTTAAAATATAGCATACCCCAACTGTAAATAAAAATATAGCACGTTTTCTAAAATCATTCAGTATTCCATTTTTATACAAGGTAGTCCATAAAAAATAAAATGCAGGAATAAGCACAACTGCCAAAAAATAGGGTTCGCCCATAATACTGTATACTCTATACAAACCAAACGAAGATCGCCTTATATTAGCACTTATGTGAATATCTTGAATATGCAGTAATTCTTCGAATAAGCCATAAGCAGCAACTAAAAAAGCAGCAATAAGGTACATTCTAAATACCTTCTTTATATTAAAATCTTCTAAACTTAAAAAAGTGTAGTAAGCTACTGAAGTAAACACTATACCAATAATTTGTTTGAGTACTTTAAATCCATAATCGCCATTACCAATACTAACTGCTAAAGTAGCGCCTATTAATACAGTAATACTTATAAAAAACCATTTAGGAAGTACTTTTAAGGTTTTGTTCTTTATTACAAAATAAGAAATATTAACAATAAAAAAGAGATAATAAACGTAAAAATCTATAGGCAAAACAAATCTCAAAATGATAAAATCATCCATAAATAAGGAGGCTATCATACCCCAGCTAATTAAGGTTTTGAAATTCATTTTATTAAAACAATCTTTGCAAAAGTAAAAATTTGCGCGTACTTATCCTCTATACCGAATTAGCTGGCTATCTTTTGGCATGTGTAAAACATTATTTATTTGCCCATAAAAATGCTAAAATATTGCTCATACATTACCCCATAAATTCAGAAGCACCTTTTTTATTTAATTCAATTAATAACCTTGAAACTATTGTATTTAATGGCCTTAATAAAACTGATATAAATACAAAAATTGGTGAATTTAAACCTCAAATAATTTTATGTTCTGGTTGGGGTGATAAGTATTATTTAAGTGTTATAAAAAAATATTTTAATTTAGCTGAAACCGTAGTTTGTTTCGATAATCAATGGTTTGGAAACCTAAAACAACGTCTTTTAAAAACCTTAGCACCCTTTTGGTTAAAAAAATTATTTAAAAAAGTATGGGTTCCAGGAGAGCCTCAAAAAGAATATGCGCTTCACTTAGGATTTGAGGTTAATCAAATTTTTACAGGTTTTTATGTAGCTGATAATAACATATTTGAAGCAATTGGTAAAAATAAATTAGCTAATAAAACAATTTACCCAAAAGTAATGCTGAGTGTTGCCCGTTACATTGAACAAAAAGATTTGCCAACTTTATGGAAAGCTTTCATATGTGCCAATTCAAATGCTGGCAACAATTGGCAGCTGCATTCTTTAGGCTTGGGTAAACTATTTAAGCAAAGATTAGAAAACCCCTATATTCAACATTTAGGTTTTAAACAACCCAATGAAATGGAAGCTATAATGACTATAAGTGGTATCTACATTTTACCTAGCTTATATGAGCCATGGGGTGTGGCGGTGCATGAATGCGCTTTGGCAGCATTACCTTTAGTATTAAGCGATAAAATAGGTGCTGGCACTCTATTTTTGGTAGATAATAATGGATTTAAATTTAAAGCAGGCGATGCCTTACATTTGCAATCGGTATTGGAAAAAATAATGAACATGACGGATGATGAACTATGGACAATGGCTGAAGCAAGCTTTAACGAAGGTAGAAAATTAAATTTGCAAGATTGGGCCAATACTTTAAATAATATGGCTAAATAATGTGTGGCATAAATGGTATAACAGGCATTGCTGATATTAATGAAGCGCAGAAAATAGTTGGGCTTATGAACCAATCTATGCAACATCGTGGACCAAATGATGAAGGCACTTTTGTAGATGAAAATATAGCGTTAGGACATAGAAGACTTTCAATTATTGACTTGAGTAATGCTGGCCATCAACCAATGTTTTCTGAAAACAAAAAAATAGTTGTTGCTTTTAATGGCGAGATTTATAATTTTTTATCTTTAAAAAAGCAGCTTCCTCATTATAATTTTAAAACCAATACCGATACAGAAGTAATATTAGCCGCTTATCTGCATTGGGGCATTCAATTTATAGAAAAACTAGATGGCATGTTTGCCATTGCTTTGTACGATATTGAGGCTAAAACATTGTGTTTAATAAGAGATAGGCTAGGCGTAAAACCATTATACTACGCTGAAACCATAAACAATGAAATCATTTTTGCTTCAGAGATTAGAAGTATTTTAGCCTCTGGTAAAATTAAAAAAAAGTTAAATATTAGTGAAATAACTAATTATTTAACGTTTCAAACTACTTTAGGAAACGACACATTGGTAGAAGGCATTAAACTAATAGAAGCAGGCAGTATGGCTGTTATTTTAAATAATGAAATTACTTTTCAAAAATATTGGCAAATAAACCCTCCTCGCTTTAGCGAAGATTCGTTCGAAAAAGCAAAAATAAAAACAAAAGATTTGGTAATACAAGCGGTAGAAAAAAGACTGATGTCTGATGTCCCATTGGGTGCTTTTTTATCGGGTGGAATAGATAGCAGTGCTGTGGTAGCTGCAATGAGCGAATGTGGCATAAAAGCCAATACTTATAATATTAACTTTAATGAAAAAGAATTTAGTGAAGCCAAATATGCCACACTTATTTCTAAAAAATACAATACAAATCATACACAAATAGATTTAACTGCTTCCGATTTTTTAACACTTTTACCAAAGGCCCTTTCTGCATTAGACCACCCAAGTTCGGATGGTACAAATACTTATGTAGTATCCAAAGCAGTAAAAGATGCAGGAATTTCTGTGGCTTTATCTGGTATAGGAGGCGATGAATGGTTTGGAGGATACCCTGTTTTTAATCATTTAAAAAGTAAAAAATTAAATGCTTTAAAACTTATTCCAACGGCTTTTAGAAAACCAATTTTTAATACTTTAGGTAAAATTAAAGATGATTATACATCTGAAAAAAAATACGAACTTCTAAGTAATGATATCAATGTAAATAATAGCTATCTGGCTGTAAGAAAGCTATTTACTAAACATCAAATTACCCAAATTCTTAAAAGCGATGTGAAATTTAATCTATTGAGTGGACCACAATCCAATAATTATACTTCTATATCAATAGCAGAATGGCGCAACTATTTAATGCCGGTGCTATTGAGAGATACAGACCAAATGGGTATGGCGCATGCCTTAGAAATCCGTGAGCCTTTCTTAGACTATAAATTAGTTGAGTATATTTTATCTTTACCAGAAGCCTATAAAAAAGACGATGTGCCAAAATCTTTATTGGTAAATGCGATGGGTAATTTACTGCCAAAAGAAATAGTAGAAAGACCCAAAAAGGGGTTTGTTTTGCCCTGGGAGCATTGGCTTAAAAATGAATTAAAGCGAACTGTAAATGAAGGCTTAGATGTAATTTGCAACCATGATGCCTTCAATGCTTTTGAAATAAATAATTTACGACACAATTATTTTAATAGCAAACAAAATATTCGTTGGAATATGATATGGAACATAGTGGTATTAGGTATTTGGATGAAAAATAATGAAATTGAATAATCATACTATTTATATATTTTCCGATTGGTATGTACCGGGATTTAAAGCCGGTGGACCTATTCAATCTGTTTATAATTTAGCCACCCTTTTAAGCAAAACAAACAATGTAAAAATAATTACTAGAAATACAGATTACGGAAACACTAATGCTTTTCAGGATATTCAATCGGATGAATGGATAACTATAGCTCCGCAGCACAATGTACTTTACTTATCAGCAAAGAATACGAGTATAAAAACTATTAAATCTATTTGTTTAGAGGCTAAAAATAGCCCTGTTATTATAAATGGTATTTTTTCTTTTTGGTTTAGTATTCTTCCCTTGTTTTATACCAATACCTATAACTGTCATAAAATTATAGTAGCCGTAAGAGGCATGTTGCACAAAAGTGCCTTAAGTGTTAAGCCTATAAAAAAACATATTTTCTTAGCCTTTGCGCGAGGATTTGGATTGTATAAAAAATCAACATTTTTAGCCACATCTGAGATTGAAAAAAATGAAATTGAAAAAATATTAGGAAAAGTTAACATAAAAATTGCCCCTAATATTCCAATTTCAACAATTGATATTAATGAAATTGAGTCTAAATCTTTCAAAAATTCTGATAACGAGTTACGTCTTTTATTTTTAGGAAGAATAGCGCCAGAAAAAAATCCTCTCACTGTTTTGCAAGTTTTGCAAGTAATAAAGTATCCAGTTTCTATTACTTTTATTGGTTCAAGTATTGATTCTAATTATCAAATGCAATTTGAAGATGGTTTAAAAAAATTGCCTTCCAATGTAAAACACACTTGGATTAAAGAATTACCCCATCAAGAAATTACCACTATTTTTAAGCAAACAGATGTTATGGTATTGCCATCACTAGGAGAAAATTTTGGACATGCTATATTTGAAAGTTTTGCCAATGCCGTACCCGTTATAATAGGTAATAATACCCCTTGGAGAGATATTGAACAGAATAATGGAGGTATTGAAGTGAAGCCAAATGATATTGAAGTTATCTTTACCGCTATTTCATTATTTAACAATATGACTAACCAGAGCTATAAAATATGGCAATTAGGTGCTTTGAATATTGCTCAAAGTTATTTTGAACATACAAACTTTGAAACTGCTTATACTTCTATTTTAGAAAATTGAATTTAACTCTTAGGCACTTCTATAATCAAAGCCACTATCGGGCTATTACTATTACCTTCTATATTAAAACTAATAACATTGCTAACTGTAAAATTAGTACTACTTAATTTACCTGCAAATACAGATTTTACTTTTTGTTCTAAAGTGCCATTGGCTTGTTCAAAATATTGAGGATGCAAAGGAGATTACGCAAGATGTTTTTGTTGCAGTTCATGAGTCCTTAAATTCTTTTCAAGAAAATTCTTCTCTTTCAACATAGATGTATCGCATCAATATAAATAGGAGTTTGGATTTTTTGAAAGCTAAACAAGGAAAAAAGCGTTTCGCTTTTCTAACTTCACTTTTTTTTGATGATAGTAATGATTTGAAACATAATCCACCAGAACACAATCATCCGGGTATTTTGTTGGAGCATAAATAAGGGTTGGATAACCTTTTTAAAAAATAAATGAATTACCCAACAATCAAAAAACGGCTTTAATAATTCCCAAGATTGAACAAAAATCGCCAGCCGAAGTGGCAGAGATTATGAACATAAGCTCCAAAGCATTAGAATCATTAATACAAAGAGCTAAAACCAATCTTTCAAAAAAGATTGACAACAGCGAAGGATAAGCAAACAAACATCGTCCAACACATAAAGCATTGGTAAAAATAACTGGAGCTACAATAAACACTATAAGCAATGTTGTGATTTCAAAATAGGATTGAGTATAGTGAAATACAAGCAATAACAAATTGATATTAAATGAAACATCTATTTACTTTTCTTTTCTTTTTTGTTGTGATAAATTCATACGCACAGCGAAATGTTATTTTAATTATTGCCGATGATTTAGGAACAGATTATTGTGGCTTCTATGAGAACCATCTCGACACTTGCAATATGCCAAATGTAAGAAGACTGCTTAGTAAAGGGGTTCGTTTCAAAAATGCATGGTCAAACCCGTTGTGTTCTCCCACACGTGCTGGGATTCTCACTGGGAGGTATAGTTTTAGAACTGGTGTAGGGAATGCTGTTGGTGGGGCTGGATCCGCTGTGTTAGATACTTCTGAGGTAACCATTCCGCGACTACTAAATATTTACAAACCAAACGGTATCGCCAAAGCAAATATTGGAAAATGGCATTTACATTTATCCACGCCAAATTCTAATTATAACTTTCCGAATATTTTAGGTTATGATCGATATGAAGGGAGCTTTAGTGGCGTGTTATCTAGTTTTACCAATTGGACCAAAATCACAAATGGCGTAGCAGCAAATAATACCAACTATGCCACAACCGAAACTGCCAATAATGCTATCGCTTGGGTGAAAACACAAAATAAGCCGTTTTTTTTATGGCTTGCATTTAACGCACCACATTCTCCCTTTCATTTACCACCAGCTGGCTTACATCCCTATAACTCCTTAAGCGGAACTGCAGCCGATATTAATGCCAATCCGAAGCTCTATTTCAAGGCTGCTGTAGAAGCACTGGATCATGAAATAGGAAGACTTTTCGATTCCTTACAAGCTTTTCAAAAATTGGACAGCACTGATATTATTTTTATTGGTGATAATGGGAACGATGCCAAGGTAGCTCAAAATACTGGAGGAGCTAAGGGAAGTGTTTACCAGGAGGGTGTAAATGTGCCATTTATTATTTCCGGCCCATCTATTGTGAATCCAATTCGATCGAGCGAAGCATTGGTGAACACGCACGATTTATTTGCGACCATATTAGAATTATTCGGTTATACAAATTGGGCAACTCAAATACCAGCGAATAAGCCTATCGACAGTAAAAGCTTACTTCCTATTATAAAAAACACAGCGATTGACATTCGACCTTGGGTGTTTACCGAAGTCTTTAAAGTACCAACCGTTGCCGGAGATGGAAAGGCAATGCGTAACAAGGACTACAAGCTGATTGATTTTGATAATGGAACCCAAAAATTTTATAAAGTGGTTACCGACCCATTAGAGAATACCGACCTTTTGCTAGGCACGCTTTCTGCCGAAGCTATTGTAAACTATAATTACTTGTGTAACGAAATGACTGCCCTAATTGGCTCAGGAAGTTTTTGTAACAGCAGTGTTAGAATTACTGGTATTGAAAATGTTAATCAATCTATAGTTATATTTCCAAACCCTTCCAATTCTATTATCACTTTCGATTTTTCTTTAGAGCAAACGAACACAGCAATAAAAATTACCAATATACTTGGACAAGAAATAAAAACAATAACTTTTACTGGCAAACAGCTAACAATAGATAAAGGAAATATGAAAGCAGATATTTATTTCGTTCAGTTTAAAGATGAAAAGGACAATATTGTAAACAAGAAAATAATAATACAGTAAACGCTTTAAAGACCTATGGTAAAGGGAAATCGTAATATTGTGGAAAATAAATCCAACCCACAAAAAAACATACTCTCTTCAAAAACGCACAAGCCAACTTTGCTAGCATTTTTTTAAGAGAGTATTTTTTCTCCAACCCAAGAAGAAATTCAAATTATTTTTTTTGCCACCCTTCGGTTTTTTAATTATTTATTTTTCCAACGCACAGTGCAAAATCATACAGACATCGCCTTGAATGTAAATCACTTTAAACAAAATGCGTTCAAACTTGATACGACACATCTTCGGACGGACAGAAGAGCTACCGATAACAAGGGGTTTATGAAATTGGGGGTTCAGCGGTTAATTGAATATTTGTGCTTCGTATCAAGTTCAGTGCTGGCAGACAGTTCAGTTCTCCTAATTCCCCAACTTCACAAACCCCCGAACCTATAGACGATAATGATTCAATACCTCTGTTGCATCAAATTGTTTTGGTTCTAATGCAGCACCTGTAGCTAAAGCGGTGCTATTTTGTGGTTCGCTAACACCTGGTATATTACAGCCTCCTTTAAAAAAATAAAATGCCCCTGCCACAATAGTAACTAAAATTAATAGTTTAGGATTTTTCCAAAAAAGGCCTAATAAAATAGGTAATAAAGCACCTATCATTCAACCACCGCCTCCGCCTCTATTGCCTCCTCCTCCACCTGGTTGTGGTATGTTTTGGTCTTCTTTTGCGTCTTCGTTTCTTACTACTCTTATGGCAATAATTTATTTTTTTTACTGTTAATTCTTAAATCCTATAATTCTTTCCGCATTCTAGCCACAGGAATATTTAATTGCTCCCTATATTTGGCTACGGTTCTTCTAGCTATATTATAACCTTTAGCATGCAATAGTTCCATTAGTGCTTCATCTGTAATTGGTTTCTTTTTATTTTCAGCAGCTACAGCTTCTGTCAATATTTTTTTAACCTCCTTGTTACTTACTTCCTCTCCGCTATCACTTACTATGCCTTCGCTAAAAAAATATTTTAAAGGAAAAATACCAAAATCTGTTTGCACGTATTTGCTATTAGCCACACGTGAAATTGTAGAAATATCCATACCTATTTTATCTGCAATATCTTTCAATATCATAGGTTTTAAAGACGAATCATCACCATCTAAAAAGAAATCTCTTTGCTCATTTACTATAGAACTCATAGTTAATTGCAATGTTTGTTGTCTTTGTTTTACACTGTCAATAAACCACTTAGCACCGTCTAATTTTTGTTTAATATATTGAACAACATCTTTTAAATTTTTATCTTTCCCGTTGTCTTTGTCATAAGCAGTTAATGTTTCGTTGTATGAACTGCTTAATTTTAATTCAGGAGCGTTTCTAGAATTTAATATTACTGTTAAATTTCCATCATCATTTAATACAGTAAAATCGGGAATAATGTATTGCGATTTATCTGAAGATTGTGATTGTCCAGGTTTTGGATTCAATTTAACAATCTCAACTAATGCCAGTTTTAATTCATCATCTGTTATTTTTAAAGCATGTGTAATTTTATCATAGTGCTTTTTTACAAAAGGCTCCATATAATCAGCCAATATTTTTTCTGCTAAATCTATTCCTTTGTTGCCAACATAATCTTTTTTATACAATTGCAGCAATAGGCATTCTTGCAAATCGCGTGCACCGATTCCTGGCGGGTCAAAATTCTGTATTTTTATTAATACCTTTTCTAATTCATCTTCATTAGTAGATATATTTTCGGTAAAAGCTAAATCGTTTACTATCGCATCTAGTGGACGTCTTAAATAGCCATCTTCTTCTATATTTCCAACTATATGCAATGCCAACTCCAATTGTCGACCTTCAAAATTAGCGTGGGTTTGCTCTACTAATAAATCGTAAAAACTTTGTTGATAGGCTATTGGAATTTCCTTTTGTTCCTCATCCCCATAATCATCTGTCATTCTAAAACTAGCACCTTGGTCATCACCACTCAAAAATTCTGATACCGTAAAATCATCGTTATCAAAATTATCTGAACTATTAAAATCATCATTCAAAGTATCTTCATTGCTAAACTCATCTTTTTTGTTTTCTAAAAGAACACTTGTGGGTGCTTCATTCTCATCCTCCCCTTTTTCTAAAGCTGGATTGTCTAGCAACTCTTGTTCAATTCTTTCTTCAAAATCAGCCGTACCAATTTGCAACAGTTTAATGTACTGTATTTGCTGTGGTGATAGCTTTTGAAACTGCTTAAGACTCAGAGACTGTTTTAACATAGAGTAAATTTATTACTTTATTTTCAAATATATGTGCAAAGTAAACTAATTTTGCGCTTTATTTTACAAGCAAATTTATATTTTTAAAATGGTTTATATAAAACAATTAGCAGAATTCGAAGGAAAACAAGTGACTTTAAAAGGTTGGGTAGCTAACAGAAGAGATAGTAAAGGCCTTGTATTTATTAATTTAAGAGATGGAAGTGGCCTTTGCCAATGCATAGCCGATGAATCTAAAATTACTGCTGACGAGTTTGCACAAGCAGGTAAATTAACTTTAGAAAGTGCTGTAGAAATAACTGGAAATGTAGTAAAAGATGAACGCCAAATTGGAGGTTTTGAAATACAAATAAGTGAACTCAAAACGATTCATATAGCGGCCGAATATCCTATTGCTAAAAAAGAGCATGGCATTGAGTTTTTAATGGACCAAAGACATTTATGGTTGCGCAGTCAAAGACAATGGGCTATTCTTAGAATAAGAAATACTATTATTTATAGCATACATAATTTCTTTCAAAAGGAAGGCTTTTTACAAATGGATGCCCCTATTTTTACAGGCAATGCTTGTGAGGGTACCAGTAATTTATTTGAAACCGATTTCTATGGCGATCCTGCCTATCTAAGCCAAAGTGGCCAATTATATGGCGAAGCTATGGCTATGGCTTTTGGTAAAATATACACCTTTGGACCTACTTTTAGAGCAGAAAAAAGTAAAACACGTAGACACCTTTCTGAATTTTGGATGATAGAGCCTGAAATGGCTTTTTATGATATCCATCAAAATATGGATTTAATAGAAAACTTCCTTCAATACGTTATTAAAGAAGTTTTGGATAAATGTCAAGCCGAATTAAAACTAATAGATAGAGATACTACCACATTAGAAAGCAGTTTACATAAATTCCCTCGTTTAACCTATGATGAGGCTGTGGCTATTATTAAGGGCGAGAAAGATGTAAACGGACAAAACAGCATTAAGAGCTTAGAAAACGAATTGGCTGCTGTAGAAACCAAAATCGCAGAAACCCTAGCAGAAATAACCGAAAGAGAAGCCAAAATAGCTTTGCCAAGCATGAAAAAAGGCGAAATAAACTTTAATCAAAATAAAATAGCTACTCTTAAAAACGACCTTAAAGACTTAGAAGAAAACCAACGCAATATACCAGGATGGATAGCCAGTGCTAAAAACTTTGAGTACGGCAACGATTTGGGCGGTAGCGATGAAACCGTTATTACCCGTTTGTTCGATAGCCCTATAATGGTGTATGATTGGCCACATGCCGTTAAAGCATTTTACCTCAAACGCAATCCTAACGATGAGCGCTTTGCCCGTGGCATAGATGTATTAGCACCCGAAGGCTATGGTGAAATAGTAGGTGGTGGCGAGCGAGAAACAGACGAAATGAAACTGCGTAATAAAATTACTGAACACGATTTGCCAATGGATGCCTTTGAGTGGTATTTAGATTTGCGTAAATATGGCAGTGTGCCACATGCTGGTTTTGGCTTAGGCTTAGAGCGCCTAGTTACATGGCTTTGCAAATTAAAACACGTGCGCGAAAGCATTCCTTTTCCAAGAATGTACGGCAGATTATTGCCATAGTCCTTTAAATATTTCGGGACTTTTTATTACCATACTTTCATAAATCAGTCATCTAACATTTAAAAAACCCTTACTTTTGTTCAATGCGATTATTTCTTTATAGTATTATCTTAGCAATAGTATTTACCGCTAAGGGGCAAGGTATTTACACAGATTTTGGTCAAAATAGAGTGCAAAATAATACCACTAACTATAGCCTTAAACAAGATAATATTGAAATAATTTATTCTGAAGATGGTATAGAGCTAGCCCAATTAGTGCTTGGGTATATTAACAATTACCTTCCCGAGTTTGAAAACAAATTGAACTACAACTTAAGCAATGGCATTAAAGTAGTAGTTTTTAATAATTTTATTGCCTATCAGAATAGTAATATTACACTTACCAATCCACAACATTATGCAGGAGGCTATTCTACCCTTTCGGATAATACAAGTGCAGTTTATTTTACTGGCAATAGAATAGATTTACAATTGCAAACTCGCAAAGCAGTGGCTGAGGTAATGATAAACGAATTTATATTCGGTGGCGATTTACGCGATAGAATTCAAACAAGTGCCTTGCTAACTTTGCCAGATTGGTATTACAAAGGCTTAGTTTCTTATTTAGCAGAAAGTTGGAATATTGATAATGATAATTACCTTAAAGATTTCTTACTAACCGGAAAGGCCAAAACTTTTAATAGCTTGCAACAAGATGATGAAATATTGGCTGGCCACAGTATTTGGCGGTATTTAGAAGAAAAATATGGTAAAAGCTCTGTAAGTAATGTTGTATTTCTTACACGCGTAGGCAGAAGCATAGAGAGTGCTTTTAATTATTATACTGGTCTTACTATCAATAATATGTTTAAAGATTGGCAAGAATTTTACAAAGAAAAATACAAAGAAGACGAAGCCATTTTTAAATTGCCAAGAGGAGAAGAAAATTCGCTTGCTAAACTATCGAAACAAAGACATACCCAATTTAAGTTAAGTATAGATGGTAAAAAGCTTGCATTGGTAACCAATGTAAAAGGTAAATATCAAATAGTTTTATATGCTATTAAAAGTCGCACGTATAAGATAATATTAAAAGGAGGACATCAATCATTTAATAGACTAGCAGATTATAATTATCCCATTATAGCATGGCATCCTGATGGTAAAAAATTAATGGTTATAACCATTAAAAACAATAAAACATTAATGACAGAATTTGACTTGACAGGTCTTAAAATTAAATCATATACTATTGAAAATGTACCTTTTATTAAAGAGATGAGTTTTAATAAAGATGGCAATGAAATTCTTTTTACGGTAATTCGAAATTCGCAATCAGATATCATAAGATATAATTTAAATGAAAAAACTTTTACAGATTTAATAAACGATGGATATGACGATAAAAATCCAAGATATGCATTAGATGGAAAAAGTATTTATTTTTCTTCTAATAGAACACAAAATAATACTTTTGAAAATTATTTTTCTATATTCTCTATCGACTTAGATTCAAAAATAGTTACAGAAATAATTAGTAATCCTAAAAGTTTTGTAAACTATACCCACCCTGTGGAATTAAACAATGGGTATATTAGTTTTTTAAGTGATAGAAATGGCATCATAAACAACTATGCCATTACCAAAGATGATAAGATATTACAACTCACCAACTATAAACGCTGTATAATTGATAATGATGTGGCCAATAATCAAAATACTATTGCCGATTTAATTTTTTACAACAATGCATACCGTATTTATATTGGAGATATAAGTGAAAATTTAGAGGAAGATGCTATCGACCTTTCGCGAAAAACTGCTTACAAAAAATGGTTGATTTTAAATAATAATTTGAAAGATTCTGTTGTCATAACCTCAACTAATCAAGACTCCATTTCTAATATTAAATCAGCTCCAATAGATACGGTAAAAAAAGTAAAGATATTTATCAGTGGTTTTTCAGAAAGAGATGAATTGGCCAATGAAATGAGCACGATTGCTGCTATACAAAAAAATTTATTTACCTCTCAATACCGTCTTAATTTTGGCATGAATTATTTCTTACAACAATTTGACAACTCTATTTTAAATTCTTATTTATACCCAGCCAATGTGAGTGAAGTAGTTTATAATTATCCTTTGCTAAATACCTTATTTCAAAATAGTATTAGCGACAATTTAAAAAATTATACCATAGAAGCAGGCTTTAGAATTCCTATAAATATTAAACTATCCGATTATTTTATTAAATACACAAACCGCAAAGGCAGATGGGATAAAACTTTTTCAGGATTTAGAAAAGGTAGAACTTTTGAATCGGAAAGAATAGCCACAAAAATGGTAACAGGAGAAGCTAAACTTTGTTACTCTTATCCATTTAATGAGCGCAACAGAATAGAAGTTTATGGTAGAGTAAGAGAAGACAAAATTATTACTTTAGCTACAGATAGTATATCACTCTTAAAGACTCAACAGGGTAATTTATATGGCAGTACTGGCATAGAATATGTTTATGACAATATTATTAGCCGTGGCCTTAATTTATTTGAAGGAATAAGGTTTAAATTATATAGTGAAAACTATATTGGTTTAAGAAAAAATACTCAAATTTTAAATTCAGGTTTTGATGGCAGATACTATCAAAAATTGCACCGACAAATAAATTTTGCAGCGCGTTTAAGTGGCGCTATTTCCTTAGGAAAACAATTTACAGGTTATTATTTAGGTGGTGTTGAAAATCAATTTGGCGTTGGTCAAAATAGCTTCGCGCGCTCTACAGAAAATTTTAATTATAGCATTTCCACTTTAACGGGTGATGGCTTCGCATTTCAAACTATTGTTGCACCCATGCGTGGTTTCTTACGCAATAGTCGTGGAGGCAACAAGTATGCTGTTCTAAATGCAGAACTTCGCATTCCATTGCTCTCCTATTTAATTAAAAAACCTATAACAAGCGCGTTTTTTAAAAGCTTAATGGTGGTTGGTTTTGCTGATATTGGCACTGCATGGCAATTTGCTACGCCATATAGTACTGGCAATCCTTTTAATACCAAGCTGCTAACAACTCCATCTTACAATATCACTGTAGTTTCGCAAAGAGACCCATTTTTGTATGGATTTGGTTTAGGTTTAAGAGCAAAAGTATTAGGCCATTATCTTAAATTAGACAACGGCTGGGGACTTATAGAAAATAAGTTTCAAAAAAATATTACAACCTTTTCTATGGGATTAGATTTTTAAGCCTCATTTTTATAATAAATTTTGTAATACTTTCGGCCATCAGACTCTACCCCTTGCTCTATCATTTCTTTATTACCATGAATATAGATATGAAAATTCTTATCTAACTTTAAAATACTTTTAAAAACCTTAGCTTGCTTTTTTACAGCTTGATTAGATATCTCAAAACTATCCGCTAATAGAATATCGTTATCTTCTCTATAAATTTCATCATACTTTCTAAAAGACTCTATAATTTCAAGTTGTTGAAACACCTCTTGCTCGAACATTTCCTTTTCGAAATTATCATGGTTTTTGAAGTATTCCATAGAGCGGTTTAAAATATCTATCTGATCTGTTTTATTGACCTCAAAATCCTCCGCCATTTGTTTCGTAACATAGTTCTTTGCAATATTCAAAAAATCTTTAGTTTGATGATACTCATCATTTCTAGAACGCAACATTAAGAAACTATCGCGCCAAAATTGGGCTTCACCGCCTTTATTTGATTTATCTACAATACAGACTTTGTACCCTGCCTCTTTTTCGGTATTCAATATTAAACAACCTTTATCCAACTTTTCTATATTAATACCGTCTTCATATTTTAAATCAAAAGCATTTTTATTTTGATTAATTTTAATAAACGATTGTCTATTTTCCGACTTAAAAATACCAACCCCATCTACCGTTTCATTATCAATAAATAAATTGGAAAAATGAGCAATAAATAAGTCGCCTGCTTTTATCAATGGGTGATTAGAAACCTCATACAAATGCTTGGCTATGTTGATGGTATTTAAATGAAAATCATTTATACCATCAAATATTTGTGTGGCATAAATATACAATGGATTTAACTTAAAATCTTGGTTTGAAAAAGTAAAATTATAAAACTCATGGGTACCAAAGGGTGTTAAAAAAAACTTTAACAAGAGTTCTTGCAGCTGCACGTCACCAAGGTCAATAGGTGCTTTGGTGATAAAAATATCTTCATCATTGTTTTTATTGCCTAAATGGTGAACAGATAATTGATTAATGGTTTCTAAAACGTCTTCTGACATAATTTAATAAGAAGCACGAAGGTATTAATTAAAATTTGAAAAAATATTCATCATACTTAATAGTTTAATGGCTCTGCGTATAAATTCTAAAATTATTTAAAATAGCTTGCCAGCCTCCTTTTTGTAGTTCTATAGAATTTTCTTCCTCTGGGTCAAAAGTTGTAATAACTTCTGTTTGATTATCTAATTTATTAAAAATTACATTCACTTTTCTACAAGCAAATTCATAGGTAAATTGTTGCTTTTCTATAATTTCAGTATAAAAAGCTTCAAAGTCGAAACGAAAGCTACCATCTTTGGCTTCCATTCTGGCGCAATATCTGCCACCTATTGTCATGTCGTTTTCTTCACTGGGGCAATGCCACGAAGGGTTAGCAAATTCCATTGTGTAATATGCTCAGGCATGGTATAGTAATTCCATACTTTGCTTATTTCTGCATTAATAGTTATTTGAACAGTTATTTGATTTGCACTCATAGTGGTATATTTAAAAAAAAAGATGAGTTATATTATTGAGATTAAAATTTTAGAAAAAGAATTTTAAAATATTTTAATAAAATGCAAATACTTAATTTGCTATTTTAATCCTACATTTGCTTTTATAATATTATGGCACTAAGCAGATTTTGGTTAGCAATTTTTATTTTTTCTATCTTGTTTATCTTTATGGATATGGTATTCAAAAGCAACTATTCATTAGATAATATGATAAATGGCAAAAAAGATGATAAAATATTAATAGCCGAACAATACTTGAATAAATTACCAAATTATATTCTAGATAGTATTAAAAAAAGTGATGGCAAATCAGCTGTCTTTAATAATTCAGAAAGTACAAAAGATACCCTTTACGAGGCAAATAATAGCATTGTTAAGATATACTATGGTGTTCAAAAATCAGATGGTTTATTGCCTACATGTAAAAGTAGTATTTTTGATATCATATTACCCTTAATGGCCTACTTGGCTTTTTTCTGTGGTATTTTACAATTACTTATCGACTCGGGTGCAACGGAAAAATTAGCCAAATTTAGTAGCCCTTTATTTGTTAAAATTTTTCCAAGTATTCCGCAAAACCATGAGTCTATTTCTTACATGACTTTAAATTTTGCTGCCAATTTTTTAGGTTTAGATTCAGCAGCTACACCCTTTGGTTTAAAAGCCATGCAAAGCTTACAAACCTTAAATACAGACAAAGACAAAGCCAGTGATGCACAAATAATGTTTATGTGCCTGCATGCAGCAGGGCTAACGCTTATACCAACTTCTATTATTGGTTACAGAGCAGCAGAAAATGCAGCCAATCCTGCGGATGTTATGTTACCCTGCATTATTACCTCTTTCATAGGCACTTTGGCTGCTTTGATTATTGTGGGTATTAAGCAAAAAATAAATTTCAAAAGTGGACTACTTATTATTTCTATCTTCTCTATCATAGCTGGTATTATTGGGCTTTTGCTATATATTAATAAAATGGGTATTATCGAAAAAAATCACTTTACAGGTAATTTATCTACCATTATATTATTAATCATCATTTTAACAACCTTAATTTATGCTTTTTTAAAAGAAAAACAATTTAGTTTAAAAGACACCAATGTATTTAACTCTTTTGTAGCTGGCGCCAATAGTGGATTGCAAACTGCCGTTACTATTTTTCCCTATGTATTGGGAATGCTAGCGGCTATTTCTATTTTTAGAAACAGTGGTTTGTTCGAATTAATTTCAAACGGAATCTCTCATCTATTTATGTACTTTGGTGTTGGCAAGCATATTACAGATTCATTGCCTGTAGCCTTGTTACGTCCCTTTAGCTCAGGCGGCTCACGCGGCTTTATGATAGATGCCATGAAAAGCTTTGGAGCCGATTCGTTTACTGGTCGGTTAAGTTGTATTTTTCAATGCAGTGCCGAAACTACTTTTTATGTTATTGCAGTATACTTTGGTGCTATTAAAATAAAAAATACACGTTATACTCTAGGCATCATGCTATTAGTAGATTTAATTTGTGTATTAGCAGCAATTGGTGTAGCTAGTTTGTTTTTTTAAACATTTTTCTCTTATTTTTGGAACCAATAAATAACTCTTTATGAAAAGACATATACTTTCTATTGCTTGTATAATTCCAATACTTACATTTTCTCAAGTCAAAAAAACTAAACCAGAAGATACCAAAGAAACCACTTTTAACAAAGTGGTAAATGGCATGAACTTTAGAGAAATTGGTCCTGCAGTAACATCTGGCAGAATTATTGACCTGGCTGTAAACCCTAACAATAAATTTCAATGGTATATAGCGGCAGCCTGCGGTGGTATTTGGAAAACAGACAATGCGGGCACTTCTTTCACGCCTATTTTTGATGGTCAAACCAGTTTTTCAATAGGTTGCATAAAAATAGATCCAAATAATGAACATACAGTATGGGTTGGCACAGGCGAAAATAACAATCAACGCAGTGTGGCCTATGGCGATGGTATTTATAAATCGGAAGATGATGGTAAAACTTGGAAAAATATGGGTCTAAAAACCTGCGAACATATTGGCATGATAAGTATTGAACCTAACAATTCAAATATAATATATGTAGCGGCTTATGGCCCCTTATGGAGCGCAGGTGGCGAACGTGGTATTTACAAATCTATAGATGGTGGTATCACTTGGAACCGCGCCTTATTTGTTAGCGAAAATACTGGTTTCAACGAAGTACATATCGACCCAATACACTCAAATATTTTATATGCTACGGCACACCAAAGACGCAGACATGAATGGACTTACATTAGCGGTGGTCCTGAATCTGGATTATATAAAAGTACTGATTTTGGAACAACTTGGATTAAATTAGACAATGGCTTACCTAAAGGAGATGTTGGTAGAATTGCTGTAGCAGTTTCGCCCGTAAATTCTGATTATGTATATGCCATGGTCGAAGAGCAAGGCGTTTATCTTTCTACAAATAGAGGGGCAAGTTGGGAAAAACGCTCGGGTCATTCAACAGCAGGAAATTATTATATGGAATTATTTGCGGATCCTGTAAACGTAAATAAAATATACTCTATGAATAATTGGGCAGTTTATAGTACCGATGGAGGTAAAAATTTTACGGGTATGGGCGAAAAAAATAAACACGTAGATAACCATGCCCTTTGGGTAGATAAAGATGATACCAAACATAAACTTATGGGCTGTGATGGCGGCCTATACGAAACTTGGGACGATTGTAAAAATTGGGACTATAAATCTAATTTACCCATTACCCAATTTTATAGAGTAACGGTAGATAATGCCTTGCCTTTTTATAATATTTATGGCGGTACGCAAGATAACAATACCTTGGGCGGGCCATCAAGAACTAAAAGTGCCAATGGCATACATAATTACGATTGGTTTGTAACGGTAGGTGGGGATGGATTTAAAACGGTAGTTGATACCAAAGACCCTAACACAGTATACTCTCAATGGCAATATGGTGGCTTGGTAAGATATAATAAACTAACAGGAGAAGCATTGGATATTAAACCACAAGAAAAACCAGGAGAAGCAGCTTATAATTTCAATTGGGATGCGCCATTGCATTTAAGTTATCACAATAATGCCACACTTTATTTTGCTGCTCAAAAAGTATTTAAAAGCACCGACAGAGGCAATACTTGGCAAGTAATTAGTCCTGATTTAAGCAGCGGACTTGATAGAAATAAAATACCAGTAATGGGCAAAATTTGGAGCATGGATGCAGTGGCCAAAAATCAATCTACGAGTATCTATGGCAATATTACTGCTTTTGCAGAGTCGCCTAAAAATGCCAATGTATTATATACAGGAACAGATGATGGCCTCATTCATGTAACTACCAATGGTGGTACTTCATGGACTAAAATTTCTAATTTTGGTGCTGTACCTAATCTAGTTTTAGTTCAAAATATTGTAGCATCTAAACACAATGAAAATACGGTATATGCTATTTTTAACAACCATAGAAATGGTGATTTCAAACCTTATGTTTTAAAATCTATTGACAAAGGTAAAACTTGGGTCAATATAAAAAATGATTTACCTGAAAGAGGCTCGGCACAATGTTTGGCTGAAGACCATTTGCAAAAAGATTTATTATTTGTTGGTACCGAATTTGGCATATTTACAAGTTATAATTCTGGCAAAAATTGGATAAAATTGGGTGGTGGCCTTCCTCCTATTATGATTAAAGAAATAGCTATTCAAGAACGCGAAAACGACTTAGTATTAGCTACATTTGGTAGAGGTTTTTGGGTATTAGACAATTACACTGCTTTGCAACAATATGCTAATTTACAATCCGATTTAGACAGTAAAAATGCCACCATATTTCCAATAAAAGAAGCTGTGGTTTTTATTCCATCTTCTCCTTTAGGACATAAAGGAAAATCTTTTCAAGGAGAAAGTTTTTTTACAGCCAATAATCCACCAATAGGCGCTTGTATTCAATATTATATAAAAAATGATTACAAAACCATTAAGGAATTAAGAAAAGAAAAAGAGGAAAAACAAACCAATGATTATTACCCAACTTTAGATTCTATCCGACTAGAAGATCAGGAGCAAGAACCCTATATTTTGGGATTAATTTATGATGATAATAAGAACTTAGTGCGTACACTTAAGCAGCCTGCTAAAAGTGGTTTTTATACCTTGATATGGGATGGCAGATTAGAACCTAAAAGCCCAGTTACTTTTTACACACCCGACCCCGATAATCCTTATGAGGGTTCAGACAGAGGACCTATGGCTGTGCCAGGAAACTATACCGTTGAGTTAATATTAAATTATCAAAATAAAATTGAAAATTTAAATGCCTCACGCTCCTTTATTTTAAAATCCTTAACCCAAAATAGTACCACAGATAACCTAGCGTTTAATAAAGATATATCTGAGTTTAGAAGAGTCGTATTGGGGGTAAGTAGTTATTGCAGTGAAATGCAAAATAGAATGACTTTTATAAAAGCATTAGATAAAACAAAAGATGCACTACTACGCGCAAAAATTAATGCCATAGAAGTACTTTTAAATAAAATAAATATGCAACTGCATGGTGATGGCAGTTTGGCTAAAAGAGAATTTGCTACTACACCTGGCATTATTGGTTCTTTAGAAGGTATAGTAGGTAATTTATGGTCAACTACCGAACTGAGTACAAACACTTACAAAGAAAAGCTAGCAGAAGTTAAAACAAATTTTAGCATGGTGTATACTGATTCAGAAAGTTTGAAAACACTGGTAGAAAACTTAGAATTAGAACTAGAAAAACTGCAATTGCCTTATACGCCTGGTAGATTTCCAATTTGGGGGAAGTAAGGTGGGGAAATGTAGTTATTAGTTATTAGGACACTGAGTTATGTTATTATTTCGGTCATTGAGCCTTTCGAAATGAGCTTATCGAAGTATGTTTTATTGAGTTATTCGTTTAAATAAGTAAAATAAACCGCTATTATTCAGTAATTAAAAAAGGCTTATTTAGAAATAATTACAAGAATATATTCAACTTTTCTAAAAACTCACATGGATTTTCGGCATGCACCCAATGCCCCGCATTACTTATAGTTTCAAATTTCGCTTTAGGAAAATACTGTAAAATATAAGGCTTGTCTTCCACTTTTAAGTAATGAGATTTTTCACCCAAAATAAAACAAGTTTCACCTTCATAAACATTGGAAAATTGTAGTTTATCTATTATTTCTAAATAAGCCTTTTTTATATCTACAATATTACATTTTACTGAAAAAGAACCAGCATCATTTCTATCAATATTTTTAGCTAAAAATAAACGTACACCCATTTCTTTTTCATACTGCATTAAGCTTTCGTCTATTTGCTTTCTTGTAGTTAAAGTATGCCAAGGTATATTTTCAAACGCCTCAAAATAAGTTAAATGACCTGCTTTGTATAGCACAGGTGCAATGTCTACTAATATAAGTTTTTCAATTCTATTACCAAATTGATGGGCAGTCCACATAGCGGTTTTTCCACCCATACTATGCCCCATTAATGTAAATGTTTCATAACCCAAATCATTGGCTAGCGCTATTACATCCTCTGCCATTAATTGGTAGCTCATTTCTGCACTATGTGGCGATTGTCCATGATTACGGGCATCAATAGTATATACAGTATAACCATTTTCTGCTAATTGCTTGGCTATATTGTGCCAATTATCTAACATGCCAAAAATACCATGTAAAATAAATAATGGCTTGCCCGAAGTGCCGTATTGTTTATAAAATAATTTCAAGATAAAACAGATTACCCAAAGGCTTCATTTAAAATTGCAGCTTGTTCTTTATCATGTACCTTTTTAAATCCTGTAGCAGAACTAGCACTGCTTTTTCTACCAATGTAACTAATAGCAAATGGCAAATCATAACGGCTTAAATGCATCCAAGTACCCATATTTCGTGGCTCTTCTTGTACCCAATGGTAACTTGCATTAGTGTATTGTGCGTATACATCTGCTAATTGCATTTCTGGCAATGGATATAACTGTTCCAAACGGATAATAGCCACATCTTTTCTTTTATCTTCTTGTTGTTTAGTTAATAATTCATAATAAATTTTACCACTGCACAACAATACTTTGGTTACTTTTTTAGCTTCTGCATATTTATCTCCTATTAACTCTTGGAAACTGCCTTTTTCAAAATCTTCAATTGTACTCAAACACATCGGATGACGCAATAAACTCTTAGGTGTCATTACAACTAACGGTATTCTAAAGTTGCGTTTCAATTGTCTGCGTAAAGCATGAAAATAATTGGCAGGTGTGGTACAATTTACTATTTGCATATTGTAGCTGCTAGAAAGTTGTAAAAAGCGCTCTAATCTTGCCGAAGAGTGCTCTGGACCTTGCCCTTCATACCCATGAGGCATTAACATCACTAGGCCACTGTATTGTGCCCATTTAGTACCTGCACTGGCAATAAATTGATCTATCATAATTTGAGCCCCATTGCCAAAATCGCCAAATTGCGCTTCCCACAAGGTTAAGGTACTGTTGGTACAAGTGCTGTATCCATATTCAAAACCTAGCTCTGCATACTCGCTCAATAATGAATTATAAACATAGAATTTTGCTTGCGTGTCATTTAAATGATTCAACGAAATATATTCAGCCTCCGAATCTTCTTTTTTTACCAAAGCGTGTCTATGAGAAAAAGTGCCTCTTTCGCAATCTTGACCTGCCAAGCGCACATTATGACCTTCGTTAAGCAAAGTGGCATAAGCCATTAATTCACCCATTGCCCAATCATAATTATTGTCCTTCATCATTTTTAATCGGCCATCATATATCTGCTGTACTTTTTTAATAGGCAAATTATCTGCTGGCAATTCATTCATTTTTTTAGCAAGTGCCAAAAAAGTTTTTTTATCTACGCCTGTTTCAGGATTAGATTCAAAATCTTTGCTTGTAGGGTAATGAAAATCTTTCCATTGGTCGTCAATTTTAAGTTTATATAGTGGCGCTTTTTCCTGTTTCACCTCATCTAAGGTTGCTTGTAGCAATTGCTTAAACTTCTCTTCCATTTCATTGGCAATATCTGCATCTATATCCCCACGGGCGATTAATTTATCTTTATAAATTTCTCTTGGATTAGGATGAGTAGAAATGATTTTATATAACAATGGTTGGGTAAATCTTGGCTCATCGCCTTCGTTATGACCATATTTTCTATAACCTAATAAATCAACAAAAATATCGCAGTTAAACTTATTGCGATAAGCCATCGCCATTTTAATAGTATGCACTACCGCTTCTACATCGTCTCCATTTACATGAAAAACAGGACAATTGGTAGTTTTTGCTACATCGGTGCAATAAATACTAGTTCTAGAATCGGTATAATTAGTTGTAAATCCTATTTGATTATTGGTTACTATATGCATAGTCCCTCCAATTTTATTAGCTTCTAACCCACTCATTTGAACCACTTCGTATACTATACCTTGACCAGCTATGGCAGCATCTCCATGAATTAAAATGGCACAAACTTTATTGATATCTCCTTTGTATTGATTGTCTAATTTAGCTCTAACTATACCTTTTACAACTGGGTTTACTGCTTCTAAGTGAGAAGGGTTAGGTGCTAATTTAATTTTTACTTCTTTGCCATTGGGAGTTGGAATTACTGTGCTAAAGCCTAAATGGTATTTTACATCGCCCTCAAACTGTTCATCTTGAAAAACTTTGCCTTCAAATTCACTAAAAATATCTGCATACGTTTTGTTAAAAATATTAGCCAATACATTCAACCTTCCTCTATGTGCCATACCTATTACAAATTCTTGTACACCAAGTTCAGCACCATAATGAACAACACTATCCAATGCAGGAATTAAACATTCTAAACCCTCTAATGAAAAACGTTTTTGACCTATAAATTTAGTGTGTAAAAAATTCTCAAATGCGGAAGCTTGATTTAATTTAGTTAAACACTGTTTCTTTTCTTCGATCGTTAAGTTAGGTTGGTTTTTGGTAGTTTCCATCAAATTGCGCAACCATTCTATTTTTATTGGGTCGCCAATATGAAGATATTCCACACCAATGCTTTCGCAATAAGTGGTTTTTAAATTTGATAAAATATCTTTTAATTTTGTGGAGCCAAGTCCTATTTCGTGGCCAGCATTAAAAGTAGTTTCTAAATCTGAATCTATTAAACCAAAATTAGCAATATCTAAAGTTGGAGAATAGTGTCTTCGCTCACGGACAGGGTTGGTATGTGTAAATAAATGACCACGCGTACGGTAAGCATTGATTAAATTAAGTACATTTATTTCTTTTAAGGCATCTTCACTAATAGCCGCATTGCTCGTACTTTTACCTGCACCTAAGTCAAATCCTTCAAAGAATTTTTGCCAACCAAAGTCTACTGATTCTTTATTGCCTTGATATTGTTTGTACATATCATCAATGTAATTAACATCGGCATTGCTTAAATAGGAGTTTTGTATCATAATGAAATAGGAGGTGCAAATTTAATAAATATTTTGCTAAAATAGGCTATCTAAAAAGGGCGCTTCTGATGAATCTCAATACTCACTATTTTCAAAACTTTATATACCTACCACAATAAACAAGCAAACCCTATAGTTACTAACCAGGGGTTTGGGTGTTGCATAGGATTAAAAACACGCTCCGTTATTTGATAAACCAAACTAATTGGATGATTAACAACATCCCAACTATTAAACCTTAAATATCTACCTAAATAAATACCAAAACCAGTTAATAATCTGATGCCAAAAAGGGCGAATGATACTTTTCTATTATTCATTTTTGAATGTAGAACACTTACTGCATCATTTAAAGATATTATTATAGCGGCTAAAAAAGCTAAAACAGCAAACCAACTAATTGTTAAAATATCTAACCATAAGTATTGTTTACTAACATAGGATAAATGAATAAAATCGTTAAGCATATAGGGAACATTTGGAAAAAATAATAACCAAATAAACTCTATTCAAATGATTTTAAAATGAGATGCAGAGGTATGTTTTAATTGCAATAAAATAGAGCTAAAAACCAGTGGAACAAAAGCTAAAAACAAATTCCAAATTTAAAAAATAAAGGATTTGTCGGTTGAAATAAATTGTCGAATAAATATTAAAAGTAATCCACCAATGAATAAGTAAACAAAGAGTAAAATGAGTTTTTTGCGTTGTAATAAAACAGTTGAAATTAAATTGTAAGTTTCCATACAAACGAAAGTATTTTTAAAGTTTTAAATAAACTCATATGAACGTTAAACTTACTTATTTTTTACTTAAATTATTTTTTACAATTAGAAATGAATCTGGATATTAAACTATAAATATCTTTTAAACTCTCATTATCTCCTAATAGCTCAAGATGCTTAGAAATAGTTTGTTCATCGTATCGCATGGCAGGACCAGTCTGGGTTTCCGATGGAAGTTTATTTTCTAATTTATGAACAGTTTGCTGAATCAATGGCTTTAATAACTCAAAATTTAAGTGTTTAGATTCTATTATTTGCTGTGCAGCCATAAACATAGCGTTGCTAAAATTATTGGCAAATACTGCCGCTAAATGATACTGCAAACGCATTTCACTTTGAATAGTTGTAGAAATATTCTTTGTGCAACTAATCAATTCAGCAATGGCCATTTCATTTTCAGTGTTATTAGTCTCTATTAAAAATGGAATTTTTAGTGTCTTAATGTCTATATTATTTGATAAACTTTGTAATGGATAAATTACACCGTAATTTCTAAAAGAATTTAACACAGTCATGCAAATACTGCCTGCGCAATGACATACTAAAATAGTTGTATCACCAATTCTTTTTACTACGTCCTCTATCCTATCGTCCTGGGTACATATTAAAACTAACTGAGTGGTAGCATTAAAAACATAATCTGTTCTAAATTCTGCCTTTACACACTCTGCTAAAAAAGTACCCGTCATACTATTGCTAGAATGTATAGAATCTATAATAATTTGGTGTTCAAAAAATAATTTTGCAAGCACACCTGCTGCATTACCAGAACCTATTATTGCAATATGTTTAATCATTGGAATTTGTAATATGTTTACTTCTTATTTTAGATTCTTTAAACCGTTGAATAATAGATAATACAAATCCAAATATCATAATAACCGTTCCGCCCCAAAGTAAATTGATATATGGAAACTCTATGGCTTTTAATATAATATAATCCATTTGAGGTTTTCTAACACCAGTAGTTATAATAAATTTCATACCTCCTGCTTCAGTTTTATCGGGCAGTAATTGATCTAATATTACCAACATCCCTGCAGCATTAATAAGCGATTCTTTAATGCGAATTCTACCATTTTCGGTTACAAACTCTGGGTGTGCCATAAAAGTATCACCAGCTACATTTATCACAATATCTGCCATTAAATGCAGTGTATCAATATTTTTAGACACATAAATTGGATTCACTTTTTGTAAAATTAATTGCCTTGTACCATCTTGGGTTATAAAGCCCTCTCCAATAGAAACGGTGTCTGTTTTAAAGTTATCAAACTTGTTTTCTTCTTTGTTTTCTAATCCACTTTCGTAAGTTATGTGGGTGAAAATATCTTTTGTTAAATAATGCTTTGTATCTGGATTGGCCACAAATCCCATTTTAGGATTGTTTTGTGAATTTGGAGAAAGAATAAACGAATCTTTTAACTTTCCTTTTTCGTATGTTTTATAAAGCACATCAAAATAACGATTAATCCCCTCGTTTCTTGCACCCATAAAAGTAGCTTGAATAGTATTTTTGGCAATTGCTACTGGCCTGTTTTTAGCTAATAATACATTTTCCCTATTATTTTCTTTAGCTGTTAAATCTTCTTTCCCATCTTGTGTTGTTTCCGAAAAATAACCCGTTCCAGTTGTATTTTCTGATATTACTTTTTTATTAACAGAAGAGATAAGTACGCCTATCATCATTAACCCAAAACCTGCATGAGCGATACTAGCACCAGCTATCTTAATTTTTCCTTTTAATACGGTTCTTAAGTAATGTAAATTGGCTACTAAAGTATAAATGCTTAATATTAACAATGGCAAATATTTAAGTATCCACATATCAAATAAAAATACTGCTCCTACAGAAATTATAATGGCTATTAGTAAAACTGTAACAATGGTATCCCAAAACTTTTTCTTATCGGTATCCTTGTATTTTAAAAATTGACCAATAGCAGTAAGTAAAACAATAGCTACTGCAAATGGCATTAGCCAAGCATTGTAATACTCCTCACCTCTTGAAGCTCTGCTAGTTTCAAATAATTTATTAAATACTGGTATGCTAGTTTGTGTAATAATTAATAAGCCTGAAAGTAATAATACTAGGCTACCTATTAGCATCCAAAATTCTCTGCTATATACTTTATCAACCTCATTTGAAATAGGATAAATTTTAAATAAATTATAAATAAAAAGTATAATGGAGCTTATGAATAGTATGGTGCCTAAAATATTTATAAAAGTAACACTTCCTATGTCTAAAAATCCCACTATTAATAGCAAGCCAAAACCTAACACGAAAAACAATATACGTTTCTTAAAAGTTTGAAAACTGATAGCAAACGATAGGTACATGAAGGAAAACAACAATATAATTAATTGGAATGAAAGGCCTAAATCTGTAAATGAATGTACACTCGAATTACCTAACACACCACTTCGGGTAAGGAAAGTAGCATACAACACCATAAAGAAAGAAAACATTGTAATTACAATAGTTAACACAGGATATTTACCGGTTACTTTATTTATTAATAATAAATGTGTAGCTGTAATTAATAATAACCATGGCATTAAAGATGCATTTTCTACTGGATCCCAGGCCCAATAGCCGCCAAAAGTTAAACTTTCGTAAGCCCAATAGCCTCCCATTATGATACCAGTGCCCAAAACTAATACACCAACTAAAGCCCATGGTAGTGCTAGTATAGTCCACTCCTTATATCTTTTGGTCCACAAACCAGCAAATGCAAATGCAAACGGCACAATAGTAGCTGCAAAACCAAAGAATAAAGTAGGTGGATGTATTACCATCCAATAATTTTGTAAAAGGGGATTTAAGCCGTTGCCATCTTTATAAATTTCTATAATTAGCCTTGCCTAATCTTTCTAATATAGGTATTAAAAGTGCTTGAGGATTGTGTTCGCGCAATAAAATAAATGGACTGCTACCAATTTTTAAATCGCCAATATGAAAACCAAGTAGCATTGAGCCTAGAACCAATTGTGCCAATGCAATAATGGTAAGTACTGGACTTTCCCATGACTTGGCTTTAAACATCAATATTAAGCCTAATACAACGTGCCAAAACATCCATAATAGAAAACTGCCCTCTTGGCCTTCCCAAAAACAGCTAATCATATAATGTGCAGGCAGGGTATTTGAGGAATGCTGATAAGCATATTGATATTCGTAATAATGATTTTGAATGATGTAGAATAGAGTAATAAAAATAACCAATACAGCTATACTTTGAATAATAAAAAACAATCGGCCAAAGCTTTTTAAATCTTTGTATTTTTCATTAACAGAAAGTGCATACGCTATTGCTGAACATATAGCTGCAATTATAGAAATAACAACTGCTAAATGGCCAATATTTCCAATGAGTAAATGTTCGTTTTGAAATAAAATAGTTTCCAATATGTATTATTTTTTTTCGTATTTGCTAGGGCATTTTTTCAAAATATCTTTTGCCTCAAAATAATCCCCTTTGCTATACCCTATCAGTACCACTTTATCTGTTCTTTCCATATCTTGTGGCTTGGCATTGCGGTATATTACTTTGCGCTCAATACCTGCAGTATCTTTAGCATAAAACTGGTAATAATTTGGATCTACTTGGGGGTTGTATACTTCTCCTTTTTCTTTTGCCAATGTAGTAACTACATGCAGTTGTAATGTTGGTTTATCGTGCGCTATTTGGTCTGCCTCTGCAAAGCACACATAACGGCTAGTATCGCCATAAAAACTAACGCCAATAGCAAAGGCAATTGCAATAGCTACTATTATTATAATATAAAGCGGATTTATCCCTTTTCTTTCCGTCATTTTATTTATTCTCTATCTCTGCTATTTTTTTATCTAATCTAAATAAATACAAAACTATAATCATAAAAATTATGGCTATAATTCCTACTACTATATATATTTTACCTGAGGTTCTAAATAAGGATTCGTTAGGTATGTTTTGTAACAATATGTTGAGTAAAAAGTTCTTCATTTTCTTTTTTTAATTTTAATTTCTTAATTCTAATTCTTAATTCGGCTATCCATACAAACAGCAAACTCCAACCAATAACTGCAGGATAGAAAACCATTTGCATATTATTTGTTTTATTGTAAGTTTTAAAATTTACTGTATCGCCACTTCCAGGATGTATACTAAAGGTAGCTAATTTAGGCATAACATAAATGAGAGCAATAAATAATGGAAAAATAAATATATTAAATACTGCAATTAAACGTGCCCGTTTTTCATTATCATGAATAGATTTTTGCAATAACCAATAGCCTCCATACATGCACATTCCTACTGCAACACCATTCAATTTTGGGTCGTTTGTCCAAGGGGTTCCCCATGTGCCAAAACCCCAAAGCATACCGGTAAACAAGCCTGCTAAACCCATTATAATGCCTACATTATTTAATTCTGTAGCATAAATATCATAATTCGGGTTCATTTTTACTAGGTAAAGCATGCTGTATATCCATGCTACAAGCATTATCAACATCATACCAAACCACATGGGTACATGGTAAAAAAGATTGCGGATAGTTTCATCCAACATACCTACATCCGAAGGCAATGGAATAAGCAGGCCATAAACCAATACATAAAGTACAAGTAAAATCGATAATATCTTAAACCATTTATTTGGAATACGCTTCATTATATTTTGTTAAAATGCACTGCAAAAGTAAACAATTTGAAGGTAAAAAGGAAGGGTTAATTAACTCTAATTCTGAGAAAAAACAGTTTTTAAAACGAAATTGCTAAAGCCGTTGACATAAAGAAATTTTGACTACTTGGCTGCTTATTTTTTAGAAAAACTTTGTCTTTACTATTAAACTGACGGGCTTCCAATCTCAAAACTACATTTTCTTTTATGATGTAATCTAAATTTATTGAATACCCATTGGTTTGAAAACCATTGCTAGTACCTGTGCTGATAATTACTTGATTTTTATCTGAATAATACTCCCCTCTTAGGTTAATAATCAATTTTTTTGATAACTGATATTTTAAAATTACTATTGGCGAAAACCACTGAAAATAAGTATTTGTATCTTTTACCTGTTGTTGAATTCCATAATCTAATCCAATAGTGATACCCAATTTTTTATTCAATTGAATTTGACTATACAAATTATGAAAATATCTCTTTACTCTTATACTATCAGGTTTTACACTTCCAAAAAATGAACTACTATTAAGGGTAATATTTGAATTAGGTTTGAAAGTAATTTGGTGACCAGCAGCTATAGTGGAATTGCCTTTTTCTTTTTGTATTCTTTGCCATCCATTTAGCAATAAACCACTAAAAGTCCATTTTTCATTTTTATTGTTGTACGTCATTTTTAAACCACTTTCATAATAAGGGGAGTTTTCGGCCAATATACTTCTAGTTAAGTTCCAACAATCTTTGCCTATGGCACTTTCAAATCCGATATGTGAAGGAAAAATTCCAGCATCTATCCATAAATTATTATTTTTAGAAATCTTAACTCCCACATTTGCTTCTAAAATATTTCTAAAAAACCCTGGCTCGCTCGCCAAATTTAAACCAGTATAAGTGCCAGACATTAAGGCAATATTGCCTCTTATACCTTCTTCTAAATAAGCCGCCTTAACAAAACCTAAATTCAAGTTTACCTCATTTAGCCTGTTATGAGAATACGCAAAATTGGGCCTGCTTTGTTCTTTAGAATTCTCAAAATCATAACAATAATAAGTTTCTAAATAACCTGTAAACTTTACTTTAGATTTATTAGAGTCATTTTGAGCTGATACTTTCTTTATCAAAGTCAAAAAGATTAACAATACAATTTTTTTAACCAATAATTTTTTTAATCTTTCCAAACAAATTTTATTAATAATAAACCCAATCCCGTAATCAATAAGCTTAACAATAATAATAACCCTATTTCAGGTAGAATAGTAAAAAAGCCTAAGCCATCTACCGCTTTTTTGCTTGCTTTTAAACCTATTAAAATAATAGGCACTGTTAAAGGAACGGTTAAAACAGGCAATAACATGCCGGCATTATCTGTTTTTACGGCTATGCTACTGCTTATGGTAAAAATACTAGCTATTCCAAAACCTGTTATTAAGGCAGTAATTAAAAATGCAAAATTATCATCAATTATATTACCGTGAATGATTCTAAAAAGTATGGAACAAAAAATTGTGAAAATAAACATTAAAATGGCATTGCTAATTAATTTTGAAGCCAAAAACTGAAATGGTGTCACAATTTGCTGCCAATAGGCAAAGTGCCCTTTGCGCATATTGATAAAAGATTTACTAATTCCTTGTAATGTAGTAAAAATCATTACTATCCAAAATACCGAAGCAAAAAGTGGTTTATCTATTCCTGGCAAGCTTAAAAATGTAATTAAAATGGCAATAAAAATATAAATAAATACACTTAAAATAGAAAATTTGGATTTCCATTCTGCTAATAAATTAAATTTAACGGTATTAATGATTGCCTTCAATAGTAAAATTTGTACTTTTGCACAAAAATACTATAAAAGTAACAATATGCACAGCAAAATATCTCATTTATCCAAAAACGAACAAGACTTAATTAACCAAGCCCCTATTTTAATTTCTTTACTTATTTCTGGCGCTGATGGAAATTTTGATAATTCAGAAATCACAAAAGCAGTTAAAATAATTCATATAAAATCTTATGCTGAAAGCAGAAGTGTAAGAGGAGTATATAAAAATATCGATAATCAAAGTGAAGAATTAATAGCAGCTTTAATAAATGATTTACCTACAGAAACATTTGAAAGAACCAATGTTTTAATTGATAAATTAAAAGGATTAAATTCAATTTTTTCAAAACTTGATCATTCTTTCGCTATCGATTTATATAAAAGCTTAAGAGAATTGGCCTACTACGTTAGCCAAGCACATAGTGGCGATTTAGGCATTGGTTTTCACAACTACCAAGAAAAAGAATTAGCACATTTAGAATTTTTAAACGAGCCAAAATCATTGTAACTATTTTCTTTTGTTCTTAAAAAAAGATATTTTTTGAGTGTGATTTTTCTTAAAATGAAGAGATATTTTTTCGTAATAGATTCTAAAAATACTTTAAGTACTTAATTATCAATAAATTAAATTTTTAATAAATAATTAAACTATTAATTCATTAAAAATCATATTTTTGCAAAAAAATAGAATTTAATATGTATTGGACATTAGAATTAGTATCTTATTTAGATGACGCCCCTTGGCCAGCTACTAAAGATGAATTAATAGATTACGCCATTCGCTCGGGCGCACCTATGGAAGTTGTAGAAAACCTTCAAGAGTTAGAAGACGATGGTGAGCCTTACGAAAGTATTGAGGAAATATGGGGTGATTTTCCAACAGATGACGATTACTTCTTCCACGAGGACGAACATTAATTTTATACTATCCAAAGAAAGCTTTTGCTTTTATAGTCACTGTTTCTTGTTTCAACTCAAAAGTTGAAACCTCCTTAATAATAGGTGTTGCTTCTTTCTTAATTGGCAAAATATTTTTACACTCTAATAGAAATTTCCAATTTATTTCTTCCTTATTTATTTCAACATTATTAAATTTATGCAATCTTTGAACTTCACTTGTTTGTGGTTTTAGATTTATAAACCAATTATTTTCACTTAAATCTACACTTATACTTTTTTCAATATGCCATTGCCTAAATGTATCCTCCACGGATTCCATATTCACCTTTAAAGGCAAATCGCTATAGGTTAAAAACCCTTTCTTTAAAATAATTTTATACAATAAATCCGAGGTAGTATTTACCTTACTATTTAGTTTTATATCAAAATTTTGATTGAATAAATAATTATTGGCTATTTTCTGCTGTGGTAGTAGGTTATTGTAATCTATTTCCTCTCTGTATAAAAGTTTTAACTCTGAACTTAAAGTCTCAATCTTTTCATGTATAAAGTCTGTAATATCTAAAATGGATTGAATACATGATCTATTTTCTTTGTTCCAATTATTAAATAAAAAATATTCTATATCTATAAGTTGGGCTACTAAACCATACTTTTTCCATAACTTATAATTCAACCATATCAGAATTTGTCTTTTACCCGAAAAACTAAAGTTATCCGTAGCATGCCATTCATAAAATTGTAAAATAATGGCTTGTAAATAATTTTCTGCATTAGGCTGTTCCCATTTTTCAAAAAGTAATCTAAGTGGCTCTGGACAGTTTTCCTTTTTAATTTTTTGTGTAGAAAACAAATTGAAACTTTTGTCTTCAGACTCTATAGTTTTGAAGAAATTCTTGTATAAATCTAAATTGGATTCAATCTTTTTGAAGTCTTTGAATCTTTCTAACTCTTCATTATAGGCGTCTGTTTCTTTCTTTATTAATATGTTTCTGGTTTGATTGTGATTAAAATATTCAGGCAATAATAAGACATCAATATTTCTATTCACAAGGCAAGCATACCAACCGGCCTTTATTTTTAATTGCTTTTCTAAAATTTTATTTTTAACATATTCTGTTAGAGTAATATTAGAAAAATTATAAGACAGGGATTCCAATTCTAGATTTAATAGCTTAAATTTAGATTCAGTAAGCGTTTGCAATTCATCAAAAGTAGTAGCTGGTTGCATAAAATAACACTACAAAGTAAGTGTACATTTTATCGGTATACCACTCTTAGCTATTTGAAACCCTTGTGTTTATTAACAATTCTTATATAATTAACTTTCTCATAATATTAAAATCCTTTAAATACAAGGGCTTACAAATATGTTCAGTAAAATATACACAACCATATTATGGCGGAAAACCTTATTAATTAGGCGTTTCAGCCAATTTGTATTAATTCAACACACTTTTTTTGTTCCATTGCCTTAGTGCCCAATAAGAAAATACAGCTAATACAACCATTAATCCTGCATAAATAGGCATATTTCCATTAAAATAATACATAGAGAAAAAAATATTTAAAACCATCCAATACCACCAACAGCTGGTGTCCTTTTTAATTTCAAGGTAAGTAGCCACTATACATCCACACGATAAAATAATATCAATATTTTTTAAATCTTTAATACCTAATTGATTTAATATCCATCTTAATACTAAATATAACAAGGTTATAATTGCTAACAAAAGAAAATGGTCTGTTAGTTTAAAATAGTATTTCACAGGTTTTTCTATTGCGAGTTTTTTCCAATATAAAAAACCAACTAATCCTTGAAAAATATAAACGAAATTTAATACTGCAGAGCCATAATAACCTTTAATATAAAAAAAAAATAGACTTAACACAGAAGCTAAAATACCCATTAGCCAACCGAATGCTTGCTTTTTACCAATAAAATAAAGGTACAAAAAAGTGAATAATACAGCCGCTATTTCTATAAATATTAACATTTAGGGCAAATATCTTTTTATTATGCTAATAATTTTAGTTTTATTTTTGCAAAAAAAAATTCTGAAAAAAATATTCCTGATAACCATTCTAATTATTTGTAATACAGCTAATGCACAACTTAGGCATATGTTTGATAGTATTAAATTTGATTTAAAACAAAAAAAGAAATTTTTTGTAAGTTTAGATGGTAAAAACAACTTGGTAAGTGATTTAAATATTAAAATGTTTGGTCTGCAAGGTGGTTATCAATATAACAGACGAACAAGCCTATACGTAGCATTATACTGGACCTATAATAACCAAAAGACAATAAAAGAAAACCCTACTGCACCTGTTGGTAGTTCTGATACAAATACGGTATTTTCTAAATACGGTCTTTCATATATAAATTTCGGATGCGAATATGTCTTTTTCAATAACAAACGTTGGCGTTTAGCTTTACCTTTAGCTATGGGCATAGGCTCGGGTTATAATACATTAACGCGTAACGAAAAACTCATTAAAAAAGAAACCCCCATTCTGCTGCCATTAGAAGTAGGCTTAAATGTTAGCTACAAACTCAAATGGTGGCTTTGGCTAGGTGCTGGCATTGGCTCTCGTTATTCTTTAAGTTCTAACCATGATTACAATGGCGCTTTTTATACCTTTGGTTTACAGCTTAAAACAGGAGAAATCTACAGAAGAGTCAAAAAATTAATAGATTCTAAATAAAAAAACCTCAAATAAATCAGAGGTTTTTTTATAGTTTTTAATTTTCCACTGGTTTCTTTTCTTCTTTCTTTTCCAACGGTGGATTTGGTTTTTCTTTCACTATACCTTTTTCATATAGCAATGACAATAAGAAAAACTCCAATTGATGTTCATCTATTTTTTTACCTATTATCTTAGCTTCCTTATCCAATACAAATAATGTAGGATTTGATACAATATTATAGGCCAATTTATTCATTACCCAATTGTATTCTCTATTGGTTTTGCATACGTTTACCCATTCATTCAATTCAGGTTTTTTACGCATCATATCGCGCCATTCGTCATATTTATTTTCTGTTGATACAGCATACACTTTAATGCCATATTGTTTTAATTTTTGATGCACCACTTGCACCACTGGTATTACCTCTTTACAGTGCCCGCAGGTAGGATCGTAATAAAACAGAATAGTATACAAGCCTAAGTTTTCATACAAGGTACGGTATATGCCTGCAGTATCCATTAATTTGATATCAGGGGCAGTTCTACCACACATTGTTGGCACTGCTTTTTTACTTTCTTCGCACATTTTTCTCAAATTAGCCGTATCATCATACCACCAAGTGCGACCGGTACAATAGTATTTATTAATTAAATGCACCGTTACATTATCTTGGCACATTATTTTTCTATCTTGAAACTTATTGGTAATATATTGGATAAAAAATTTATTTATTTCAGTATAAGGTTTGGTTTTATTGATTATAAAATCTACACTTTGTACCAAACTATCAGGATCTTGAAATGATATTTTATCAATATAATCATTTATTTTAATCACCAATAAGCCTTGGGGCGCGCGTATTAAACCATCTTCACTAAAATCTATATTATCCCAGTAATGATTTTTATAGTAATTATACTCAAACATACTGTCTTTTTTATCATGTGCAGGAATACCTATAGATTTAAATGCAGTAAATAATTTAGTTAATAAATGCGTAGGATTGGTTTTTGAATAACTATTTCTATAACGCACATCGACAGCCTCAAGCGTATCTATTAAAGTAGAAATTCTTTTCTTTTCGTCTTCATTATTGTCTGCTTTGACTTTTTTGTATTCATTTTCTAATTTAAATCTTTTCTCACCATAGGCTCTTCTATTTTTTTGATAGCCTACAAAAGCTTCATTTTCTAACGAACCTAAAATTTTAATTTTGGTATCATCTAAACTGGTATCTGCGTCAAAAGAAAAATCTTGATCATCAGTAATTGGTAATTCGTAATAGCCTGCTGCTTCAGGGAAAACTATCATGTACATACCACGTTGTAATTTAGGATTACCATTAAATGCACCCATGCCTTTGGCATCTAAATAACAGGTATCTCTATAATATTGCTTATCACCAAAATTATCTGCTAAGTAAATTTTTACGTTTTTTAAACCTTTTATTTTTACTTTAATGTTATAACTGCCCGGGAATCTGCCTAAAAAATTAGGATTTAACTCAGGTGGTGTAGGTTTTGTTTTAAAATTAGAGGCAGCATCTGGTCCTTCTGCTTTTTTAAATATTACTTTTGGAGGATTAGGGGCTACTTTTTTAGCTGCTGGTTTTTTTGTTGTTTGTGCATTTGCTATATTCAATAAGCCAAAGAAGCTTATCAATAGCAGGAAATTTAAGATTTGTAATTTTTTCATATTAACTTTACGCAAAAATATAATTATTTTATGAAATAGTAAGACAAGAATTTTGCCAAAATAGTTTCCTTACAAAATTATGACAAACGAAAATTTTTTTGAAAATGTATTTCAAGTCGTTAAATTGATACCTTATGGCAAGGTAACAAGCTATGGTGCCATTGCAAAATACCTGGGCGCCAAACGCAGCAGCCGTATGGTTGGCTGGGCCATGAACCAAAGCCATTCATTGGCAGAAAAAATACCTGCACACCGCGTAGTCAATAGAAATGGCTTATTGACAGGCAAAGTTCATTTTGGTGGTGAAAGAATGAAAGAATTATTAGAAAGCGAGGAAATTACTGTTTTAAACGACCAAATTCAGGACTTTAAAAGTCATTTTTGGGACCCAAATATTGAATTAAAACTTTAATTTAAGTTTTCGACCAACGTTTAGGGAACAGGGTCGAAGCCACTACCGCCTTTGGGATGGCACCTTAAAATTCTTTTGATTGTTAAAAAACCCCCTTTTAGTAAACCATATTTTTTAAGCGCTTCTATGCCATATTGGCTACATGTTGGGATATATCTACATGATGGCGATAGCAAGGGGGATAAAACATATTGGTATATTTTTATTAAAAAAATACCTAAATAACTACCCATTTTTTTCATTCAGCTTAGCAATTAGTTTTTCAAATGTTTTAAAAATAAGTTCGTAACTTGGAATTTCGCTACCGGTATACATTAATGAGCCATAGATAGTTTTGCCTTCTAATGCGCTATAAAAGTGATGCTTTTGTAATCTGTAGCACTCTTTCATAAGGCGCTTTATTTTGTTTCTGTCAACGGCCCTTTTAAATTTCTTTTTAGAAACAGAGAACATTACTTGCGTAATGTTCTCAATAGTATGGTAATTATAAACAAGAATTAAAGGAAAGGCTTTAGCACTTTCATTTATTTTGTAAAGATTCTCAATAAGTTTAACATTGGTTAAACGTTCTTGCTTCGTTAAAGTATTGCGTAGTGTATCACCCATACTGAAATAATGGGAATAATTAAACTCTAAAACTAGCGTTTGTGACGAGGCTCACAAGATACAGTTAAACGTTTTCTACCACGTTTTCTTCGGGCTGCTATTACTTTTCTGCCGTTGGCAGAAGCCATTCTTTCTCTGAAGCCGTGTTTGTTACGTCTTTTGCGTTGTGAAGGTTGGAATGTACGTTTCATCTCGTGGTTTTTTTTAAAAAGGACTGCAAAAATAGACTACTTTTTTGACTTGAGCAAACTTTTAAACAAAAAAATATGTAGAAGCTTAAAAATAGGGCGGTGAAATATTATATACTCAAATTTAACGCCCAATAAATAACTATTACTTATAATTAATAAATATTCTGAACCATATTCTCGTGTAACACAAATATCTAATCTTCCAGAAAATCCATGGCCAGAAGGATACACTTTTTCTAAAGAAATATTTTCAGGTTTATATTCTGTTGTAAGTAACCTATCCATACATTCTAATACTATCCAATCTTCTGGCTTAATTATATTTTGAATATCCTTGTCATATACTTTTATTTTACCTCCAAAATAAAAAGTTTGTTTTTCATAATTTACTTCAATAGTATATCCATCGGTATATTTTTTAACAAATATTCCAGACGTGTTTTCTTTTGGTTGAAAACCGAGTTTAGGAAGTAAGGTTTTAAAAGGCATGGATACTTTTTTATAGTAATTCACGAATAACCTACTTTATCCACGATTCTCATAACGTTTTAACCACATGAATCTATATTATTTATTAAAATTAGTTTTATCAGTTTATTTAAAACCAAAGTATTCCATGTAAATTTACTGGCGACAGCCTGCGTAAGGGATAGAAGCGGTAGCCCAAAGCGAAGCGAGGACTTCAAGCGAATAGCCAGACCCTTGGCTCTGGCAGGGATACGCCCTAAATATTTTATTTTCTTTATTACAAAAAAAAGGAACTCTCACAGGTTCCCTTTTCTATAATTAGTTTAGCTATTGCCTAACTGCAACCGCTTGTAGTACCGCAAGTTAAGCAAGTGTAACAGGTGCCAGAGCGCATGGTAATATTGCCGCAACTTTTGCATGCTGGTGCATCGCCCATAGTAGGTGGTGTAGCAGCAGCTACTCTTTTTACTACATGGCTAGTAACAGCTGGTTTTACTGCGTCTGCTAATACTGGCTGTTTAATTTCATTTTGAGCTAAATTGTAATCAGCTACTATAGGCATTTCGTCTGCAATTTTTGGTTTAATATGCAATTGGTCTTGTCTGTTTAAATATTCAAAACCTAACAAACGGAATATAAAGTCGACTACCGAGGTAGAAGATTTGATATTGGCATGTCCTTCTACCATTCCACTTGGTTCGAAACGGCTAAAGCTGAATTTTTCATAATACTCTTCTAAAGGCACACCATATTGTAAACCAATAGATACAGCTATAGCAAAACAGTTCATTAATGAACGGAAACTAGCGCCCTCTTTATGCATATCTACAAATATTTCTCCTAATGTACCGTCTTCGTATTCACCAGTTCTTACAAATATAGTATTGCCATCTATTTTAGATTTTTGAGTAAAGCCTTTGCGTTTATTAGGCAATACTTTACGTGTTGCAATATTAGATAATTGTTGTTTGAAAGCAGGGTTATTGCTGTTGATAATTAAACGTGCTGCTTCTAATACTATTTCTGGTGTTAGGTCTTCTACGCGTGTAGTTGCGTTGATGCCTACTGCACGTTCTACTGCTTCTACTACATCGCTTACTGTTTCTTCTTTCTCCTCTTTTTTATCCGATTTGTTAGATAATGGTTGAGATAATTTAGAACCGTCTCTGTAAATAGCATTTGCTTTTAAACCTAAGCTCCAACTCATTTCGTAGCATGATTTAATATCTTCTACGGTTGCTTCGTTTGGTAAGTTAATGGTTTTTGATATAGCACCTGAAATAAAGGGTTGTGCCGCAGCCATCATTTTAATGTGTGAGTGGGCGTGTAAGAAACGGGTACCTTTATTGCCACATTTATTAGCTGTATCAAATACTGGATAGTGCTCTTCTTTTAAGAAAGGTGCACCTTCTATGGTCATAGTACCAGTAACATATTCGTTAGCAGCTTCTATTTCGCTGGCTTTAAAGCCTAAAGCTCGTAATAGGTTAAAATCTACTTCTTTGTATTGGGCAGCTTTAAATCCTAATTTTTCAATGGTTTCTTCACCTAATGTAAATACATTGAATACAAAATCAATATCAAAAGCTCTTAATAATTGAGCTTCTATATTGGTAATATCTGCTTCTGCAAATCCTTTGGCTTTTAAAGTTTCGCTGTTAATAAATGGGCAACCTTCTAAAGTAGCATGTCCTTTAGCATAATTAACAATTGTATTAGATTCTTCTACAGTGTATCCTAATGTTTTTAATGCTGCTGGAACAGCTTGGTTAATAATTTTAAAGTATCCACCACCACTTAATTTTTTAAATTTAACTAGGGCAAAATCTGGCTCAATACCAGTAGTATCACAATCCATTACCAAACCAATAGTACCTGTTGGGGCTATTACTGTAGTTTGTGCATTGCGGTATCCAAATTTATCACCAAGGCTCAAAGCTTTGTCCCATGCATTGCAAGCAGATTTTAATAAATCTTCTGGGCAATATTGAGGATCGATAGATACTGAAGGAATACTTAATCCTTCAAAAGCCAATGGTGTATTGTAAGCCGCATAGCGGTGATTGCGCATTACACGCATCATGTGTTTTTTGTTCTTATCATACATACGGAAGGTGCCTTTAGCAGCAGCCATTTCAGCACTTGTAGCATACGCTTGACCTGTTAAAATTGAGGTTAAAGCACCACAGATAGCAAAAGATTTAGGACTATCGTAAGGAATACCAGACACCATTAAAAGTGTTCCTAAGTTAGCATATCCTAATCCTAAGGTACGGTAATCGTAACTTAATTGTGCTACCTCTTGGCTAGGAAATTGAGCCATTAATACAGATACCTCTAATACTACTGTCCACAAACGGATAGCATATTCGTAAGAAACAATATCAAATTCCAATTTTTCAGCATCAAAAAACTTCATTAAGTTTAAAGAAGCTAAGTTACAAGCCGTATTATCTAAAAACATATACTCTGAACAAGGGTTCGAAGCATTTATTCTACCACCTTCTGGGCAAGTGTGCCATTCGTTAATAGTATCATCGTACTGCACACCAGGATCGGCACAGGCCCAAGCGGCATCGCCTATAGCATCCCATACTTCTTTGGCAGGTAAGGTTTTAAATACTTTTCCATCTGCTCTTCCTATTAAATCCCAATTACCATCTTGTTTTAGGGCTTCAAAAAATTTATTAGGAATACGTACAGAGTTATTGGAGTTTTGACCAGAAACAGTGGCATAAGCTTCGCCTTCGTAATCGCTGGCATAACCAGCTGCAATTAAGGCTGCTACTTTAAGCTCTTCATTTTTTTTCCAATTAATAAAGCTCATTATTTCTGGATGGTCTAAATCTAGACATACCATTTTAGCAGCTCTACGTGTAGTTCCACCACTTTTTATAGCACCAGCAGCTCTATCGCCTATTTTTAAGAACGACATAATACCGCTTGATGTACCACCACCGCTTAATTTTTCGCCATTTCCTCTTACTTTAGAAAAATTCGTTCCAACACCTGAACCGTATTTAAATATACGTGCCTCGCGCACCCATAAATCCATTATACCACCTTCGTTTACCAAATCATCATCTACAGAAAGAATAAAGCAAGCATGCGGCTGTGGTCTTTCGTAAGCAGATGTAGAACGGTTTAATTTTTCTGTTTCTGGATCAACATAATAATGCCCCTGTGGTTTACCAGTAATACCATAAGTAGAATGCAATCCGGTATTGAACCATTGTGGTGAGTTAGGTGCAGATTGTTGTCCTATGATAGAGTAAACCAACTCATCATAAAATACTTGTGCATCTTGATTAGAAGCAAAATAACCATATTTTTCACCCCATGTTCTCCAGCAATCAGCTAGTCTATGTGCTACTTGTTTTACGCTTGTTTCTGCGCCTAGTGAACCATCTGCTTGTGGTACACCAGCACGTCTAAAATATTTTTGAGCTAATATATCCGTAGCTACTTGGCTCCAAGCAGCCGGTACTTCTACGTCCTTCATTTCAAATACCACATCGCCATTAGGGTTTTTAATAGCCGAAGTGCGGAGTTCGTATTTAAATTGGTCGAATGGGGCAATGCCATCTTTGGTGTTTTGGCGCTCAAACTTGAGTCCTTTTTTCATTTGATCTGTATTCTGTTGCATGCTAATAACTTGGTTTAATGTTGGGTGTGTGTTTGTTATGTTTAGTTTTAAATAAAAATGACCTTAGTGCATTTTTCTGCATTAAAGTCTTTCAAAACTACTTATATACATACCATAAAACGAAATGGACTTTTCCACAGAAAACGCATAACCCTATAATGACACTATTTTTACAATGTTGAAAACAAAAATTATTCAACAAACACGTTGTTTTATATAAAATTGCTTTACCTTTACCCTCATATTTAAAGCATTATAAAGCATTATTATGAATTTTTTTATAGAACAAATATACAACATAAAATCTGAAAATAAAAGGGCTTTAGCGGTACTTATTGACCCCGACCAGTTAAAAACGAGTGTAGCAAATATTGCACAGCTTTGTCAAAAAAATAAAGTGGATTTTATTTTTGTAGGTGGCAGTTTGGTTACCAATGGTATTTTATCAGAATGTATTTCCACAATTCAAAGTAATTGCACTATGCCAGTTTATATTTTTCCTGGCAATGAATTTATGATAGACCCTCAAGCAGATGGTATTTTATTTTTATCCTTGCTTAGTGGACGAAATCCAGAATACCTTATTGGCAAACAAGTAGTAGCAGCACCACAATTGGCCGCTAGCAATTTAGATGTAGTGCCTACAGCTTATCTTTTAATAGATGGTGGACGAGAAACCAGTGTAAGTTATATTAGCAATACCAAACCCATACCTGCCGATAAGCCAGATATTGCAGTAGCCACAGCCCTTGCAGGCAAACTTATGGGAATGCAGTGTATTTATATGGATGCTGGCAGTGGTGCACAAAATCATATTTCTGAAAAAATGATTCAAAAAGTAAGTGCCCATGTAAAACTACCTTTGATAATAGGTGGTGGCGTTCGCAATGCGCAAACAGCCTTGGCCTTATACCAAGCAGGAGCTGATGTATTGGTAATAGGCAATGGTGTAGAAGAAAGCCATGGGCTTATAGAAACCATTAGTGCCGTAAAAGAGAAAATGGCTTTGGTGGTGGAAGTTTAGAAAGTTATTGGTTGATAGTTATTGGTTATTGATTCAATATATATTATTTTTTAAAACAAATCTTTAAAAAATTAATGACACCTAATCAATTTCATAATTTTATTTTTATGGTTAAACTGAATGTTTTGTCCATTTTAAAGGGATAAAAATTTTGAATTAATTTATAGCCATTTGTTTCATTAATACTTTCCGTTTTTTTATGTATTTTACTTAAATTAATCTCAGTCATTAAGGATATATTTTTTGTAAAATCAAACGACAATGAGTTATAAATGCCAATACCTTTAGACGTTTCGAAATAAGTTGAAATGTAGTTAGTTGTGGAATATTTGTATCTTTCAAAATGAAAAATTAAGGATGGTCCTAAATAATAATTAAACTTTTTATAGGTTCCCATTAAAACAATTCCATTAATTTCATTTTTGTTGTTATTAGATTTATTGAGTGAGAAATTAATATATGCACCGTAGGCCATATTTTTATTACTTTTAAGATTTTCTCTCATATATCCAAAACTATAAAGGCCGAATAAATTAAAACTAACAAGAGCATTTTTTGAAATAAGAATTGAATTATTCACTTGAGAATAACTAAAATTAATTTATGTAATAAAAAATAGAATCAGAAGTTTTTTAATCTTTAATGTCATAAAAGTTACTTTAATTTTATTCTTTAAATATTTAATGACCTTAATTTTATAAAAAATACTTTTAAATTATACTTTATCAAAATTTATTTTGGAAACAATTAAAAATTCATAGAAATGGTTCTTATTTCATAAAAAAAATTACTTTTGCGTTTATGTTTCGTACGCATACTTGTGGAGAATTAAGAATTGACAATAACAATCAAACAGTAACCCTTAGTGGTTGGGTGGCTAAAAGAAGAGATTTTGGTGCACTCACTTTTATAGATTTAAGAGATAGATATGGCATTACGCAATTAAGTTTTAATGAAGAATATAATCAACAATTGCTGGCTGAAAGCAGAAAACTTGGTCGTGAGTTTGTAATTCAAGTAAACGGTATGGTAACTGAACGCAGCAGTAAAAATGCTAAAATACCAACAGGTGATATTGAAATAGTAGTAGAATCATTAACTATTCTAAACAGTTCCTTAACGCCTCCATTTACTATTGAAGAAGAAACGGATGGTGGCGATGAATTGCGCATGCAATACCGTTATTTAGATTTAAGACGCGATAATGTAAGGGCTAATTTGATGTTGCGTCATGCAGTAGCCAAGCATGTACGAGGCTATTTAGATCAAAAAGAATTTATAGAAGTAGAAACACCTGTACTCATAAAAAGCACGCCTGAAGGAGCACGCGATTTTGTAGTACCTAGTCGCATGAATCAGGGTGAGTTTTATGCTTTACCCCAAAGTCCGCAAACTTTTAAGCAATTATTAATGATAAGCGGATTTGATAGATATTACCAAATTGTAAAATGTTTTAGAGATGAAGATTTAAGAGCGGATAGACAGCCTGAGTTTACACAAATAGATTGCGAAATGAGTTTTGTAGAACAAGAAGATATTTTAAATCTTTTTGAAGGCATGGTGCAATATTTATTTAAACAAGTAAAAGGAATTGACATAGGTACATTGCCCCGCATAACTTACGAAGAAGCCATGCATAACTATGGCAACGATAAACCTGATATTCGATTTGATATGCAATTTAATTACTTAACGGAATTAGTAAAAGGCAAAGGTTTTCCAATTCTTGATACTGCGGAATGTGTTTTAGCTATTACAGCTAATGGCTGCGCAAACTATACCCGCAAGCAATTAGATGAACTGACAGAATGGGTAAAACGCCCACAAATAGGTGCTAAAGGTATGGTATATGTTCTGTGTAATGCAGATGGTACTTTTAAAAGCTCGGTAGATAAATTTTACAGTCAAGAAGACTTAAAACAATGGGCTGAAAAATGCCATGCACAAGCGGGTGATTTAATATTATTGTTAAGTGGAACAACAAAAGATGCTCAAAAACAAATGAGTGAGCTACGTTTGGAAATGGGCAGTAGAATGGGTTTACGTAAAAAAGACGAATTTAAAGCACTCTGGGTAGTTGATTTTCCATTACTAGAGTTTGATGATGAAAATAATAGATGGCATGCCATGCACCATCCATTTACAAGTCCCAAACCAGCAGATATTCCATTATTAGATACCAACCCTGGTGCTATAAAGGCTAATGCTTATGACATGGTAATAAATGGTGTAGAAGTAGGCGGTGGTAGTATTCGTATTTTTAATAAAGAGTTGCAAGCCAAAATGTTTAAAACGCTTGGTTTTACAGATGAAGAAGCCCGATATCAATTTGGCTTTTTAATGAATGCCTTTGAATATGGCGCACCTCCGCATGGTGGTATTGCTTTTGGGTTCGATAGGCTATGCAGTCTTTTTGGTGGTGCAGATAGTATCAGAGATTTTATTGCTTTTCCTAAAAACAATCAAGGAAGAGATGTAATGATAGATGCCCCTTCGGTGATAGATGCTAAACAATTGAAGGAATTGGGGATAAACTCTCAAATTTAATATCCTACTATCAATTTTTGTTTTTGAATAACGGTGCCGTTTTCTTCCGTTAAAATTAAAAAATACAAACCATTGGCAAGCCAATTAGTATCCATAACGCTCAGTTGATTTGCTTTATACTTTTTCTCTTCTATAAATTGTCCAACTGCATCTATTAATTTTATAGTAAAAGTACCGCTAGTAGGTGAATTTATACGAATGTTTAATTTTTCATTTTCTTTAAGTGGATTAGGATAAATAAGCAATTGATTAGTGCTATAATCTGGAAAAGTATCATAATTAATTTTCCTATTTGGTAAGCCTGTTCTGAAATTTTGCAAAACATAGCGCATTGTAAAAGCTTGTTGTTTGGTAAACATTGCCCCGCAAACATCTAGTGCATAATCCATATAATTTTCTGTCATATCAGGTTTATCATCTACTCCTTCATTACAAGTATTTCTATTAGAAGGGCAGGTAGTATTCGATTCTCTTGCAAACGGTGTATCAAATATCCCATCAGATTGAAGGCAATTATTTTGTCCTGTGAATGGATTAGTGCCATCGCCCCATATATGTCGCAATCCTAAATAATGGCCAATTTCGTGCGTTGCTGTATTGCCTTTTTTATAGGCAGCAGGCGAAAGTGGATTGTTAACACCTACTATTTCATAATGTAAAACTACACCACTTAATGGATCATCTACATCTTTAAGAAAATTGCCATTGCCACCCCAGTTTGGCGCACCAGTTGGAGGTACCGCAAAACCATAAACTATTCCTAATTTTCCTGGACCAAAATCTAAATTACAAATCCAAATATTTAAATATTTTACAGGATTCCAAGCATCCATTCCACCATTAGCGGTACTTTTCATGTCTTCGCTATAAGCACCTGTATTACTAATAGCAAAAGTATTCTTTGCACTTAGGGTTCTAGTAATACCCGATGTTGCATTACCATTAGGATCTGTAGCTGCTAATTTAAATTGAATTTTTACATCTGCAGCTAAGCTTTTAAAAATACTTCTAATACCTGTTGTATCAGCATTACGCTTACGAAAATCTTCATTTAAAGCATTAAACTGCGACATTATAATTGCTGAACTAAGATTTTGAGTACTTGTTTTGTAAATTACATGAAAAACAAGTGGAATTTCATAGTATTCTGTATCAGCTACAATAGAGCGTTTGCTATTATTCAATAACATTTGCTTTTGATACGCATTTTCAAAAATTGAATTTTGGAAATCTAAGAAATTAGGATTTTTTTCAAGTATTTTTTTTAATTCATGGTCATAGCCACAAATAGGCATTGGCTGCACTTGTGAATTTAATGCAAATGACATAAAAAAACAAAGAGGCGTTAAAATAGAAAACAGCTTTTTCATTTACCTGTAAATTGTGGTTTTCTTTTTTCGTTAAATGCCGCTACTCCTTCTTTATTATCGCTGCTGCTGCCTGCTATTTCTTGGTAATAGGTTTCATATTCCAACATAGTTTCTAAATCACTGTTAAATGATTTATTCAACATTTTTTTCATTAAGGCAATCGCTTTTGTAGGAGCGTTAGCATAGTACTCTGCTATTTTTTGGGTTTCTTCGTCTAGTAGCTCAGGGGCTACACATCTGTTAACCATTCCCCACTCTAGCGCTTGCTTAGCTGTTACTTTGCTACCCATAGTACTGAGTTCAAATGCACGGGCGCTGCCAACTAAACGAGGTAAAAAAAATGAAGAACCACTATCTAATACTAACCCTACATTGATAAATACTTCTATTAAACTGGCATTTTCACTCGCTACAATAAAATCTGAAGCTAGGGCTATGGAACATCCAGCACCAGCAGCTACTCCATTTAATTTGCAAATAATAGGCTTAGGCATATTACGCATCTCTCTAATTATAGGATTATATCTTTTAGTTAAAGACTCTATAAATGAACGCTTTTCTGCACCTGCTATGGCTTTTAAATCTTGTCCACTGCAGAAAGCCTTACCTGCTCCAGTTATTATAACTACGCGGGTTTCTTGGTCTTTTTTAGCACTTTTAAGTGCATCTTGTAGCTCGTAACTTTGCTCATCATTAAAGGCATTAAAAACATCTGGTCTATTGAGAGTAATAGTTGTAATTCCTTTATCGGAAGTGTATAGAATATATTGAAATTCATTTTCTGAATAACAAATTTAAGAATAAAAAAGCGTGTTTTAAAATATTTTTTTAATCCCCTTAGGCTAAGGCATTAAAGAGCTAAACATAAGCCTAAATTAGCTTTGAACTGTACCCCTTTTTGATAGGGATTTACAAAAGGAATATTTAATCTTTCGTGAAAATTTCCAGCTGCTGGAATAAATACACCTCCCCCAATTGAAAAATCTAAATATACATTTTCAAATATTGATTTTCTTAAACCCATCATATAGCCAAAGGAAACAGTGGTAGCAGCATGTTTTTCTTTAATGGTCAGAATAGATCCTGGATTACTATATACCGATTCTTCAAAATCTGCTGATACAGTTTTAAAATTAAAAAAGGGCGCAATAAAAATATTTTTTACATAATTATTAGATTTGCGATAAAAACGATATTGTAGCTCTAAACGAATACCATTCATATTTGAATAACCCGTATTTTTTAATTGTAATGAACCAGCAGCTTGGCTTAAATAATAACCAGCTTGAATATAAAAACTTTCTTTTTGTTGGGTTACTTTTTCAAAGCCGATTTCAAACCCCCCTACGGTCAATGCTAAAGGATTTGTGTGAATCATTTTTTTATACAAAGAAGTGCGTGTTACCGAAGTTGGTATACCGTCATTTGTTTCTGCACGAGTAGACGCGCTTAAGCATAAAAATGCTGTAAATAAGCTAAGTTTTAATGTTGTTAATTGGGTCATAATATATTTATAAAAATGGAACTTTAGTTACAATTGCTTTTAAAGCTTTATCTCGAATATCTATATAAATTTCAGTTTCTAATTTACTATTTTCTATGGTTACATATCCCATGCCTATTGCTTTTCCTAAACTTGGCGATTGTGTACCAGAGCTTACTTCGCCAATTATAGTGCCATTAGCGTCTTTTATTTTATAATATTGTCTTGGAATGCCTCTGTCTATCATTTCAAAACCAACTAATTTTTTAGTAACACCCTTTTCCTTTAATCCTTTGTGGTAGCTACTATTAACGAAATCTTTTGTAAATTTAGTTATCCAACCTAAGCCAGCTTCTATAGGTGATGTATTGTCATCAATATCATGGCCATATAAACAAAAGCCTTTTTCTAATCGCAAGGTATCCCTGCATCCTAATCCACAAGGCTGAATATCAAATTCTTTTCCTGCTTCAAAAATAGCTTCCCACAGTTTTTTGGAATCCATATTCCAAACATACAATTCAAAACCGCCTGCACCAGTATAACCAGTGTTAGAAATAATCACATCTTCGCATCCTGCTATTGCGCCTCCTTTGAAAGCATAATATGGTATATCACTTAAATTTACATCTGTTAATTTTTGAAGCACTTTTACGGCATTTGGTCCTTGGACTGCAAACAAACACAATTGGTCGCTAAGGTTTTCCATTGTTACACCAAAAGTATTATGCTGGGCTATCCAGTTCCAATCTTTTTCTATATTACCGGCGTTCACTACTAGGTAATATTCATTCGCATTGTATCTATAAACTAATAAATCGTCTACTATTCCACCTGTATTATTTGGCAAGCAACTGTATTGTATTTTACCATCTTCTAGTTTCGAAGCATCGTTGCTAGTTAGCAATTGAATTAATTCTAAAGCACGTTCGCCTTTAATTAAAAATTCGCCCATGTGTGACACATCGAATACACCAACATTATTTCTTACAGCATTGTGTTCTTGAATTAAATTGGTGTATTGCACTGGCATATTAAAACCTGCAAAAGGTACCATTTTAGCCCCTAAAGCTATGTGCAAATCATTAAGTTCTACTAATTGTAAAGATTGAGATATATTTTCCATTAAATAATTATAGGGCAAATATATAATTTTATTAATATTAATTCACCATAAGAATTTTCTATATTTTTGCATCACACAAGTAATGTTAACGGCACATCAAGTTTTACATGGCTATTCACAAGGCATTTTCCCAATGGCAGAGCCAGAAGAGGATAATGAAATATATTGGTATGAACCAACTTTGCGTGGTATTATTTTACCAGAAGAGTTCAAAGTTTCTAAAAATTTATTGAAAGAATATAGAAAAGAAATTTTTCAACTTTATAAAAACAAAAACTTTAAAGCCACTATCACTGCTTGCAGCAAAAGAGATGAAACTTGGATTTCGGACGAAATTATTGAGGTGTATTGCGGATTGCACAAAATGGGCTATGCGCATAGTTTTGAGGCCTGGCAAGATGGACAATTAGTTGGTGGCTTATATGGTGTTGCCATTGGCAAAGTGTTTTTTGGCGAAAGTATGTTTCATACCGTTACCAATGCGAGTAAAATAGGATTGATGTTTCTTTTAGATTGGATAAATACAAATGATTTTGTATTAGTAGATTGCCAATTTATGACAGAGCATTTAAAACAATTTGGAGCCAAAGAGATAAGTCAAAAAGACTATTTATTGCTCTTAGAAAATGCACTTAAAATAAAATAATACGCCTTGATTACAATATTTAAAGGCTCAATATACGTTAAATATTAAATTTTTTGAAACTTTATGCCTTACAATTTTGGTAAATTAATATTTTCGTGTAGGTTTGTAAGTTCACAAACTAATTGTAGAATACAAATACTCAATGAATAAAACTATAAAATTTTTATGTTTCGGCTTTCTACTAGCCGGCTTGTTTTTTAGTAGCTGCGGCTCTAAAAGCCTAAAACAAGCAGATGCTGCAAAAGCAAAATTACAGTATAAATATGCTGCAGATTTGTATACCAAACTTTCTAGTCAGGTAAAAGACAAAGACACCCAAATGCGCGCCAGACGCGAAGCTGCTAACTGTTACAGAATGGCAGAGGAGTATGATAAAGCTGTAAAAGCTTATGAGAAAGTAATCAAAAAAGAACCTAAAAATACAGATGCGCTTTATTATTTAGGTGTTAATAAAATGGCTATTGCAGGCGATTGTAATCCTGAAGCATTAAGAGAAGCTAGAAAATATTTTAAAACTTACTTAGAAGAAGTACCGAATGATGAAAAGGTGTTAAAAAAACTAGCAGCCATTGACAGTGCCGAAAGCTGGAAAAAACAAGCACCTTTAAGTCGTTTTAAAGTTACTAATTTTAAACCTACTAATTCTTCTTCTTACGAATACAGTCCTATGATTGGTAGTAAAAAAGACGATGTTTTGTATTTTACAACTGACAGAATAGGTGGACCAAGCAAGAAAAAAGTATATGGCTGGACCAATGGTTTCCATGATTTATGGATGCTAAAAGGTGTTAGAGATAAAAAAAATAAAAAAGACCCAACCGCAATTAAATGGGGTAAACCAGAAATAGTGTTAGGAAATATTAATACCAAATTTAATGATGGCACCTGTGCCTTCGATAGAAAATTTGGCACCATGTATTATACCCAATGTAATGGAGCAGATGGAAAAGGTGCACAAAGATGTGTTTTAATGTCTGCCACTTTCAATGGAACTGAATGGACTGATGAACTGGTATTACCATTTTGTACAGAAGATTCGTCATTTTACGGACATCCTTCATTAAGTGAAGATGGTAAACGTCTTTATTTTACAAGTGATAGAGATGGTGGATATGGTGGTTCGGATATTTGGATGGTGGTATATAACCAAAGGGCTAAATCTTGGGGAGATCCTATCAATTTAGGAGAAACTATTAATACTGAGCAAAATGAAGCCTTTCCTTATTGGAACAGCCACGATCAAAATTTATATTTTTCGTCTACAGGCCATTTAGGCATTGGTGGATTTGATATTTTTAGAACAGAAGGCAGCGGAACAGAATGGACTGAGCCAGAAAACCTAAGAGCTCCTTTAAATAGTGGTGGTGATGATTTCAGTATCACTTTTAATATTGGCAACCCCGATCATGGTTTCATAACTTCTAACAGATGCGATGGCAAAGGCCACGATGATATTTATGAATTTAAAATAGTGCCATTGGTAATTGATTTAATTGTAGATGTATACGAGTGTATACCTCCGGATAATACTAAAAACAACTTAACTAAACCATTAGCCAATAGCATAGTTACAATTACAAATGATAAAGACAGCAATAAAGTTGTTCTAAAAACAGATGCCAATGGCAGATGCACTGCTATTTTGAAAGAAAAAATAAATTATGAAATAACTTGTACTAATCAAGAAGCTTATAAATTTGACGCAGAGCCTAAACAATTTACAACTAAAGGAATTAAAAATTCAACCACTATTTATAAAGACTTTTGTTTAAAATCTCAATACATAGATATTGTTTTACCTATATATTACGATTTAGATAAAGCTTTTATTAGGCCAGATGCAGCCAAGGTAATGAGTGAAGTAATTTTACCATTAATGAAAAAATATCCTAAACTACGGATGGAGTTAGGTTCTCATACAGATTGCCGTTCATCTTACGATTATAATATTGACCTTTCTCAGCGCAGAGCAGATAGTGCTGTAGCATGGTTGGCTAAAAATGGTATAGATGCACGCAGATTGGTAGCTAAAGGATATGGAGAAAGTCAATTGGTAAACAATTGTGCTTGCGAAGGCACTGTTAAATCAGGTTGTTCGGAGGATGAACACCAAAAAAATAGAAGAACTACTTTCAAAACGTTGGATATTAATTTTGATCCAAACTTGAAAGAAATAATTAGCAGCGATAAGAATAATACCAATGTTAAAGCAATTATTGTTAAACTTAGAAAAGTAGGTGCTACTTATACTAGCGAAGCAGCAGGCAATAACTTAGAAGCTACAGGTACTGCTATTATTCCAGGTGCAGATATGAGTATCTCTATGCCAGAATTAAAAAAACTAGTAGAAAAAGGATTGATAAAACCAACTGACCTAGTAGGTATAACAGCTGCAGATATTTTAGCAGGAAAACTTAAACCAAATGCTACTGTAAAATTAGGTACACTTAGAGTAGGTGGAAAAGAAAGAGGTTTTAACCTAATGAACCAAACCCTAAAAATAAATGCTGGAACTGCACCTTATACCCTTGGATATGATGCATTGAAAGCAATTGGTGCTATTATTAATACTGAAGATGACGAATTGGTTTATAAAAATATCAATACAGAAGCCCTTAAAGGCGGACCAATAGAAAGTAACGCTACTAAAGGCAATGGAACGGGTAATACAGGCACTACAGGAACAAAGCCTGTTGTAACAACTACTTCACCTATACCACCAAAAGTAGATTCTTTGAATTTGGATGATTACAAGCGTATAACTTTGATAAACGAAGGTGGCGATAAAATGGTGCCTACAATGGTAAATGATAAAGAAAACGTAAATTGGAAATATGATTTAACCAGTAAAAAAATAGAAATTACTGAAGCCATGGCAGAGCAACTTTTGGAAAGTCGCGCTATTGAAAAAGGAGATTTTGAAGAAGGAGAAAGTTTTAAAACAGCCAGTGGTAAAAAAATGAAAAGCAATGTATTTATTATAAAAACTTTGCAAATAGGTGATGTTATTTTAGAAAACGTAAAAGTTACTATTAGCAATAAAGTAGATGTACCAACTATTGGCGCTTTGAATATGGCTATTAAAAAAATCAACCCTATTGTTAAAGGTGATGTATTATACATGAAACCTAAAGAAAAAAAGGTGAAACCAGGCGATCAATAAAATAGATAAATGGTATAAAAAAATACTTAAAAAGCGATAAGAAATTATCGCTTTTTTTTATCACCTTTGCAGTCTTATTTTATAGTATGAAATTTTTACGTATTTACATTCTTTACCGCTTACCTATTAGCCTTTTATTAATTGTATTAGGTGTTTTGTCGCATTTATTTGGCGACCTAATATTAGCATGGATATTATATGTGCTTGCATTTATTTCGTTATTACTTTATTTCATGATAGGCACTATGCGTATAGTACAAGAGGCTGTTGCCGAGGGCGATGTAGATAAAGCCATAGTGTATATTAATAAAATAAAATTCCCGCGTTTATTAATTAAACCCGTACGCAGTGGTTATTATATGTTGCAAAGTAATTTATCTATGGCTAATAAAGATTTGAATGCTGCCGAAAGTAATATTCGTAAAAGCTTGCAAACAAAATCTTCTATGGCTGGCAATTTAGAAGGCACTAATTTAATGCAACTAGGATTTATTCAACTGCAACAAGGTAAAGGCAAAGAAGCTAGAGAAACACTAAAACAAGCCATAAGAGCGGGTATTCCTGATAAAGAAAGCTTAGCAAGTGTATATTTACAACTGTGCAGTATGGAAATACAAAGGGCTAATAATAAAATAGGCAAAGATTATTATAGAAAAGCCAAAGCCTTAAAACCAAAAGGAGAAGAAATTGTAAAACAACTTCAAATAATGGAAAAAAATATTTCGAGAATACCTGGTTAGCAGGATAACAAAAACATAATTTTGCTCCGCTTTGGTGTCATATTGAGCAGAGCAAAACATCTCACACTATCAAAAGAGAGATTCTTTCCCTATAGGTTGGTCCTGAAGACCAACTAATGGATTAAAATACCAACTTTCTTTCAAGTATTAAAAACTCAAAACTGTAGGCATGTTTTTCATCTTTTGGGTGTATTTCGTGGTAAGTTTGTTCCCACTCATTGGTTGGCCAATGGGGGAAAAAAGTATCTACATTCGGCCATTCATTGTGTACTTTGGTAATATAAATTTTATGGGCTTTATGCAACATTTGAGCATATACTTTGCCTCCGCCTATTACCATTAATTCTTCAGTATCTGCTGGCACTAGAGTAACTGTTTCCTCTAAATTTTTAGCATAAATAAAACCCTCTATTATGGCTTCATTTTTAGAAGAAACCACTATATTAAGTCTGTTAGGTAAAGGTTTGCCTAATGACAACATGGTATTGCGTCCCATTACCATAGGCTTACCCTTAGTTTTTTCTTTAAACCAATTAAAATCGTCTGGCAAATGCCAAAGCAATTCATTTTTATATCCTATGGCATTATTTTTATCCATAGCCGCTATAAGTGATATTTTCATATAAAATTACTGCTTATCTATTGCTAATTTTAAAGAAAAAATATTGCTATAAAGTGATGGGCCATTGCCGGCTAATGCCGATAAATTGGTAAGTGCGTAATCTATAGAAAACTTTCCTAAAGCTATGCCTAAGCCTACGTTTGGCATTACACTGGCTACTTTTTTCCCGTTTTTATTGGTATATGTTTGATAATTATTGACACCCATTCTTAAGTTAATTTTATTGTTTTCAGATATTTTATATCCTGCCTCAACACCCAAATAAGGATCTACACTAAAAACATTTGTTTTTAATAAAGTATTGCGTTTGCCATCTAATGTTATGTTGGCATCTATTTCGGTTAATAAAGATAAATTATTTTTCTCCCAAGTTTTGGCGTAGCCTGTCATTATTCTAGGTAAGGTAATTTCTAAAGTATTTTTGGGAATTGCATTTTGGGTAGCTGCTAGAACATCTTTTTGTGCGTCTGTAAATGTATAGCGCCAACTATTAAAAGTAGAGGTAATATCTCTAATTACAAGGCCAAATGCCCAGTTTTTATCTGTATTTTCTAATTTCATACTGCCATCAAAACCAAAACCAATGGCCTTAGCAAATGGCCCCACTTTTCGTCTAATTATTTTCATATTGGCTCCCCAACTAAAGTCTAATTTTCTAAATTGCTTAACTTCCGCTGTTTGAGCATAGGAGAAAATAGCTGCAAAATCTGAAGTATTAAAAGAAGTAACTCGGGTATAATCTATTTCGCCATTGCGAATTAAATCATAAGTATTGGCTATGCCATCTACTCCAAAACGAATCAAACTGATGCCAATGGAACTATTATCTCCTACTTTAGTTGCATAAGCACCATAGTCGTAATTGGCTATACCAGCAAAATAAGATGCATGCATTAAAGAAACTTGAACATTGTTTTCTATTTTTGTTAATGAAGCAGGATTCCAATAGCTAGCAAATACATCGTTGGTACTTGCCAATACAGCACCACCCATACCTAATGAGCGTGCACCAACACCTATTTGTAAAAATTCATTACTGTACTTAGGCGCACTTTGCGAATAAATAGCATTTTGAAAACCAATAATAGCCAAGGCCATTAAAATATATTTTATCATAGGATACTGCAAACTTCTTCTTTCTTTTTTAAAATTCATCATTTAATTTTCTATTTCATTTATCAATTCCGGCATTTTATTATCTACTATTTGAAGTATTTCTATAAAATTTCTATTTAGTATATTTTCGTCTGCTGCACTCCATTCGTATTTGATGCCTACTTTTTGATATATTTTACTTAACGCAATAATTAGCTTTTCATTGTGTAAATAGTTAAAAATAAATTTATATTCATTAAATTTTACATATTTATGACCGAACTCTTGGTAATCTTCAATACCGGAATGCTTTAAGAATTCTTCTAAATGAATTATTTCAGCCAACTCCAAGTCATTATAAAACTGCTGGCATAATAAAGGATATTGATCCATTAAGGCTCTGTCTAACATTATTTCAACCAAAATGTGGTTTAAGAACCACTTGCGCGGCCATCTTGATTGATGATCAATTAATTGACTAATTTGTTTTTGGGTCTCTTTAAAAAAATTGGATTGATGGAAAATTTTATCTTTAGCTATATGTTTGATACAGCCTTGTTGAATATCATTCAGAATTTGTTTTTCAAATGTTGTATTAAGTTGTAAATTACCTTTACAAAAATTTCTGTTTAAATCGGGTAACACCAAGCCGACATTATGGTAAACACTTTCTGTTTTATCGAAAAAATAATGTGCTAAAAAGTTCAATTCAAGAAATTTTAAGGAGCAAAGATAATAAAAAATGATGAGCAGATATTTTTAACACTTTAACCAACCAGTAATACTCATTCTACTTATATTGGTTTTTAATACCTCATGATACATTTCATTACTTTTAAAAAAAACAGTTTTACCTTGAGTAGGACTTATTGTTTGGTTATTATTAACCTGATGGATAAGTAATTCGCCACCATCTTCTGCTTTCCAATTATTGTCTAAATAACTTATCATGGAATACTGCCTTCCGGAATTATTTCTAAATTGATCAAGATGTTTGATATAGTAACTGCCTTTTTTATATAACGCATAATGAAATTCGCAATCTGTAATTCCAGTAAAGCAGCTACTATTTAGATACCTTATAAAATCTTCTACTAATTCTAAAAATTTATTTTCATAAATATCATTATGACTTTTATCTAACCAATAAATACTATCACCTCTAACAGTAGTATCATAACTTGCCAATTTAGAATTACTTGTTCCCGCACTTTTTAATTGGTCATTCATTTCCAATTGTAATAAATTTTGCGTTAATTTCTCTACCAATTCAGTACTCAAAAATCCATTCGCAACACCAACATTATTTTCTAAAAATGAGGCAATTAAGGTTTCAAAAATAGATTGCATAAAGGTTGCAAGGTAAGTATAAATATACTAGATGATATTTTAAAGTTGAAACAATAAAAGGAAAGAATACTGAGAAAATAATTTTTGAGTAGTAATTTGTAAAGTTGGTCGATAAGTATGTGGATGTATATTTATATGTAATACCTTTGAAATACAAATAACATAAATATATGGCACTAATTATAATAGGATTAATCATTTTTGCAGTTGCAAAATTCATTTTAAAAATTAACTCTCCAATTAGAAAATACATTAACACTATAAAAATAACTGGCTTGGTTATAATGTGTTTAGGTGCTTTGAATGCTTGCATAAAGCAAATAGATGCTGGGCATATAGGTGTTAAATCTTTATTTGGAAAAATAGATGACAATATACTTCAAAGTGGATTAAACTTTGTAAACCCTTTTGTGGATATAAAAAATATTGATATTAAAACTCAGAACTATACTATGAGTGGCATTCATGACGAAGGACAAAAGTCTGGAGATGACGCTATCAGAGTGCTTACTGCAGATGGATTAGAGGTTACAATAGATTTGACAGTATTGTACCGTGTAATACCTTCGGAAGCACCTCGTTTATTAAAAGAAACTGGAAATGATTACAATGATAAAATAGTACGTCCTTTAACTAGAACCAAGATAAGAGATAATGCCGTTTACTATGATGCTGTGGCATTATATAGTACAAAACGCGATACTTTTCAGTTGCGTATTTTTAATAGTATTGAAAAAGATTTTAAAAATCGTGGTTTAATATTAGAGCAACTTTTAGTTAGAAATATAACACTTCCTCAATCTGTAAAGGCCACTATTGAATCTAAAATAAATGCAGAACAAGATGCCCAAAAAATGCAATTTGTATTGCAAAAAGAAAAACAAGAGGCTGAACGTAAAAGAGTAGAAGCACAAGGTATTGCAGATTATCAGCAAATTATTTCTACTGGCTTAAGCGACAAACAATTGCAATATGAAAGTATTAAAGCCAATTTAGAATTAGCCAAATCTAATAATACCAAAGTAATCATTATGGGCAAAGGCAACAGTCCAATCATTATTGATACAAAATAGTAATATTAGCTGGGCATTTTTGACTTCTTAGATAGCATTTCTATTGTTTTTACAATACGTATCTTACGTGTTTCCTCTTTCTTAGCCTCATTTACCCAATTAATAAACTCTTTTCTATGGGTGTAGGCCAAAATATCAAAATATTCTGACAAAGCATTGGCATCTATTTCTTTTTGTAAATCTGCTGGGGTTTCTATTTCCGTATCGTTTTCTTTACGTGTTGAAATAGCTTTGCCACTCACATTTATTTGAACCGCTTCTTTTACAAGGTTTATTAAAAATTTATCCTTAATATCTTTTACTACCGAATAGTGTATTTTTTTAAAATCAATACTGTGTGCGTCTTCTATTAAATTATTTTTTTCGTCTTTAAGTTTTGCGCCATGATAAAAAACTAATGCCACATATTTTTTTAAGGAAACAAATCCACAAACAATGCCATTGTGATGAAAATGTGGGCCCAACTGCCAACCTTCTATCATTTTAGGGTCAGCCTTGTGAATAATATTTCTTAATTTAATGCATATTTCTCTGCTCCATTCTGGCATAGAATCTATATATTCATTAATTAAATTAGTAGCTTCTGGATTATATTTTATGGGCATTTAATTTCTTGCTAAAAAATCCTGATAAGCCAGCTGAATACCGTCTTTTAATTGTGTAGAATGCTGCCAACCCAAATTATGCAAATAGCTTACATCCATTAGTTTTCTTGGTGTGCCATCTGGTTTTGTTTTGTTAAATACCAATTCACCTTCATATCCAATAATATTTTTAACCAAATTGGCTAAATCTTTTATACTTAAATCTACCCCTGTTCCTATATTTACAAACTGCTTATCATTATAATTTTGCATTAAAAATAAGGCTGCAGAAGCTAAATCATCGGCATATAAAAACTCACGCATGGGTAATCCCGTTCCCCAAATTTCTACTGAGGCTAAATTATTTATTTTAGCTTCGTGAAACTTGAGAATTAGAGCTGGTAACACATGGCTATTTTCTAGATGGTAATTATCGTTTTTGCCATACAAATTGGTTGGCATAATACTTATAAAATTACAACCATATTGGTCGCGATATGCTTCGCACAGTTTGATACCAGCAATTTTAGCTATAGCATAAGGTTCATTGGTTTGTTCTAATAATCCAGTTAGGAGATACTCTTCTTTTAAAGGCTGTGGTGCTAATTTAGGATAAATACAACTGCTGCCAAAAAACATTAATTTTACAACATCATTTACAAACGAAGAATGGATAATATTATTTTGAATTGCTAAATTATCGTATAAAAAATCGGCTCTGTAGGTATTATTGGCCACTATACCTCCTACTTTAGCGGCACATAAAAAAACATATTCTGGTTTTTCTAATTGAAAAAATTCTGCTACCGCAGCTTGATTACGTAAATCTAACTCTCCACTAGTTCTGGTTACTATATTAGAATACCCTTTTGATAGCAGTGCTCTGTGAACAGCACTTCCAACCATTCCTCTGTGACCTGCTATATAAATTTTACTATTTATTTGCATTATTAAGTTACAATTATAAGAATAAAATTACATTAAATAATATTTTACATTTTGGCTTTTAGTTTCATTAAAAAACCAACTTCACTTGCCGATAAGTGCCTCCATTTACCACGTGGTAAATCCTTTTTTGTAAAAATACCAAAACTAACTCTATCTAATTTTTCAACTTGGTAACCTAAATGCTCGAACATACGTCTTACTATACGATTTCTACCATTATGAATTTCAATACCCACGTGTTTTTTATCTTCTGTTTCTACAAAAGCTGCAGCATCGGCATGTACTTCGCCATCTTCTAATGTTATACCTTCTACCAATTTATCTAAATCTGATTCTATCACTTTTTTATCCAATTCTACATGGTATACCTTTTTAATTTCAAAACTAGGGTGTGTTAACGCTTGTGTAACATCGCCATCGTTTGTCAATAACAATACACCAGTAGTATTTCTATCTAATCTACCAATTGGAAATATACGTTGTTGAATTTTATCCGCTATTAAATCCATTACTGTTTTACGGCCTTGATCGTCATCGGTAGTAGTTAAAAAATCTTTGGGCTTATTCATAATAACATAAACAAAAGGCTCTGGTAAGATTTTTCTACCTTCGTACATCACTGTATCGCTTTTGGCTACTTTATGACCCATTTCTAAAACAACAGTACCATTAACAGAAACTAAACCTTTGGCTATTAACTCATCGGCTTCTCTACGGCTGCAAATACCAGAATTGGCTACATATTTATTCAAACGGATACTTTCTTTGTCTTCTACTATTCCTAAAAGTTCTTTTTTGCGCTCGCCAAAGGTTTTAGGATTTCTTTCTCTAAAGGAAGGTTTGTTTTTTATTTCTGGATCATATTTTAGTTTGTAAGTCTTACGCTCATCGCCATCATTATTAAAGGGGCGGTCATTATTTGGCCTATCTGTGCCATAGTTTCTTTTGGGTCTATCGCCAAAGTCGCTATCTTTTTTATAAGGTGGGCGGTCGTTGTTATACGGACGGTCGGTATTCGGTCTATCACTGTTAAAATTTCTTTTGGATTTATCGCCAAAGTCGCCATCCTTTTTATAGGGTGGACGGTCGTTGCTATAGGGGCGGTCGTTGTTCGGTCTATCGCTGTTAAAGTTTCTTTTAGGTCTATCGCCAAAATCGCCATCCTTTTTGTAAGGTGGGCGGTCGTTATTATATGGGCGGTCGTTGTTTGGTCTATCGCTGTTAAAGTTTCTTTTAGGACCTTCGCCAAAATTACCTCCCTTTTTGTAAGAGCGGTCGTTATTGTTTGGTCTATCTCCACTTGGCCTATCATTCAAAAAGTTGCGTTTTGGTCTATCACCAAAGTCACCATCTTTTTTATAAGGCGGACGATCAGAATTATATGGTCTATCGCCACCTGGTCGGTCGTTATTGAAATTACGCTTAGGTCTATCGTTAAAATCTCTATCTTTTTTGAATGGTTTTTCAAAAAAACGCGGAGGTGCTAATTCATCTTTATCTCTAGGTTTGTCTTCAGGGCTTCTATCATTTGAATCTCTATCTTTAAATTCACTTGGCTTGTCTCTACGGGTATTTTCGCTTCTATCGTTGTCCTTACTTTTACCGTAAGGTTTATCATTTCTTTTAGGTGGTTTACCGCTATTAAAGTCTTTATTATAAGGCATATTTGGCCACAAAGGTACGACTTATTTAGTTTTCCACATATTCCTTTTTATTTGGGGGTATTTTTTGATTTCAAAAATGAGGATTTTGTTAGTCATTATTAATATTTAGAACTTGTTATAACGCAAAAAACTCTCGTATTTTATATACGAGAGCCTTTGCACACATTTACACAATTAATATTTCAGTTTTATTAATTATATCTTTTATAAGAATTTAATCTTCCGATTTATCTTCTTTTATTTCAATGGCTCCTGCCATTAGTTTTTCCTTTAATTTTCCTTCTATTTCTTTTACCATTTCTACATTGTCTTCTAACAGTTCTTTAACAGAATCTCTGCCTTGGCCTAATTTGGTGGCACCATAACTAAACCATGAACCACTTTTTTGAACAATACCATTATCTACTGCTAAATCTAGTACTTCGCCTACTCTAGAAATACCTTTGCCATACATAATATCAAATTCTACAACACGGAAAGGCGGTGCGACTTTATTTTTAGCTACTTTTACTTTAGTGCGGTTGCCACATATTTCATCTCCATCTTTTATTTGGCCTATTCTTCTAATATCTAATCTTACAGATGCATAAAACTTAAGTGCATTACCGCCAGTAGTTGTTTCTGGATTGCCAAACATTACACCAATTTTTTCTCTTAATTGGTTAATAAAAATACAAATACAACCTGTTTTATTAATGGTACCTGTCAATTTTCTAAGGGCTTGCGACATTAAACGGGCTTGTAATCCCATTTTACTATCGCCCATATCACCTTCTAACTCTGCACGTGGCACAAGTGCTGCTACAGAATCTATTACTATTACATCTATAGCTCCCGAACGAATTAAATTATCTGCTATTTCTAAAGCTTGCTCGCCATCATCTGGCTGAGATATCATTAGTTCAGCAGTATTAATGCCTAATTTTTGTGCATAAAACTTATCAAAAGCATGTTCTGCATCTATAAAAGCACAAAGACCTCCAACTTTTTGAGCTTCAGCTATACAGCTCATGGCTAATGTAGTTTTACCACTACTTTCTGGTCCGTATATTTCAACTATTCTACCTTTAGGAAATCCACCTACTCCAAGCGCTAAGTCTAACCCAAAAGACCCTGTAGAGATAACCTCAGTAGCAACTACTGTTTTATCATCCATTTTCATTACTACACCTTTACCATAGCTTTTTTCGAGCTTATCAATGGTAAGTTTAAGTGCTTTAAGTTTTTCTGCTTGTGAATCGGTAGCCATAATTAAGACTTACGAAATAAGGTTAAACTTTACTAGCCTTATGCACATTTTTTCAGAGATATTAACATTTTAATGTACGTTTGTTGAACTTATGAGAATTGTAATTCAAAGGGTTAGTTCTGCCTCTGTATTAATTGAAAAAACTGTTTACAGCAATATAAATAAGGGTTTGTTAATTTTGTTGGGCATTGGGGAAGGTGATGATGAATTAGATGCCGATTGGCTTTGCCAAAAAATAATTAGTTTAAGAATTTTTAATGATGCGGAAGATAAAATGAATTTAGCTTTAACAGATTTAGATTCAGATTTAATGGTTGTAAGCCAATTTACACTATTTGCTAGCACTGCCAAAGGCAATAGACCTTCTTTTACAAAAGCTGCTCACCCTAGTGTGGCTATCCCACTGTACGAATATTTTATACAAAAACTAGAAACACTTACTCAAAAATCTATAGCTACCGGAAGATTTGGTACCAATATGCAAATTAGCCTTATAAATGATGGACCGGTTACAATTTTTATAGATAGTAAAGTAAAAGAATAAAACTTATTTCTTTGCTTTGGCTTCATTCCACCACTCATCCATTTGGGTAAGTCCAATAGTTTTCAAATCGAGTTGCAATTGATGTGCTCTTTGCTCGATATAGGTAAAGCGTTTAATAAATTTTTTATTCGTTTGTTCTAAAGCATCATCTGGATTTATACCATCAAAACGGGCGTAATTAACTAAGCTAAATAATAAATCACCTAACTCTTCTTCTCTTTCTTTGGTGGTAGTAGCTGTTTTAAATTCTTCTAATTCTTCTTCTACTTTTGCCCACACTTGTTCCTTATTTTCCCAATCAAAGCCTACTTGTGCGGCTTTTTCTTGCATGCGATATGCTTTTACCAATGCTGGCATAGACTTAGGCACTCCTGCCAAAACCGACTTGATACCATTTTCTCCTTTTTCTTTTAGTTTTATTTGTTCCCAATTTTGCTTTACAGTATTCGAATCATTGGCAACAACATCGCCATAAATATGCGGGTGTCTTCTTACCAATTTATCACACAATTGATTAATTACACTCTCCATATCAAAGGTTTTTTTCTCACTCCCTATTTTAGCATAAAAAACAATATGAAGCAGTATATCTCCAAGCTCTTTTTTTATTTCTTCACTATCACCTTCTAATATAGCATCGCTCAACTCATAGGTTTCCTCAATGGTAAGGTGCCTTAAAGTTTCGGTTGTTTGCTCTTTATCCCAAGGGCATTGGGCACGCAATTCATCCATTATGGTTAATAGTCGTTGAAAAGCTTGTAAGGTAGGTGTTAGCATTTGGGAGGTTATTGATTATTAGTTAATTTTTGAATTGTTCGTTCATTGACCTTGTCCAAATGAGCCTGTTAAAGTATAGGACATTGAACTTGTCGAAATGTCGAAGTATAGTAATAATTGCCAATTGCTAACTTTCTTTTTGCCAACGTGTCTCTAAAATTAAAAACTGGTAGTAAGTGTTAATCTAGCTCCGCTAAAGGCTGGTTCTACTCTGCAAATACCGCCTGTACAATTTACACCTTGTACTTGTTTTATATAGCCTGCAGTTACTACCGTTGGGCCACTTGTATAACCTACAAAACCACTGTAATAATGGATAATTTCTGAAGGAATAGTGCTAGTAGCCGAACGGTGTGGTTTTGTGTTTACCATATCTCCAACGCTTACACTCCAATGTGGCGAATAATTAAACTCTAAAATGGCATTAATAAAGCTACCTAAATCTTGTCCTGTTTCTAAATATTGCGATTCAATTCTAAGCGATTTATGTTTTGTTATTTTATAGGTATATTCTAGAAAAGGGGTTAATG
>JABMMZ010000123.1 GCA_013205405.1 Bacteroidota bacterium | reverse complement strand
GTTATGAATCCTGTGCTCTAACCAACTGAGCTACCCCGCCAAATTTTTTTTGGGAATGCAAAGGTAATTATTTATAGATATTTATCAAATTAATTTAATTACTAAGCCATAATAACATCCATGGCAGTATGATTAGTTTAAAGTTTGGATTGCTTTTTTTTTGATAATTCAGTCCATCTTTAATAAACTTTATAGCAATAGTAATCTGATTTTCAACTGTTTTTTCTGAAATTTCCATTAAGATACAAATTTCTTTGTTACTCATATTTTCTTTTCTACTTAATACAAATATCTGCTTACATCTTAGAGGAAGCTTTTCTATTAATTCAAATATAACTGTTTCCGTTTCTTTCGCTTGTAAATAATCTATCGGACTTAGATAATTTGTAGCAAGTTCAAATTCTGGCAATAATTCAGTAGCTTCTACTTTTAATTTTTTAAGGTGATTTAAGCTTTTATTTTTAACCACCGTATAGAGATATTTTTTAATAGTATCATCTAAAATTAATTCTTCTTTTTTATTCCAAACAGCTAAAAAAGTATCGTTTATAATCTCATCAGCATCTAAAGTGTTCTTTACATACTGCATACAAAACCAATGCAAAGACGATTGGTATTTGTAAAAAAGCTGTTCAAGATGTTGTGTAGTTTGTTCCGTAGCTCGCAAAAGTAACTAACTATTAACTGTTTTTAATAATTAAAGTATTACACAATGTTGATATAATAGATTTAATCTTACACTTAATTAGCCATATTGCTAATAAATTGTAACCGCATTAATTGCATTTCTTCGTAGCTAAAATCGTTGTCAAAATCAACTACTACCTGCTCTAAATCATCTTCTTCCTGATTTTTAAAATATTCAAATATTTCTTCTTGAAATTCTTCTTCAATAATTTCATCAATACAGTAATGCAAATCTAAATTAGTGCCCAAAGTTACCATTTGTTCTAATTCTTCCATTAGTTCAGGATAGCTCATGCCATTGCTTCTTGCGATATCCTCTAATGCCATTTTTTTATCAATATTTAGGATAATTGCTATTTTCTTCTTGCTTTTCTCGCCCGAAGTTTTTACCACAACATCTATTGGTCTATCAATTTCATTCTTTCTTACATATTCTGCAATGTAATCTATAAATGCTTGACCGTATTTATGTGCTTTCGCTTTTCCAACACCATGAATTTTTTCTACTTCATCCATTGTAATTGGATATTTAGTGGCCATATCATCCAATGATGGATCTTGGAAAATAATATAGGGGGGCAAACCTTCTTGCTTGGCTACTTTTTTTCTTAAATCTTTAAGTTCAGCAAACAATACTTCGTCAGATATACTTTCCAAAACTGCATTTTCAAATGCATCGTCTGTTACAAAATCAAACTCAGTATCTTTTGCCATCACAAAGTTTTTAGGCTTAAGAATAGCTTTTTCGCCTTCTTTAGAAAGACTTAATAAACCATATTTTTCAATATTTTTATTAATGTATCCATTTAATAAACCAATGCGCATAATGCCTTTCCAAAATATCTTATCGTGGTCTTTACCTACACCAAAGTATAGAAATTTTTCGTGACCGTGGTCTTTTACAGCGTCTGTTTTTTTGCCTATAATATAGTTTACTACATGGCTTAAATCAATTTCAGATTTTAAACTTTCTAATGCTTTTAATGCATTTACTACTTCTTGGGTTACATCTACTTTTGGTTTAGGATGACGGCAATTATCACACATTTTATTGCAGTTTTCATCATCAAAAGATTCGCCAAAATAGCTTAACAATAAGCGTCTTCTACACTGCGAACTTTCTGCAAAAGCGCTTGTTTCATCTAATAAGAGTGTTCCTATTTCCCTTTCGGCTACAGGTTTATCTTTCATAAATTTCTCCAATTTTTCTATATCACTTGGATTGTAAAATAATATACAATCACCTTCCATGCCATCTCTGCCTCCTCTACCTGTTTCTTGATAATATCCTTCTAAACTTTTTGGCACGTCAAAATGTATTACAAATCTTACATCAGGCTTATCTATACCCATACCAAAGGCTATAGTTGCTACTATTACATGGCAATCTTCCATCAAAAAAGCATCTTGGTTTGCAGCACGAGTTTTAGCATCTAAACCTGCGTGATAAGGTAAGGCTATAACGCCATTTAAATTGAGCATTTCTGCTATTTCTTCTACTCTTTTTCTGCTTAAGCAATATATAATACCCGATTTTTCATTTCTATTTTTAATGTAAAAAATAATATCTTTAAATACTTTTTCTTTGCTGCCTTTAGGTTTTACTTCGTAATATAAATTATCTCTATTAAAAGAAGATTTAAATACTTTAGCCTCTGTCATGCCTAAGTTTTTTTGAATATCACTTTGCACCTTAGGTGTGGCAGTAGCCGTTAATGCCATCATAGGAACATCATTAATATCTTGTATCATTTGACGGATACGTCTGTATTCTGGTCTAAAATCATGTCCCCATTCACTTATACAATGGGCTTCATCTACCGCTACAAAAGAAATTTGAATACTTTTTAAAAATTCAATGGTTTCTTCTTTTTTTAATGTTTCTGGTGCTACATATAATAATTTTGTATTACCAGTTCGCATATCTTCTTTAACACGTGTAATCTCAGTTTTAGACAAAGATGAGTTTAAAAAATGAGCTACATTATCCTTATCTGAAAACCCCCGAATACTGTCTACTTGGTTTTTCATTAGCGCTATAAGTGGCGAAATAATAATAGCTGTGCCCGGCAACATAAGTGCTGGTAATTGGTAGCAAAGTGATTTTCCGGCACCAGTTGGCATTATTACGAAGCAATCTTCGCCATTTAATATACTATCTATTACGCTCTCCTGAGTTCCTTTAAACCCGTCAAAACCGAAGAACTCTTTCAATGCCACTTTGGCATTCATACTCTTTTGTGCAATTGTCATATTATAATTTTTTACTAAATTTATTTCTTAAAAATTTGATGACACTAAATTAATACTATTACTACCATATTGCCAAATTTTTTTTAATGCTTTTTTTTAGACTTTTTTGGCTTTATTTTGCAACTGTTTTTGAAACAACACTTTTTTAAATTTTGAAATCGAATACTGAAATAATAAAAATAGGCAAGGAAACCATTTTAAGCGAAATAGAAAATGTAAAATCTATTGTTAATTTCATTGACGAGGATTTTGCAAATGTGGTATCTAAGATTATTATTTCTAATGGCAGAGTAGTGATAACCGGTATTGGTAAAAGTGCCATTATTGCCCAAAAAATAGTGGCGACCTTAAATTCTACAGGTACGCCTTCCATTTTTATGCATGCTGCAGATGCTATTCATGGCGATTTAGGAATTATACAACAAAATGATATTGTAATTGCCATATCTAAAAGTGGAAATACGCCAGAAATAAAAGCTTTAGCACCATTATTAAAGCAATTTGGAAATATACTAGTAGCCATAGTGGGCAATATTGAATCTGTTTTAGCTAAAAGTGCCGATTATATTTTAAATACTACTATTGAAAAAGAAGCTTGTCCTAATAACTTAGCTCCTACTACCAGCACTACCGCTCAATTATTGATGGGTGATGCTTTGGCTGTTGCTTTATTAAGTTGTAAGAATTTTACATCAACAGATTTTTCAAAATACCATCCTGGTGGAGCATTGGGTAAGCGTTTATATTTAACGGCTAAAGATATTGCAGAACAAAATGAAAAACCCAAAGTAGATATTGAGGATAGCATTCAAAATGTAATTATTGAAATTTCAAAAAAACGATTGGGTGCTACTGTAGTTATGAATAATGAAAAGATTGAAGGTATAATAACGGATGGCGATATTAGACGATTAATAGAAAGGACAACCAATTTAGAAGGTTTAAAAGCCAAAGATATCATCAACTCAAAACCAAAAACCATAAATTCAGAAAGTTTAGCTGTAGAAGCTGCTGAAGTAATGAGAGAAAATAAAATAAGTCAGTTAATTGTTATGAATAATGATGAATACGTTGGCTTAATACATATTCACGATTTAAATAAAGAAGGTATAGTTTAGAAAACGACAATGAAGAAAAATAAGAATAATTACGCAGTGATAATGGCAGGTGGCCTTGGCAGTAGATTTTGGCCATTGAGTAAAAAAAACTATCCTAAACAATTTCATGATATTTTAGGCGTTGGAAAATCATTGTTGCAACTAACATATGATAGGTATGAAAAATTTATTTCTGCAGAAAATATTTATGTTATTACAAATTCTAATTACAGTTTACTAGTGCACGATCAGATACCAGAAATGTCTGAACATAATATATTAACTGAGCCTGCCGCCATGAACACCGCTCCTTGTGTAGCTTATGCGAGTTATAAATTATTTGCTAAAAATGAAGCGGCTAATATTATTATTGCTCCAAGCGATCATTTGATTACTGATGATAAAGCTTTTGAGGATAGTATGCTAACAGCCTTAAAATATACAAGTACAAATAAAAAACTTTTAACGCTAGGTATAAAGCCTAATAGACCAGATACAGGTTATGGATATATTCAATTTCAAAAAGAAAATGAAACAGATAAGGTTCATAAAGTAAAAACATTTACC
>JABMMZ010000122.1 GCA_013205405.1 Bacteroidota bacterium | reverse complement strand
ACCCTTGTTCTTGTAGAATTTTCAAAAAATAAATTGGCTACAGTTATATCCCTTAATGAAGGCACTTTTTTAATCGGTCGATTAATAATTGTTTTAAAATTATCTGCCGTTTCAAATATTAATTTGATATCGTTTTCGGATAGGTCTTTAATGCCTAATAAATGTTTTACAGATAATTGTGTCATGCGTTAATTAACCAAACTTTATAATTATTTTCTTCCCAATCTACCTTTACTTTTTGCATATTGCCTCTTGTATCTACACTTTTGCCCACATAGTCAGGCGCTATCGGATTTTCTCTATTAAATTTTCTATCTATCAATACACACAATTCTACTTTTGCTGGTCTGCCAAAGTCTAGCAAGGCATCCATAGCACTGCGAATAGTTCTTCCTGTAAAAAGTACATCATCTATCAATATTATTTTTAATCCTTCGGTGCTAAAAGGAATGTGCATTGGACTTGGCAACAATTGCTTATTGCTTGTTCTAAAATCATCTCTATAAAAGGTAATATCCAGTTCGCCATATTTTACTTTTGCATTAATAATTTGTTCTACTCTTTGTCTAATTAAGCGCGCAGGAAATATACCTCTTGGCTGTAAACCAATAATAGCCGTATTGGCAAAATTATCATGGTTTTCTATTAACTCATAAGCCAACCTATGCAGGGTAGCATTAAGTTTTTGGTGGTCATATAATAGTTTTTCTTCCATTGTTATGCTTATTTTGTAGCAGATAATTCTAAAATAACATCAAACTCATGCGCCTTTAAAGCAGAAACACTCAATCTACTTTGTTTTACCAATCCTATTTCAGCTAGGCGTGGCTGGGTTTTAATTTGTTCTAAAGTTACTGTTTTTTTAAGTTTTTTAAATGGCGCTATTTCTACTACCACCCAATTAGGGTCGGTACTTGTGGGGTCTTGGTAATGTTCTTTTACTACTTTGGCTATGCCTACTATTTCTTTGCCTTCATTGCTATGATAAAAAAAACAAAGGGCGCCTTTCTTCATTTCTCTTAAATTATTGCGTGCTTGGTAATTTCTAACGCCATCCCAAATGGTTTTGCCGTCTTTTTCAAATTGATCCCAAGAATATTTAAAGGGCTCAGATTTTATTAACCAATAATTCATAGTTAGGGCAAAGAAACATAAAATTATAGGTTTTAAAAAATGATATTAGTCACAAGTTTTGAATAGAATTTACTATATTTGTTTTATGAAAAAATATATAGTGATAGTTTTTCTTCTTTTTAGTAGCATTATTTCTGCAAAAGAAATTCCTAAAAGGCTCTATTTATTTAATCTACCAGATGTTTTACAACAGAAAATTTCTTTTTCTATGTTACAACCTATTTCTACTAGAAAATATTTTCAAATGGATATAGCTTTCAGGCAATTGTTTAACTATAGAAAATATTATAGTCCATTTGGAAATCAAGAGCCTGGTATTTACTATGAAAAACCATTCAGTAGTACCCAAGGTTTCCATTTGTTTGCAAGTGTGGGTTCTAAGTACTTTACAAAAAAAAGTGTAGAACTACCTAAAAAGAAATATTGGCAACCTATGCTTACGTTTAAATATGCTGAAGAAAAGATATTGTTTACTTATTGGCGTTGGTATTCTAATTACAATTATATTCATTATTATAATCATGGTTACTCTATTGGGTTTGAAATCAATAATGGTTTTTTGAAACAAAAAGCTAAGAAAGTGAACGATTTTTATTGGGGTTTTGGAGGAAGAATTAACCGTTCAGATTATAAATTATACTATGGAAGGGAGCAAACACCTGATTATTTTAGTCACCGAGTATACATCAACAGTTCCTTTTATAGCTATAGCCTTTACCTAAATTTAGGTTGGAAATTTGGCATCGCAAAATAGTTTTAAATTTCTATTTTTAATCCTTCAATAGCTAACTCTGTTGGGGTAAATTCTACTCTTGCCTCCTCTAATAAAGGTTGTAAATTATCATACCGAGAAGAAAAATGGCCTATTAATAATTTACCGACATTGGCCATTTTAGCTATTATACCAGCCTCTTTGGCGGTGCTATGAAAACGCTCGGCAGCTTTTTGAGCCAAGTTATGCAAATAGGTAGTTTCGTGGTACAGTAAATTTACGTCTTTAATATACGGCACTATGGTTGGGTCAAAAATTGTATCGCTGCAATAGGCATAACTTCTAATGGGTGTTGGATCTAATGTAAGTTCTTTGTTTAATACTTCAGTTCCATTTTCAGCAATATAGTTTTTGCCGGTTTTAATGCTTTTATAAAAAGCTACAGGCACTTCATGTTTATCTATAGCTTGCATATTTAAATGGCGCTCTTTTTTTCCTTCTTTTATTAAAAAACCAGTGCAATGTATGCGGTGTTTTAGTGGGAAAGAGCTCAACTCAAAAGATTGTGTTTTTAAAATAAATTCTGGTACATTGGGGTTGGTAGGATGAAATTTTATTTCAAAATGAATATGCATTATGCCATGTAATATTTGCAGGTCAATAATATTTTTTAAAGGCGCAGGTGCAATAATGTGTAGCATTTGTTTTCGGCCCATTAGGCTCATGGTAGAAATTAAACCAATTAAACCAAAATAATGGTCGCCATGCAGATGGCTTATGCAAATATAATCGATACCGGTTTGTCTAATGCCAAATTGCATGAGGCGCATTTGCGCGCCTTCCCCACAGTCTATCATTATTTTTTCAGAACCTATTTTTAGGATTTGCGAGGTGGGATTACGTTCGCGGGTAGGATTAGCACTGCTAGAGCCAAGGATGTACAATTCAGGATTCAAAACAAGAGGGTTAAATGATTAATAAATACTAATACAATTTTTTAAGGCTTACCCCCCAAAAGAAGGGAGAAGTTTTTTGATTTTCTTTTTAATATTTATAAATCGAATAAATAAAATGTAGGTTTGTAAACTATTTATGTCAAACAATATAGCATTTATAACAGGGGCAAGTTCAGGTATTGGTAAAGCTTGCGCTATCTTATTAGCAAAAAATAATTACAATTTAATATTAACCGGTCGTAGGCAAAATTTATTATCTGAACTTAAAGTCAATTTAGAATCTCGCTACAGTATTCAATGTTTAGCCATAAAGCTAGATGTGCGCAACAGAAAAGAAGTAGAAAGCACGATTCAAAACCTACCTACCGAGTGGAAAAAAATCAATGTGCTGATTAATAATGCAGGTTTAGCTATGGGCTTAAGTACAATTGATAAAGGAAATGTAGACCATTGGGAAACGATGATAGATACTAATATTAAAGGGTTGTTGTATGTAACAAAAAATATTATTTCCTTAATGTTAGCCAATAACTCAGGACATATTGTAAATGTTGGTAGCATTGCGGGTAAAGAAGTATATGCCAACGGCAATGTGTATTGTGCTACCAAGCATGCCGTAGATGCGCTTAACCGCAGTATGCGATTAGACTTAAGTCCTTATCCAATTAAAGTTTCTGCCATTCATCCAGGTGCTGTTGAAACAGAGTTTTCCATCGTGCGATTTGAAGGCGATAAGAACAGAGCGAAAGTGGTGTATGAAGGTTTTGAAAATTTGGTAGCCGATGATGTGGCAGAAGCCGTTTGGTTTATGCTCAATAGACCACAGCATGTTAATATCAATGAAATGACTATTATGCCAACGGCTCAACCCATGGCCGGTGTTATCAATAGAAAAAGTTAAATATTTTAGTGAAATCTCCTTTCTTCGGAATGGGAGTTAGTTACAGGATAAAAAATGAAAACCACTTCAATCAATGACATAAAGAAAAACTTGCTGAGCTTAGAACCTCATGAGTTAACTACTTTGTGTTTGCGTATGGCTAAGTATAAAAAAGAAAACAAAGAGTTACTGGCCTATTTGCTGTTTGATAGTGCAGATGAACAAGCATATATTGACACAGTAAACGAAAGCATAAAAGATATGTTTTCGGAAATTATACCGAACACAAGTTATAAATATACCAAGCAAGTTCGTAAGATATTGCGTTTTGCCAATAAGCAAATTAAATACTCAGGCAATCCTGCTACCTTTATAGAAATATTAATTTATTTTTGTGAAACCCTACAACCGAAAATGCTAAAGTATAAAATTACAGCATTAGAAAATATTTATGCCCAGCAACTCAAGAAAATTAATACAGCCTTGGGTAAATTACATGAAGATTTACAATATGATTATATAAAAAAGATAGAAGCATTATTGTAAATGAAAATAAAGTCGCCAAAATATCCTTACATAATTACGGCTATTTTTATAGTAATATATAGTTTGGTGGTATTTGTAAATCACTATAATTTTAGAACCTATGCATTAGATTTGGGCGTTTTTACCAATGCACTATATGATTACAGCCACTTGCAATGGAACGATGCCACGGTGTTTAAATACCATACTGAAAATTTATTATCTGATCATTTTGATTTGTATCTCATTATATTCTCCCCCTTGTCATATGTTTTTGGAAATTATACATTGCTAATTATTCAAATAACTTCTGTAATTATTGGTGCTTGGGGTGTTTACAAATACTTATTATTAAAATTTAATAAAGAAGGTTTTGCAGCCTTGGGTATGCTGCATTTTTGCTTATTTTTTGGAATCTATTCTGCTCTTTCTTTCGATTATCATAGCAATGTAGTAGCTGCAATGCTGGCCCCATGGCTATTTTATTTTTCAGAAAAAAAATATTATGTCAAATTTGGACTTTTGTTTTTATGGATGATATTAGCCAAGGAAACTATTTCTTTATGGTGTTTTTGTATCTGTTTAGGTTTAATTATTCAATATTGGAAAGATAAAAAAGCGGTTATTATATTAAGTTGTTTGGCCTTAATAAGTGTTTCCTATTTTTTAATTTTAGTAAAAGTAGTCATGCCCCATTTAGCTGCTAGTGGCCAATACGATCATTTTAAATACCATATTTTAGGTGAAAATATTAATAGCGCAGTTGGAAATATTCTTAAGCATCCATTTAATATTAATT
>JABMMZ010000121.1 GCA_013205405.1 Bacteroidota bacterium | reverse complement strand
TTTTGAATTTCTGAAGTTCCCTCACCTATAGTGCACAATTTGCTGTCTCTAAAGAATTTTTCAACGGGAAAATCTTTGGTATAGCCATATCCGCCAAATATTTGAATAGCATCTGTAGCCACTCTAACGCAAGTTTCACTGGCATAATATTTTGCCATTGCTGAAACTTTAGTAACGTTTTGTTTAGTATTTTTCAAATGAGATGCTTCGTTTATTAATAATTCAGAAGCTTCTATCTGCATGGCCATATCTGCTAATTTAAAACCTATTGCTTGAAATTCGGAAATTGGTTTGCCAAATTGCTCCCTTTCTTGCGAGTATTTTAAAGCGGCTTCATAAGCGCCTTTAGCTATACCTAAAGATAAGGCAGCAATAGAAATTCTGCCTCCATCTAATACTTTCATAGCTTGTAAAAAACCGTCTCCGACCTCTCCTAAAACATTATCTTTAGAAATTCTGCAATCTTCAAAAATCATTTCGGCAGTTTCGCTTGCACGCATTCCCAATTTATTTTCTTTTTTACCAGCTTTAAAACCTAATGTGCCGCGCTCAACAACAAAGGCTGTAATACCATGCGAATCTAACAAATCACCTGTACGTGCTAACACTACTGCAATATTTCCGCTAATTCCATGTGTAATCCAATTTTTAGCGCCATTCAATACCCATTCGTTACCATCTTGCTTGGCCGTTACTTGCATACGCAAAGCATCGCTACCCGTGTTGGCTTCTGTGAGTCCCCAAGCGCCTATCCATTCGCCACTGGCTAATTTAGGCAACCATTTTTTCTTTTGCTCTTCGTTTCCAAACTGCATAATATGACCTGCACAAAGACTATTATGTGCGGCTAAACTTAAACCAATTGAGCTACAAACTTTTGTAATTTCTACAATGGCATCTACATATTCAAAATAACCCATGCCAGCACCACCATATTCCTCTGGAATAAGAATGCCCATTAAACCTAACTTACCCATTTCGTGAAAAACATGTGCAGGAAAAACTTGTGCTTCATCCCATTCCATAACATGTGGACGTATGTTCTTCTCTGCAAAGTCTTTACACATTTGCTTAATCATTTCTTGGTTTTCGGATATTTGAAAATTCATTTTCTCTTAAAATTGCAAAAATATAAATAAAAAATTATCTTTATATTATCAATTTAAAAATAATTTTATAATTTTATATAAACTTTCAATTTATTAAAATTGTCCTCATCAATAGTTTTAATTTTTTTTAAGTCATCTATAGTTTTAAAATTACCATGTTGGCTTCTATAATTCACAATAATATCAGCTAATTTTTTTTTAATGTAGGGGTGGTCAGCCAATTCCATTGCACTTGCTGTATTAATAAAAACATACTTTTGAATGCTAATTTCAGGCCTTAATTTCAGGTTTATTTTTTCAATTACTTCAGGTTTTAATCCATATACTTCTGTCAATTGTTCAAGACTATGAAAACCGCCTAACTTATCTCTAAAGGTTACTATTCTTAAAGAAAGCACATTGCCAATACCTGGCAAGCGATTTAAAGTTGCGGTATCGGCTGTGTTAATATCGATTAATGTGAAAGTTTTGGGCTTATAATCTGGTTTGTTATCAAAAGGTTTATTGACAAAAGTTTTGGTTTCAGTTAAACTTATAAATGGATATAGCTCATTGTACAAATTTTCATCTAAGCCATATATTTTTTTCAAGTCAGATTTGATATAAAACACCGCTCCTGCAGCTCTGAATTTAATGATTCTTTGCGCAACATAATTGGGCAGGCCCAATCTTTCAAAGTCTTTTAGGCTAGATGTATTAGGATTGAAATTGAATCGCTCACCTTTTGAATAATTTTTTGCTTTAGGATATTCGGCATACTGATGCTTATAATCCTCAAATTCTTTTTTTTCAATGGTGTCAATTAAGGGTGAAATTTCATATTTCTCTAGTTCAGAAAAATCTGTTTTCGGCCAAGGATATTGGTTTGGAATTAAAAAAGTAACACAGGAAAATACTACTATTATAAACGATAAAACAAAAAAAGCATTTCTCTCGCCTTTGGTGAAATTGAAATAATTTTGCCAAAGCTTCTGAAATGCTTTTTTCATTAATACTTATTTATATTAGCTTAAGGCTGCGTTAACCAATTTTTCTTCGTTATATTTACCTGCAGCTAAATTTTCTTTTATTTCTGTAAAGGCTTTAATAGTGTGTTCTACATCTGCTAACGTATGAACTGCAGTAGGTATTAAACGCAATATAATAATTCCTTTAGGAATAACAGGATATACAACTATTGAACAAAAAATATCATAATTTTCTCTTAAATCGAATGTTAGGTGAGTAGCTTCGGCCATGGTACCGCTTAATACAACAGGTGTTACTGGTGTAGAAGTAGAACCAATATTAAAGCCTGCATTTTTTAAATTTGACTGCAATGCATTTACAATAGTCCAAAGGTTTTCTTTTAATTGGGGTTGCGTTCTTATTAAATCTAAACGTTTCAAAGCACCAACTACCAATGGCATTGGGAGAGACTTAGCATAAATTTGAGAACGTAAATTATAACGCAAATAATTCAAAATAATTTTTGGCCCTGCTACAAAAGCACCAATACTAGCCATACTTTTAGCAAATGTAGAAAATAATAAATCTACACCTTCTGTTACGCCTTGTTCTTCGGCTGTTCCTGCACCTGTTTTGCCCATAGTACCAAAACCGTGTGCATCATCTACAAATAATCTAAAACTGTATTTTTCTTTAAAGGCAATAATACCTTTCAAATTACCTTGATTACCACTCATTCCAAAAACGCCTTCGGTGATTACTAGAATGCCACCACCCGTTTTTTCTACTAATTTAGTAGCATGCTGCATTTGTTTATCAAAACTTCCTAAATCATTATGCTTAAACATGAAACGATTACCCATGTGTAAACGAACACCATCTACAATACAAGCATGAGATTCTGCATCATAAACAATTACATCATGTCTATTTACCATAGCATCTATTACTGATACAACACCTTGGTATCCAAAATTTAATAATATTGAATCTTCTTTGCCTACAAAGGCAGCTAATTCTCTTTCTAACTGCTCATGCGGATTGCTATTACCGCTCATCATACGCGCACCCATTGGGTAAGCCATACCATATTGCGCTGCTGCTTCTGCGTCTACTTTTCTAACTTCTGGATGATTAGCTAATCCTAAATAATTATTTAAACTCCAGTTCAACTTTTCTTTTCCATTGAATACCATTCTGGGGCCAATTTCACCTTCAAGTTTTGGAAAGGTAAAATATCCATGTGCTTCTTTAATGTGAGCCCCTAAAGGTCCCATGTTCTTAATTACTTTTTCGAAAATATCTGACATTTTTTATTTATTAATAGACTGCAAAGGTAAATAATTATATTTTGTTTTGAAAATATAGCCTTCTACATTATTGAATACCTTTGTTAATATCTTCTTTTGTATAAAATTTTTTGAATAAAATAATAATAATAACCAATAACCAAATTTGCATATTGGGGTAAGAAATATAAAGTTTCTCTCTAGGTACATCAACACAAAACAATTTGAGCCACCCTTGATGTGCTAAATTATTGATACTGTAAAACATTAAAAAAAATGTAGCTAAAAATGTATAAACCCAAGCAGCATAATACTTGTAAAATACTACTAGTGCTAAAACTGGAATATAAAGATACTGTTCAGAAAAAGAAACTGATGTAAAAACCAAAACCAATGAATACATCTCAAAAGTATATTTTTTAATATATTTATTAGTTAAATACCCCAATGTAACCATGGTAAAAAACCACAAAAACATCCAATCTTTAAAAACAGGTAACCATTTGAACAATGCAGTATTTAGAATTCTTTCTGGAAAAATAAAGTGTAAAATTTGAGAATAAATACCTGCATTGAATCCAAATTTATAGCCAAACACGTTCTCCTTTATGGCCTCCAAGTCTTTTAAAAATGGTACGAAAGAAATTAAGAAAATGCCAACAGGTAGAAATGTAAATATGGCTTTATTCTTTAAACTTATGCTCTTATCAAATATGATATAAAAAGCATAGAACACCATAATATGTTTAATCATTAATGACAAACCCAATAAAATGGCGGCTTTTAAAATATTATTTTTAGACAACTGAATACTAGAGGCTAATGCAACAGCAATGGCCAATATATCAAATTGAGAATGATATCCTGCTATGATTATACCTATTGGATTAAAAATAAAAAGTAAAAATAACAAAGGATTTTTATACTTTTTAGATAATTGATAGCCAATATAAAATTCTGCTATAAATAAAATACACACAATTAAATAATGAAATACTTTACCACTATCATTAAAATTTAAAGCTACAAATTTACAACCTGCTAAAATATATGCCCACACTGGTCCGTAATTATATCTGTAGGTATTGCCATAAACTGAGCGCCCGTCTAGTATAATATCTGCTACTATATTATACGATTCTAAATCGTAGTTACCACCTAAAGAAGCCAGCCATAATCTAAAAAAAAATGCTATAGGCGATAGTAATATAATATTTGAAAAACTCAATTTAAATTTAAAATTTTTAAACTTATAATATAATGCTAAAGGAATAGTGTATAATAAGATAAATAAAACATCTAAAATAATTATCTCACCCTTACCCGTTATCATTCTATTGGAATCACCAAAAGTTTTGGATAAAAAACTCAAAGCAATAATCATTAAAAACGGAATGGCTAACCAAACTAAATAAGTATACTTGCCTTTAAATAATTTAGTAACTATAGCATTAAATATCGGTAGAAACTTCTGTATTTTTTCTTCTAACATCATATATTAAACTCTACTATCTATAAGTTTACAGACTTTTTCAATAAATTTCAACAACTCATCCCTTCCCTCTTTATGTGTGGCCGAAGTAATAAAGAAATCGGGGAGTTCCTCCCAAGTTTCTAATAGTTTAGCTTTATAATTGGCTACATTATCAATTAATTCTTTCGGTTTTAATTTATCTGTTTTTGTAAAAACAATAGCAAACGGTATCGCTGAAACGCCCAACCATTCAATAAATTCAATATCTATTTTTTGAGGTTCTAGTCTTGAATCTACTAAAACAAAAACGCAATTCATGGTTTCTCTTTGAATTAAATAATCTTGAATTAACTCCCCAAAAATGGTGCGTTTTTCTTTAGATATTTTAGCATAACCATAGCCAGGCAAATCTACTAAAAACCATCTATTTTCAACCAAAAACTGCACTACCATTTGAGTTTTTCCTGGTTTAGAAGATGTTTTAGCTAAATCTTTTTGTTGACAAAGCATGTTTATCAAAGAGCTTTTGCCGACATTACTTCTACCAATAAAGGCAAATTCTGCTAAATCTGGCTTTGGCATTGTGGCTATTGATGGGTATGAACCTTTAAATTCTGCTTTCATTTTTATGTAAAAATATGTGCTTATATTTGCACCATATTTTCGCAAAAGTAATACATAAATAACATTGACAACAGTAAAACCCATACAAAATTCCGAGAAAGGTAAAAAAGCACAAGTAGAAGAAATGTTTGATAGTATTTCTAAACGCTATGATTTCTTAAACCATTTTCTTTCATTAAGTATTGATAAAGGATGGCGTAAAAAGTCTGTAGCTGAATTGGAAACTCTTAAACCCAAATATATTTTAGATATGGCCACTGGTACTGGTGATTTAGCTTTGGCTTGCTTAAAATTAAACCCTGAAAAAATAACAGGGATAGATTTAAGCGAAGGTATGTTGAGCGTAGGAAGAGAAAAAATTTTTAAACTTAAAAAAGATAATATTATAGAAATGCTGAAAGGTGATAGCGAAAAAATATTATTCCCTGACAATACTTTTGATGCTTGCACAGTTGGCTTTGGGGTTAGAAATTTCGAAAACTTAGATCAAGGACTTGCTGAAATATACCGAGTATTAAAGCCCAATGCTAAATTAGTAGTTTTAGAATTTAGTAAGCCTAAAAAATTTCCTGTCAAAAATTTGTACAATTTTTACTTCAACACAATATTACCGTTTTGGGGACGTTATATATCCAAGAGTAACAGCGCCTACACCTACCTGCCT
>JABMMZ010000120.1 GCA_013205405.1 Bacteroidota bacterium | reverse complement strand
TTGTTTTCTTTCATTACACCATTTAACCATTTAAGCATTAAAAATAATACAATAGCTGCAACAGATACTAATGCAAAATTTAAATAAAAGAAATTTTGCTTCTCGGCAGTTTCCTCCCACAAAGAAGATAACATGCCAGATAATTTATTACCAACTGATATTGCTAAAAAGAAACCTCCCATCATTAAAGCTGTAATACGTGGAGGAGATAGTTTAGATACCAAAGATAAGCCCATAGGAGATAAACATAACTCACCAACTGTAATAACGCCATAAGAGGCAATTAACCACCAAGAACTTGCTTTCATAGAAAGACTATTAGTTGCCATAACTGCACCAACCATAACTAATGCTGAAAGTGCGGTAATAACTAATCCAATTGCAATTTTTGTAGGAGTGCTTGGTTCTCTATTTCTACGTCTTAAAAATCCGAAAACTCCTACTACTATTGGCGTAAGCAATACTACCCAAAAAGGATTGATTGATTGATATAATTCTGTTGAATATAATTTAAGATTTGAACCTTGTGCTGGTATTTTATCTTTGTCTAAATTTTCAAAGTATTTTCTAGATTTTTTTAATTCATCAATTTGACCTGCTATATTTTTTTTACTAATTAAACTTTCAGCTTCTTGACCTGTAATAGCAGATTCTTTTGCTTCTAATCCTCTTACTGCACTATTAAATAAACCAGTATCACCAGATACAATTTCATTATTTACCACAGTTTGTGCCATGCCAATTTTATCGGCACCACTAGCTACACTTTCAGACATTTCTCTACTTGTATAATCCTCTGCCCATACAGTAAGCGCATCACCATTCTGATGAAAAATTGCAAAAAATAAAATCACGCATGTAAATACAGCCAACAATGCTTTTATTGCTCTACTCTCTTTTGCTTCAGCTGTAAATGCTAAATAGATAAAAAAGCCGATAACAGGCAAACAACCAATTATAAAGGCATCATTTGTATCTGAACCTAAAAAATTTCCATTTTCATTAGTTGGACTTGTAACACCTTTTAAAAAATACCCAATAATACCAAAAATAAACATTGGTAACACGGTTAATCCTAATATTTTCAATGTTGACATGTCGCCTTTTTGCACTGGCTTTACAACATCATATTCTTTAATATGCTTGGTGCCTAATAAAAATATTACTACCCCTACTAACATTCCAACTCCAGCAGCAGCAAAAGCATGACCCCAGCCGTAGTTTATACGCATATAGGCAGCAACAAAATTGCAAACAAATGCACCAATATTAATACCCATATAAAAAATATTATATCCAGAATCTTTCAAATATTTTCTTTCTTCTGTGCTATACATATTGCCTACTAAAGTAGAAATATTAGGTTTGAAAAAACCATTACCCAATATAATTAATGCCAAAGCAATAAAAAAACTCATTTCTGTATGTATTGATAAACAAAAATACCCTGCCGACATCATTAAGCCGCCTATAACAATAGACCTTCTATAGCCCAAAATTCTATCTGCTAATAAGCCCCCAATAAAAGGTGTTAAATAAACTAAGCCTAAATATGTACCATAAATATCAGATTTTTTGCTTCCACTAAAGCCCATACCACCTGTACTCCAACCATCTATCATATAGAGTGCAAAAATGCCTAACATTAAGTAATAACCAAAACGTTCCCACATTTCAGTTCCGAATAAGTACCATAATCCCTTTGGATGTCCCGTTTTTTTATTTGTTTCGCTCATATATTTTTATAATTTAGAAGGCAATAATATCTTTTTTTATTTACAATTCAGTTACTTTACAAATTATTTTCTAAAAAAGTAGTAATTTTAGTAAACAAATGTAACCTTGTTTTACCTCCTGCTATTCCATGATTCTTATTAGGATAATACTCAGCATCATAAGGAATATTTTTATCGTTCATGGCTTTTACCATTTCTACCGAATTTTGAAAATGTACGTTATCATCGGCTGTGCCATGTATTAAAAGATACTTCCCTTTAATACTGTCTACATGGTTTATTGGTGAATTTTTATCGTACCCATCTGGATTTTCTTGTGGGGTACGCATATAGCGTTCTGTGTAAATATTGTCGTAATAACGCCAATTGGTAACAGGTGCTACCGCTACGGCTGCCTTAAAATATTGCGCGCCTTTTGTAATACAATTGCTTGCCATAAAGCCACCATAACTCCAACCAAACACCCCAATTCTATCTTTAGCTACATAGGCTTGCGAACCAAAGTATTTAGCCGCTTCTATATAATCTTGGGTTTCATATTTACCCAATTGTAAATAGGTCATTTTTTTAAATTCTTCTCCTCTTGCGCCACTGCCTCTATTATCTATGGTTATAATAATATAGCCTTTGCTTGCCATGTATTGATACCATAAATAATTACCGCCCGCCCAAGCGTTTTTTACGGTTTGGTAGCCAGGGCCACCATATACAAAAAACAAAACGGGATACTTTTTATTAGCATCAAAATTGGGTGGTAAAATGCGCCAATAGTCTAATTTTACATTTTCTGAACTTGTAAAACTTCCAAAATCTACTTTTCCTAAATTTAAACTGGCTAGTTTATTCGCTAAAGTTTCATTTTTTTCTAATGTGCGTATTATTTGTCCATTATTGTCTTTAATCAATACTATTGAAGGATTAGTTAAAGTAGAATAATTATCTACAAAATACTCAAATGTGGGTGAAAAACTAATGCTATGCCAACCTGGTTCGGTTGTAATTTGTTTCAATTCTTTGGTGTTTAAATTAATACTATACAATTGTCTTTCACTAGGTGTATTCATGCCACTGGTGAAATAGGCTAAACCATTGTTAATGCCAAGGTATTGGTCAATATCATAATTACCATTTGTAATAATAGAGTCATAATTAAATATTATTGATTTGCCGTATTCCGGACCAAATATTGCTCCTTCTCTTTTATGCCAAAGTTGATTAAAACCTTTTTTTTCAGATAAATAGTACAGCTCATTTCCATAACCATACTTTCTATCTAAACTTATAATATTCAAATCATTTACATCTACATAGTATTTGTTTTCTTCAGTATAAAAAACATTTATTTTTCCTTTACTTGGTTCAGCAATTAATACCTCCAATTTATTTTGATGTCTATTCAAACGTTGAATAATTAAGCCTGCATCACTCCATTTTATCCTAGGCAAATATTGGTCATTTTCCGAGCCTGTTTCGCATCGCACACTTTTCTTTTTCCCTATTTTATGAATATAGACATCCACTTTACTATTGGCCTCTCCTGCTTTGGGGTATTTCCAAGTTTCTTTTTTAGGATATAAACTACCATATATATCCATGCTAAATTCTGGCACCTTGGTTTCATCAAATCTGTAATAAGCTATGTATTGTCCATCATTACTCCACTCAAAGCCTTTACTCATAGTAAATTCTTCTTCATATACCCAATCTACTGCGCCATTTATTATTTTATTTTTTTCGCCATCTTTGGTTATTTGTACATCTTTATTTTTTATTATATCAAAGTAAAATAAATTATTATCACTCACATACGCTACTTTATTTCCATCTGGACTAATGGTGCCATACATTATTTTTTTATTAGAAATCTGAGTGAGTTTTTTATTTCTTATATTGAACAAATAAGTGTTACTTTTTCCACTATTTCGATACATTTGTTCATATCCATTGGTAATAAGCACAAGGCTTTCATCTGCATTAAACTCAAATCCTTCAACAGTAATTTGGTTTCCATTTACCAATAATTTTTCTGTAGAAAAGATTGTACTTATTTTACTTCCTGTAAGTATGTTGTATTTATTATACGAAAATGTTTTATCAGCATTGACATCCAATTGACAATAACTTACACCATCTTTTAAATACTTAAATCCAGCCACAAATTTGGGAGTAAACTCTCGGCTATTCCATATTTTTTCTAAAGTCAATTGACTGTAACTGTTTGCTGCGATTACAACTAATGCAATGGTTATTATTCTTTTTAAAATCATTTTTAAGTATGCGAATGTAAAAAAAAAAGGTCTAACTCCAAATTTTTCGCCACTTCGCTTTAAAAGAAATCCATTTTGGACTGCCCCATTTTTTGTGAAATTTAAGATGGCCATCTAAGAGTTTTTCATTCTTTAATATCCAATTGTAACCTTCTGTATAAAAGTACTTAGGCAAGTTGGGATATTTATGCGTTATTAAAGCAAAGTCTTTATTAACTTCTTTTTTACGCGTTTCGGTATTAGCGCCACCTAAATGATGGACAAAAGATTTTTTAACCAAAGCGTGCGGTATTTTATGATGTTTTAAGGTCAAGCCATAATCATCGTCTGCGTAGTAAAAATCGAAAGTTTCATCTAACATCCCAATATGATTAAATAACTCTTTTTTCACAACTATGCACCAACCTTTAATATGGGTTCGGATGTTATAACCCAATTCAAAATTATTTTTCCAATGCTCACCATCATCTGCAGGACTGAATGATAAAATTTTTGGATTTTGATTAGCAATTTCTATAATTTCCGAAAACCAATGCGGTTTAAAAAGTAAATCATTGTTACAAAGTGCTAGGTATTCGTATTGACTATTTTTGATGCCTATATTTAAAAATCGATGGAAATTAAAATTTGATTCAGGCACAATTACTTTCACATTCTGAGGAAGATGATAACCATTGTTACGATAGTTTTTATTGCTTTCAATAAAAATAATTTCAAGATTAAAGTTGGTTATAAAATCTTCGGAATTTACCAATGTATCAATACATTTTAAATTCATTTGATGAATCTGAGGGCTATTGGTATAGCTTAAAAAAATGGCTGACAAACCTAACATTAAGTGCAATATTAAATTATTTTTTTGTTTCAACCTTACAAACACAATATATTCGCAGAAAAGATTGAATACTAAAATAAAAAATATATGTGTAATTGGCAATGGCAGTTGGGCTACTGCATTAATAAAAATATTATGTGAAAGCTCTAAAGACATTGCCATAAAATGGGTGCTAAAAAACCAGGATGATATTGATTTTGTAAAACAGCATGGTCATAATCCGCGTTATTTAACAGATGTTCAAATAGATTTTAAAACCGTTGAATTAGTATTAAATCAAGAAGAAGGTATTATATGGAGCGATATGGTATTAGTAGCAGTACCATCAGCTTTTGTGAATGGCTTATTGAGTAAATTGCCTCCCACTATTTTTAAAAATAAAATTATACTTTCTGCTGTAAAAGGCGTTATACCAGAAACCCATCAAATTATCAGTCATTATTTTGAGAGTACATGGCAAGTGCCTTCTTCTCATATAGCTGCCGTTAGTGGCCCTTGCCATGCAGAGGAGGTAGCCTTAGAAAAATTAAGTTATTTAACCATTGCTACGTCTAATAATGATTTAGGAGAATTATTAATACCTTATCTAAATTGTTACTATATATTATCTAAATACACTGCAGATATTTATGGTATTGAGTATTCTTCGGTATTAAAAAATGTATATGCCATAGCAGGTGGAATATGTCACGGATTAGGCTATGGAGACAACTTTCAGGCGGTATTGGTGAGTAGTGCAGCCAGAGAGATAGAACGCTTTTTAGAAGCCAGCCATCAAACACATAGAGATGTAAAAGAAAATGCATACCTAGGCGATTTATTAGTTACGGCTTATTCTCAATTTAGTAGAAATAGAACATTTGGCAATATGATAGGCAAAGGCTACACCGTAAAAAGTGCGCAAATGGAAATGAACATGATAGCCGAAGGGTATTATGCTACTAAAACCATGCACGATATTAATGAAAATGTAAGGGCAGATATGCCTATTTTAAATTCAGTATTTGAAATTATATACAATCACCAATCGGCTAAAAAAGTGATGAAAGAATTAACTGAAAAGTTGATTTAAAAAACAATGGATTTTGTTCTTAAAATTTATCCTTCTTACTTTTCATTTCAATTTCTTTATTATCAAGTTCATGGGTGGCCATAACTCTAGATAAAAACGTTACAGTTCCTCCTTTTGTCTTCGCTATTTTTGTAGCCCAAACAATACCAAAAAAGCCAATTGAAAGACCAATTACAAGCCTTAAAGATATTGGATTAGAGAAATAAACAAAAGCACCAATTCCACAACCAATGATAATAGGCAAAGCCGCAATTTGTAACCATCCCATAATTTTCGGAATATTTTCTAAAATTTTAAACATAATTTTTTCTAAAGCACTAAAGAATATAAGCTAATAAATACGGAATTTAAACTTATCTTTTTTCTCATTAATGCTATATATTGCATCGCTTGAAGGATTGCAAATAACATTTGTAAAACGCTTAGAGCAATGATTGCAATCTTGATTTTTTAAATGTTCAAAAAGCATAATTATATTAGTGGTTAAAAGTAATGAATATTTTAATGACATCATTTTAAATCTCCATTCAAATTTTATTTTTAAATCTTATGTGCTAATAGTAAATTGCACCCATGCTGGATAATCATGATATTTCAGGTATTTTAAACCAATATGCCAAACTTTTAGACCTTCATAATGGCAATCCATTTAAGGTAAAATCTATAGCTAGCGCGGCCTATAACATTAAAAAGATTGGCGAACATTTAGCCGAATTAGATGAAGAAGCTTTGCAAAAAATACCATTATTGGGCAAAGGTTTGGCCTCCAAAATATATGAAATTAACCAAACAGGCTCGTTTGAAGAATTAAATGATTTATTACTTTCTACACCCAAAGGCGTTTTAGACATATTAAATATAAAAGGCTTAGGACCTAAAAAAGTAGAGATTTTATGGCGCACTGTAGGCATTACAGATATCCCTGAATTGCTTGATGCATGTAGAGAAAATAGATTGGTAGAAATTAAAGGTTTTGGTTATAAAACACAAGCCCAAATAATAAGCGATATTGAGTTTAAATTTAATCAAGAAGGCAAGTTTCATTGGGCCAAAATGCAGGCTATTGTTTCTCTTTTAAATGAATCCTTTCAATCCAATGCAAGCATCAAGCGTTTTTCAGTTGCGGGAGATTATAGACGTTACAACGATATTATTGAAAGCCTTGATTTTGTTTTAATTCCATTGGATATATCCAACCCCCATTTCTTGAAAAATATAGCCGAAAGCCTAGCCAATAAAGATATAACGTACAATCCTGTTCCAGAAAATTCAAATACCATTCAATTACTTTATAATGAAGTGGTGCGTATTAACTTATATTGCACAGAACTAACCAATTGGGGACATTTGTTATTAGAAAAAACAGCTACTACTGCGCATTTAGAATTAATTAATTTTAATAGCTTAAGCTCCAATTATGAAACTGAAGAACAGGTGTATGAAGCTTTAAAATTACCCTACATAATACCCGAGCTGCGCGAAGGATTAAATGAACTAAAACATTTAGAACAACAAAACGAACTCATTACTTACAAAGACCTAAAGGGAGTATTACACAATCATACCACCTATAGCGATGGCTTGCATACCTTAAGCGAAATGGCTACCCATGCCCAAAGCATGGGATTAGAATATATTGGTATTTGCGACCACTCCCAATCGGCTACTTATGCCAATGGCTTAAAACCAGAAAGGGTTTTAGAGCAAATGAAAGAAATTGATACCCTAAATGAAAAGTTTGCCAAAAATGGCTCCACTTTTAAAATTTTAAAAGGCATAGAAAGCGATATTTTAGGTGATGGCAATTTGGATTATAGCACAGATATTTTGCGTTTATTTGATATCGTAGTAGCCAGTATTCATAGCAATTTAAAAATGGAGATGGATAAAGCTCATAGCCGTTTAATAGGTGCTATTGAAAATCCATATACTACCATTTTAGGGCATCCTACGGGGCGTTTATTGCTTATGCGCCCAGGTTACCCTATTAATCATGAATACATTATAGATGCCTGTGTGAGCAATGGAGTGGCTATAGAATTAAATGCCCACCCCTACCGATTAGATATGGATTGGCGTTGGATAGATTATGCCATTAACAAAGGTGCTATGATTAGTATTAATCCAGATGCGCACCAAAAAGAAGGTTTATCTGATATGCAATACGGAGTAAATGTGGCAAGGAAAGGGTATTTAACTGCCGCCAATTGTTTAAATGGCTTGAGTTTATTGGATTTTGAAAAGTGGATAGAAAATAAGCGGAAATAAATTAAATTTGCACCTTAATGAAAATTCTCATTCTCCGTTTTAGTTCCATTGGCGATATAGTGCTTACTACTCCTGTTTTAAGGTGTATTAAAACACAATTTCCCGAATACAAACTTCATTATGCTACTAAAAAAAAATTTGAGAAACTCTTGATTTCTAATCCTTATATTGATAAAATACATTATTTAGATAAAGAACTTAATACATTGATTGATGAACTTCAATCAGAAAAATTTGACTTAATTATTGACTTACACAATAATTTAAGAACACAAATTATTTGGGCTAAACTATGGGTAAAATGCATCGCTTTTGATAAAATTAATTTTGAAAAATGGCTATATGTAAATTTGAAAATAGATTTTCTACCTTATCTACATATTGTAGATAGATATATGACCACTGTGGCAAATATTGGTGTGAAAAACGATGGCAAAGGCTTAGATTTTTTTATAGACAACAATGAAAACATTTCGACTTTCAATTTACCTGAACATTATGCAGTGTATGTCATTGGAGGCCAACACAACACTAAAAAACTACCTTTAAATAAGCAAATTGAATTGTTAAATTCTATTTCAAATACGGTAATTCTAATAGGTGGTAAAGAAGATACAGAAAATGGCGAGCTGTTAGCTAAAAAATGTAAGAACGTAATCAATCTTTGTGGACAGTTAAGCATTAATCAAAGTGCCATGGTGATGGAAAAATCAAACCATATTTACTCGCATGATACGGGTATGATGCATATAGCAGCAGCCTTACAAAAACCAATTACATCTATATGGGGCAATACAACCCCACGTTTTGGCATGTACCCCTATTATGGCTCCTCGCTTTTGAATGAAACGAAACCGTTTGTCATGCTGAATGAAGTGAAGCATCTCCCATGCCGACCATGTAGTAAAATTGGATTTAATAAATGTCCGAAAGGCCATTTTAAATGTATGGAAATGCAGGTGTTTGAATGAAAAAATTATTAAAAATTAGGGAAATAATTGCTATTTTTTTTATAAAAAAGGTGCATTAAAATAAAATGTGGCAAGCTGATACAAGCTAAAAAAATAAAAAAGTGAGATGACAAACTCTTTAAGTATTCTAAATTAAATTTACCATAAAAATAAATAGCTACAAAAATAAACAAAGCACCCAAAGTAAACGGTGAAGCATTTTTATATAGTGATAAGAAAGAAATAGATAAACTATGTTTTATATGCATCCAAGCATTGTAGCTATGTTGACCTATAAAATATAATGAAAAAGCAAACATTAAGGGAACTTGAGTGCCAATCAAAAGCAACATTATCAATGCTATTAAAGAGCGTTTTTTAGTTATAATAATTTGCCATACTATAAAAACAATAGATAGTAGAATAATATATAATCGGCTACTTATAAAAATTTCTTTAAATGTATTTTCGAAATCGTAGCCGCTTAGCTGAGAAACAATTTGTAAAGACTCATTGGAATGGGTAAAAATAATAAAAAGCAGAATAGATAATCCTAAAAATAATGCTCTGAAATAAGACCAAATGGAAACCATATGAATATCAATTTCTTGCAATTCAGACTCTCCAAAATGAAAAGAAGAATACAAGATAAAAACAATTAGAGATAGGAGCGGAAAATATTGCCAAGTAAGAAAATAAATGACTACGATTATTAAATATTTTAAAATAAATTTAAATAGTAATTGCTTTTTATCTTTTTGGAGTAAATGATCAATAGCACCGTGCGGAATTCCAATAATTAATAAGCCTAAAATTATGACGCTATAACTAAAATTAGTTGCTAATTCTGGATTAAAATCAAATGCCATTAAATAGATAAAAACACTGAATAGTGCAATAATATATCGCCATTTGTTCATTTTTTAATATAAAGAAATAAGGCTTTCAGAAATGGTTTAATAGGCAAGGATGCAAATATTTTTATTTCAGAAATTATAGATGTTTTTTCATCTAAAAACGTAAAAATAGTGTGTATTTTTTGTTTTTGAAAAAGACGTGTAAAAACTCTTTTCCCTTCATATGGCCATAACTTTAATATGGTAAGCAACAGACTATCATAAAACCGAAATCGCTTTTTTCTTTTTAATGCTATTTGGTTAAAATTTTTTAAATCTTTTCGCTTTATTTTTTCCGATACAATTTCAGCAAATTCATACATATTTTTAAACCCATAACCGCTGCTTGGTTTAATTAAATTTGCATTAGCACCTGTATTCAAAACACCTGAAAGCTTATTTTTGGGATGCCAATAATTTGTCATCGGAATACAACCGGTTTCATCGGCCATAATCTCATAATTTCCATACTTAGTTTTTATTTCATTGTTTAAAATTATAGCAGCATACGCACTATCTATTTTATCTATACCAAAGCGCGTTAACTCAACCAAAGATTCATTGGATGCAAAAGGAAGTGTATAAATAAATTGGGTATAATTGGATTGATCGACATCAAAGTTCATCATTTCAAATGTATCTTTTCTAAAGACATCTTTTTCGCTTTTAATGTGAAATCCATAAAAAGATTGATGTAAATGAATTTCTTTAGAAACTAACTGACTATAAATAGGTGTTCTACTATCAAAAACAAATTTCGAATTTATTACCCCTTCAGAAGTATTTATTGCGTAGTTTTCATTTACTTGAAGTATTGTTTGAGCAGAAACTCTGTAAATTGGAATACTTGCTTCTATTGATTTATTGAGTGTATATTCATACAAATCGATACTTTTAATGAAGTAATAAGGCTGTTTTTCTATACCTTGTGAAATAGATTTGACTTCTATTCTACTATAAGAATGAGTAATTATTTGGCTTAAATCTTTTACAATTGGGGCCTCTGAAAAAGACCAAAAACAATATGTTTTATCGTTTTCTTTTTTACTGTCTGATTCTATAATAGCTATTTTTTTATTTGCTAAAAGATCTTTTTTTATTAATGATAATAATATCAAGCTATTGCTGGCACCTAAACCAATAAAAACAAAATCGTATAGCGTTTTACTATCAATATTTAAGCTATCAGATTTTATATTATTCATTTTTATATAATTAAAAAAGGAGATTATCAAGGTTTTCTTGACAATCTCCTTTTAAGAAATTTTTAATACTTCAGGATTAATCTTCGCTTCTGCTCAAAGCATATACAACTAAACCAAATCCAATTTTGTTTACAGCATCACCAATATTGTAAATGATGTCCATATTCCAACCCAAATTAGCCATGAAAGAATACCACTGTCCGTCAGCAGTTCCTACCATATAACCTATTGGATAAATAGCCCAACCAATAACAACAAACTTCAATAAAGAATTTATTGCTTTTTGAACTGAAGGACTACTCGCTTTCGAAAGTTTTGCAACATCACCCATCCATACCTCATAAACAATGTAGAAGTAAGCTAGACCTGAGATTAGACCCCACATTGCAGCATTACCTTTGAATACTGC
>JABMMZ010000119.1 GCA_013205405.1 Bacteroidota bacterium | reverse complement strand
CGACCTCAACCTTGGCAAGGTTGCGCTCTACCAACTGAGCTATTCTCGCTTTTTTTACAGAACTTTGCTCCTTTCGGGGATGCAAATATAGAAATAATTTTATTTTTACACCAAACTTTATTTAAAATATTTTAAAAATGAAACACTATTCATCGTATTGGGAACAAACTGTATTGCTTAAAACATTTGATTTTATTGTACTTGGTGCAGGGTTAATCGGTAAGCAAATAAGTTTGAAAATTAAAGAAAAATATCCATCAGCTAGGGTAGGATTATTAGATAGAAGTGCCTTTTCGTATGGAGCAAGTACCCGAAATGCGGGTTTTGCATGCTTTGGCAGTGTAAGTGAAATAATAGATGATTTTAAACGCTCATCTCAAAAAGAGGTTTTATTGCTAGCACAAAAGAGGCAATTGGGCATTCAGAAATTGGTTGAAACTTTTGGAGCAAGGGAAATTGGCTTTAGACCAACTGGTAGTTTTGAGATATTTGAAAAAAATGATACTCTGTTTTATGAAGAAACACTATCGCAAATAACGGAAGTTAATAATTTATTAAAGAATCAAACTGGGTTAGAAGATATTTTTTCTGTTAAAAGCACCCAAAATTTTGGAATGGATATAATGCCAAATTGTATTTTTAATCCACATGAGGGTATGTTGAATTCAGGATTGCTTAATGAGGTAATTGCGGAAGCTGTTCATAAAAGTGGGGTTATTCCTTTGTATGGCATTCATGTTGAAAAAATTCAACAGACTAATGATGGTTATCAATTGGTTTCTGAAACAGGAATAGAACTTAGTTGCCATCAACTGATATTGGCTACCAATGCTTTTGCTGCCGAATTATTAACAACTATAGATGTGGTGCCAGCGCGTGGGCAAATTATTATAACCAAACCGATTGAAGCTATTCCTTTTGATGGTATTTTTCATGCAGACAAGGGTTATATTTATTTTAGAAATATTGATAACAGAATATTATTAGGTGGAGGTAGAAATCATTTTTTGGCTGAAGAACACACTTTTGAAATGGAGGGTTCAAACGAGGTTGTGAATTATTTAACGGAGTATTTAAGTAACATTATTTTACCTGGTCAATCTTTTGAAATAGAGATGAATTGGAGTGGAATAATGGGAATGGGAAAAGAAAAAATTCCGATTGTAGAAAAATTGAATGATAATTTAATAGCATGTGTTAGAATGAGTGGAATGGGGGTTGCTTTAGGACCAATGGTGAGCCAAGAAGTGCTGGATTTAATAGCATAAATGTGATTTTTTTTAAACTTAATTTGTAATTAAATACATTATTGTATTTTTACCGCTATAAATATGATAAAAAATATTGCTGTTTTTGCGACTTTTAACTATTCTAATATATATATTATAAAGGCTCTAGAAGATGCAGGTTTCAATGTGTCTGTAATGACTAGAGATATTACTTCTGCTAAAGGTATTTTACCTCCAAATGTTAATCTTGTAGAGGGAAATTTGCGCTATCACCATGATTTAAAATTTTTTTTAGATACACAAGATGCAGTTTATTGTAGTTTTGATACAGGTGCGCAAGATGAAAATGATTACCAAGAAGAGACTGACGGGTTGCGTGAAATTATAAATGCTAGTTTAGAAAGTGGGATTAGAAGAATTGCTTTGCATAGTTCTATTATACAAAAATACCAAGGTGAAAATGGTTTTTATTGGTGGGCATTTAAAGTAAAAAATGAGGCTGTAAATTATGTGCGTGATTGTGGTATTCCATTTACCATTTTAAGTACTAGCAGTTTTATGGAAAGCTTGATGAACGGGCATTTAAAAAACAAAACGATTCAAATTTTTGGAGAGGCTAAGTTTCCTATTTACTATATCAGTGTTGTGGATTTTGGTAAAATGTTAGTCAACTCTTTTAGTAAACTAGGAACCGATGATAGAGAGTATAATATTCAAGGAGAAAATTGCTACACGCCAATAGAAGCAGCCACTATATTTGTAAGAAATTATAATGTAGAAAAATTGAAAATTAAAACATTTACAATGGCATGTGTAAAATTTAAAGGTATTTTCAATAAACGGATGAATTATAATTCTAATTTAATGTCTGCAATAAATAATTATGGTGAAATATTTTGTGGTGAACAAGCTTGGAAAGAGCTTGGAAAACCAGAGATAGATTTAACAAAGTATGCCAATAGCTTTTCATAATTACTTGAGCGATGATAAAGCGTTTTAAAATACAATGTTCTATTTTATTTCAAAAATTAAAAAGGCCTTTAAACAATTGCAAAAATAGATATTTTTTAGATCAGGAGATTAAAAATATTAATCTTTTAGAGCATTCTTCTTTTCAAAATAAGGCCGGCACTCTAATTGTAAAATGTGATGATATTGGCGACTATTTAGTATGGCAAAATACTTGGAAATACTTCATTCAAAATGCAAACAGTCCTTTATTTTTTATAGGTAATATTGTATGGAAAAGTTTGTTTGAGAAATTCAATATCGGTGCGGCAAAAACATTTTGGATAGATAAAAAACAATGGGGTAACGAGAGTTACAGAAATGAATGGTATAAATTAGTGAATGAATTGAATGTTGAAACTGCCATAACACCGCTTTTTACAAGAAATAATCAATTGGATGATTTATTAATATACGCTAGTAATGCAAAAAATAAAATAGCATGGTACAATAAAGATAATTTACATAACACGCCCATTTTTATACAAGAAATAAAATCAAGTACCAAACATACATTGGAGTATTTTAGAAATATTGAGTTTGCAAATCAACTGTATAATTTAAAAAATGAATTTGTAATTGAGCAATTAATGCTTAAAAAAGATAAAACTAATACCTTGGTTATTTTCCCTATGGCTAATATTAGAAGTAAATGTTGGCCACTCGAAAGTTTTATTAAAGTGATTCGCAGTGTGAAAGCTAATTATGACGAAATACTCTTAATGGGTGGGCAAGATAGCGTGGCTGCATGTAATCTAATTATGGAAAATTGTTGTGAACAAGGCTTAAGAAATTTAAGTAATCAAACATCACTTATTGAAACATTAGAAATTATAAGTAAGGCTAAATTGCTTATTTGTCCCGATACGGCTGCGCTACATATGGCAGTAATTACCAATACACAAGCTATCGTAATTACAAATGGCACCAATGCTTTACGGTTCACAAATTATCCTCAAAATGTGAAGACTATTTATCCACCCTATTTTAGACTAAACTTAAACAATGAAAAAATGTATTATAGCAGAAACGAGATACAAACTATTAGTTATGAAAAAGTCATTGAGGCTATTAGTAGTTAATCAAAAATATCGCTATTTTCCATAATACTCATATAGCTTAAATATCTGCTTGGTAGTATTTCGCCTTTCTCAAAAGCTTCTATCACAGCACATTCTGGCTCATTAAGGTGTTTGCAATCATTAAATTTACATTTTGGCATCAATGCTCTTATTTCTGTAAAATAATGGCCTATTTCATTTTCAGGAATATCTATTACACCAAAATCTCTGATACCTGGGGTGTCAATTATTGCAATTGAATCCTCTAGGTAAAACATTTCGGCAAAAGTAGTGGTGTGCTTTCCCTTTAAATGTATCTTGCTGATATTATCTACCTTTTGCTTTACTAAGGGCATCAGTGAGTTAAGAATACTACTTTTGCCTACACCTGAGTGGCCGCAAAGCAATGCAGTTTTATTATTTATTAATGGCAATATTGAAAATTCAGGCAAAAGTTCTGTTTTGTAAATAGATGAAATAGCTGTTTGATTACCTAAACTTTCATACATTTTTTTTAGATTTTGATATTGGTGTTCTTCCTCTTGGGTATAAATATCTACTTTATTAAATATTAAAGTTACAGGAATGTGATAAGCCCCTGCCATTACTAAAAATCTATCAATAAAACCAAGTGATGTGCGAGGAGGGGATAGTGTAACAATGAGTAAAGCAATGTCTATATTAGCTGCAATAATTTGTCCTTGTTTGCTCAGTTTATTGCTTTTTCTAATAATATAATTTTGTCTTTTCTCTAATTTATGAATAATACCAACTACATCATCGCCACTAGGTTCCATTTCATATTCAACTACATCACCCACTGCCAGCGGATTAGTGGTAGTAATATCTTTTAGTCTAAATTTCCCTTTTACACGCGCATCTAAAGTACTGCCATCGGCTTGCTTAATTTTATACCAGCTACCTGTAGATTTTATGATAATACCTTTCAATATTTAATATTAAAAAATTTGTTCGCCAATCAGTTTAGTCGACTCACTTTTACCCATGGTATAAAAGTGTAAAACGGGTACTTTGGCTTTAATAAGCTCTTTACATTGCGTAATGGCCCATTCTATGCCTATTTTTTTTACGTCTTCTGGTGATTTGCATTTTTCTACAGCATCGCTTAGTTCATAAGGAATATCAATGTTAAATAATTTTGGTAATACACTTAATTGGCCTTTTGTAGCCAATGGTTTTATACCAGGAATAATGGGTACTGTAATGCCTTCAGCTCTGCATCTTTCTAAAAATTCAAAATATTTTTTATTGTCAAAAAACATTTGAGTTACCAAAAACTCAGCACCACTTTCTACTTTTCTTTTCAAGAATTTTAGGTCGCTATTTAAGTTTGGGGCATCATGGTGTTTTTCAGGATAACAAGCACCTCCAATACAAAAGTTTGTAACTGTGGCATTGCTTAATTCTTCATCTAAATAAATGCCACTGTTCATATTTTTTATTTGATAAATAAGGTCTAGAGAATTGACATTCCCTCCAATTTCAGGCGTAAAAATAGTTTCGTTTTTTTGGTTATCACCTCTTAAAGCCAATGCATTATCGATACCCAAAAAATTTAAATCTATCAATGCATTTTCTGTATCTTCTTTGGTAAATCCACCGCAAATAATATGCGGTACAGCATCAATATTGTATTTATGCATTACTGCCGCACATATTGCCACTGTTCCGGGTCTTTTCTTAGTAGCTACTTTAGCAAATAAGCCATCATTTCGCTTTTTCATAACATACTCTTCTCTATGGTAAGTAACATCTATAAAAGACGGCTTAAATTTCATTAAAGGATCAATGCCATGGTAAATACTTTCTATATTATTGCCTTTCAAAGGGGGCAAAATTTCAAAAGAGAAAAGTGTGTTTTTGGCTTTTTGTATGTGTTCTGTAATCTTCAAGTGTTTTTAATTTAAAATGTAATGATTACTATTTTTTCTTCTGTGCCTCTTTTTATAATAACAGTTGAGGTGTCGCCTTTGTTATAAGTGCTAAGTGCTTTCATATAATCTTCAATATGGGAGACAGTGTAGGCGCCAAGTTTTGTAATAATATCTCCTTTTTGTAAGCCTGCTTTTGCGCCACTTTTGTCTGGAGTTATGCCATCTAATCGCATGCCATTTCCATTAAATGCATAATCGGGCATCACGCCCAAGCTTACCTTATAGTTTGCGCCTATAGCCATTTCATTTTTTGTTGATGTAAATGGAAAAGGCTTAGTTTTTCTGGTGTTTTTTAACAATTTAATGACTATGTCATATCCCAAATACATGCCATGGTAATTTATTAAATGCTCATCATCCGTTGGCATATGGTAATCTTGGTGTTGGCCTGTAAAAAAATGCAAAACTGGAATATTTTGGTTGTAAAAGTTGTTATGGTCGCTACTGCCTGTGCCACTTTCGCTCGTTTTTATTTTTACCTGGGCAGAATCTGTAATTAACTTTTGCAAGGCATTTTTCCAAACCGGGCTTGTGCCAACTCCATATACAAGCATCGTTTTTTTGATGGAGTCTAATCTTCCTACCATGTCAAAGTTCAACATAAATCGCACTTTTTTCAGATTGATAGTTGGATTATTTACAAAATATTTAGAGCCTATTAAACCTTGTTCTTCACCAGTAAAAGCTATAAAAAGATAGTTGTATTTTTTTAGTTTTTTGCTGCTTTTTATTTTGCGCATTAGTTCCAACATCATGGCTACACCACTGGCATTGTCATCGGCCCCATTGTGTATTTTGCCTTCTGCTTTACTTCTACTACTTCCATATTCATTATATCCCAAATGGTCTTGATGTGCACCAATAACGATGGTCTGTTTCTTTTTATTATTCATAAATCCAATAACATTGTGTGCTTTTGCATCCAATTGGGCAATGCTAACCTTCATCTCTATTTCTTTAGCATTCATAATGCTTTCTGCTTTTTTTGTAGCATAAATAATTGGAATATTGGTAGGTTTTATACTTCTATCTAATTGTCCTTTAGGAATTGAAGTTAGTGTATCGGTTCTAATAAAAATAATTCCTCTTGCACCTCTTTTGATGGCCTCTTCAACCTTGTAGGCGAGACTTTCATAAGGTTCAAAAATATTATTATTTTTTCCATAAGTAGGGCTTCCAAGTTGAATTGCAAATATTTTTCCTCTATTTTCTGTGGTATCTTTATAATCATTATACTCTTTGGTATTGATACCATAACCTGCCTGAAAAACTGGCAAATTAATACTATCAAAACTGCAACTGTAAGACAATGGATAGAATTCGCCTAATCTGGATGCTAAAATACCAATACGCATGTCTTTTTCAATAATTCTCATAAAACTTTTAGAGTTAGAAATTCTCAATCTTACGATATTAAATTCTTGTAAATAATTACCACTATCGCCCATGGGTTGTAATCCAAAAGATTTAAACTCATCAGCAATATATAACGATGAACGAAGCTCGCCACTAGAACCAGTCAATCTGCCTTCTAGCATATCGGAGCTTAGGTAGGAAATGTCTTTTTTAAATCTGGCAGTAATTTCGGCTTCTGTTTGACCATAGATAGAATTAAGACAAGCTATTAAAATAAATAAAAATGTAAAACGCATATTTTTTAAAATGCAAATATACAATCTAAATTTAAAGCAAAATAATCTTATTGTAAGTATTCATTTTGGGCTAAAATCCAAGTTTCATCTGCCTGAATTTGAAGCATTTCTAAGCCATTTTTAGTCTTTGCATTTGCATTTTCAAATAATGTCATCATTTCTGTAATGCTCGGATTGTAAACCAAATCGTAAAAGTATTGATAACTCTTAATGGAATGATAGGGTAAGGGTAATAATTTTTCTTCATGGTTTGTAGTGCCTAAGGGCGTGCAATTAATAATTAAATCATAACTAGAAAATATGTCCTCGTTTAAATCTTTGTATTCAAGAGAAGTATTATATTTTACTTTATTTCTCGAAACTACATCATATGGTATTCCCGATATTTTCAGGCTGTAAATAATGGCCTTAGATGAGCCTCCATTTCCTAGAACAAGTACTTTTTTTAAGCTTGGTTGATACCAGTTTTCAATACTTTTTATAAAACCTATCCAATCTGTATTGTAGCCTATTATTTCTTTGTCTTTTAATCTTAAAAAATTAACTGCTCCAATAGTTTCCGCCTCTTTACTAAGCGATGTGCAATAGTCTAGTACTTTTTTTTTGTAAGGAATTGTTACATTAAGTCCTCTTAAATGTTGGGTTTCTTTGAGTATGTTTCTAAGAAACTCAATTTGTTCAATTGGGAATAAATGATATTGCCAATCTGTAATTCCTAGTATTTTAAATTTTTGAGCAAAATAACTTGGCGAAAAGGAATGTGAGAGTGGATAGCCAATAAGCCCAAGTATATTCATTGCTAATAATTAAACTTTCTCTTTAGCCAATTTGGCTTTAATGACCTCTACAACTATAGGCAACAAGGAAATACCAATTATTGCTAAAATAACCAGTTTAAAATTATTTTGTACAAAAGGTACATTGCCCAAGGCATAGCCAATAAGCGTAACGCCACCTACCCAAAGAATAGCCCCTAAAATGCAGTTTACAATATATTTTCTATAAGTCATACTTCCAGCTCCTGCTACAAAAGGGGCAACAGTGCGCACGATAGGTATAAAACGAGCGATAATCACCGTTTTTGCACCATATTTTTCGTAATAGGCTTCTGTTTTTTGAATATGCTCTGCTTTTAAAAATAATATTTTCTTTTTCATTTTAATGTAGTTACCAAAAAATTTACCAATAAAATAATTGGTGTTATCGCCCAGTAAAGCGGCTATAATTAGCAGACCAATAATAATCCAAACACTCAAATGATTGTTAGGATTTGCCGCCAATACACCAGCCGTAAATAATAATGAATCGCCAGGTAAGAGCGGAAGAAATACTAGGCCAGTTTCACAAAAAATAATTAGAAACAATAGACCATAAATTAAAGTACCATGTTCACTCACAAATAATTCTAAAAAACCTTTTGTATTGGTCAATAATTCCTTTAATATTCCTAGTATTTCCATGGGGCGAAATTAAGGACTTAGTTTTATATTTTTTTGCACTATAATATTTTTAACTTATTTTCGTTGAGTAATTATAATGAGAAATAAATTTTTTCTATTTATCCTAATCGGTTTGTTGGTTTTCACTTATTCTTGCAAAGGGACAAAAGGAATAGGTAAGGGCAATTATAAAAAAGGCTGCAATTGTAAGTTTTAGGGATAAAAAATCATTCATTATTATCTCATACTTCTTCTATTCAAATACCAATCAGATGTTTGTTTTTTTGAATTTATGGCAGTGCTTACACTTGATTTTGTTTCATTAAATATATAAGAAGATACTAAGGCTAATGCCTCCTGTAAGTTTTTGTCTATAGGCGCTTCTAAGTATTCGGGTTTAAAGTAATTGTCTATAAATTTGGTGTCTATATTACCCGCCACAAAATGTTCGTTGTGCATTACCCAATAGCCAAACTGTAAGGTATTAGACACCCCACTAATTTTATATTCACTGATAGCACGTTTCATTTTTTCTATAGCATTGTCGCGCGTGTCTGCCCATACAATGAGTTTAGCTATCATATTATCGTAGTATATTGGAATAGCCATACCTTCTTCCATACAATCATCTACCCTTATGCCAGGGCCTTGTGGTAAACGATAGGTTGTAAGGGTGCCAATGTCGGGCAAGAAGTTATTCATAGGGTCTTCAGCACAAACTCTTAATTCAAGTGCATGCCCCATTATTTTTAAATCTTCTTGTTTAAAACTTAAATGATGACCTTCGGCAACTAATATTTGTTCTTTTACTAAGTCAATACCTGTAATTAATTCACTAACAGGATGCTCTACTTGCAGGCGGGTATTCATTTCTAAGAAATAAAAATTGAGTTTTTCATCTAATAAAAATTCCACCGTTCCAGCCCCGCTATATTTAGCTGCTTTGGCCACATTGACAGCTGCTTCGCCCATTTGCTTTCTTAACTCGGCAGTTAATACAGCACTTGGGGCTTCTTCTACTAATTTTTGATGTCTTCTTTGAATACTGCAATCACGTTCAAATAAATAACAAACATTGCCGTGGTTATCGGCCATTAGTTGTATTTCAATGTGTCTAGGAGCGGCTACATATTTTTCAATAAATACTGCATCATCGCCAAATGAGCTCAAAGCTTCGCTTTGAGCTAATTGCATATTGGGTTCAAATTCTTCAACATTATTAACAATGCGCATACCTTTGCCACCACCGCCAGCACTGGCTTTTATCAATACTGGAAAACCAATTTCGGTAGCCACTTTTTTAGCATCTTCAATATCAACAATAGCTTCTTTAAGACCAGGTACTAAAGGAACGCCAAATTTTTCTACCGCCTGTTTACTCGCTATTTTGCTACCCATTATTTCCATACTTTCAGCACTTGGTCCAATAAAAATAATACCTGCTGCTAAAAGTTTGATTACAAATTCTGCCCGTTCACTCAAAAAACCATAACCTGGGTGCACCGCATCTACTTGATGTGTTTTACATATTTCTACAATTTTATCGGCCAATAAATAACTTTGATTACTTGGTGGAGGTCCTAATAAATATGCTTCATCAGCATAGCGCACATGTAGTGCATTTCTATCTGCTTCGCTATATACTGCCACCGTTTTAATGCCCATCTCTCTACAAGTACGCATTACTCTGATGGCTATTTCGCCTCTGTTGGCAATAAGTATTTTTTTAATATTTTTAATGTCAGTCACGGCTACGAAACTACAAAATTATTTATAAATTTTGGGCATAAGACTAAATGTATATTATCTTTGTTGATTATTATTAATATCAATGAAATTTTTTGCACTATTCTTGTTTTGCTCATTTTCCTCATTATTTTTTACCTGCAAGCCTTCGCATCCAATAGTTAAAAATATGCCCAATATTACTGAGCATAATCATTCTTATAGTAATTATGATTCTGTTACTTTTCAACACTTGCATTTAGCTTTAGTGGTAGATTTTGAAAAAAAAATTTTAAAAGGCAAAGCCACTATTTCTATTGACAATCATTCAGGTACTCATTTTTTAATATTAGATTCTAAAAATTTAGAAGTATCAAAAATAATATTGGATGGTAAGCAAGAAGCCGCATTTTCTTTTTCTAAAACAATTGATACTGCTACCCAAAATTATATGGGCCAAGCCTTAGTGATTGAAATAGAAAAAAACACCAAACAAGTCGAAATAAATTACGAAACTAGTCCAGAAGCAGAAGCCTTAATGTGGCTGAGTGCAGAGCAAACAGCAGGCAAGAAATATCCTTTTTTATTTACTCAAAGTGAAGCCATTTTAGCACGTACTTGGGTGCCCTGTATGGATGCTCCAGCGGTAAGGTTTACCTATAGTGCAGACATTCAATGTGATAAACAATTTTTGCCAGTAATGAGTGCTGAAAATAATTTTGAGAGGAATAAAAAAAGTATATATCATTTTGAAATGAAACAACCTATCCCAAGCTATTTGTTAGCTTTGGCAGTTGGTAATATTGAATTTAAAAGTTTAGGGGACAATTGTGGAGTATTTGCAGAACCAGAAATGCTTGAAAAATCAGCGTATGAATTTGCCGATTTGTCTAAAATGGTGGCAGGTGCTAGTGCTTTATATGGCCAATATGCTTGGGGTAGATATGATATCTTGGTTTTGCCGCCAAGTTTCCCTTTTGGGGGTATGGAAAACCCAAAACTAACCTTTGCTACACCTACTATTATTGCAGGCGATAGAAGTTTAGTGTCTTTAGTTGCGCATGAGTTGGCCCATAGTTGGAGCGGTAATTTGGTAACCAATCATACTTGGGATGATTTTTGGTTGAACGAAGGTTTTACGGTTTATTTTGAAGAACGTATAATGGAAAAATTATATGGTAAACCGTATGCTGATATGCTATCTGAGCTAGGCTTAGGCGAATTGAAAATTACGATGGAAGATTTTATGAAAACTATTCCTGGTGATACCAAATTAAAATTAAACTTAAAAGGCAGAAATCCAGACGATGGCATGAGTGATATTGCTTATGTAAAAGGCTGCATGTTTTTAAGAATGATGGAAAATGAAGTAGGCCGTGCGAATTGGGATAATTTCTTAAATCAGTATTTCAATCATTTTAAACTAAAAACAGTAACTACCGAGCAGTTTATTGCCTTTTTGAAAGCTAATTTATTGGTTAAATACCCTAAGTTAAATATTAATTATGATGAATGGATTTATGAGGTTGGATTGCCTAAAAATTGCCCGCAAATTAATAGCGAAAAATTAAAAAGAGTAGGTGCAATGGCTATTGAATTTAATTTATTAAAAGATTTTAAAAGTATAGATACTGCCAATTTTACAACCCACGAATGGCTATGGCTTTTGCGCAATTTGAATGCAGATTCTATTGAAATAAAAATGGCTGATATCGATAGTAAATATCATTTATCAGAAAGCACTAATGCCGAAATACAATGCGATTGGTATATTCTGTGTATTAAAAATAATTATGAAAAAGCATTTCCCTTTATTGAAAATTATTTAATGCACATAGGTAGAAGAAAATTCTTAAAGCCATTATACGAAAATTTATCCAAATCCGAATCTGGATTAGCTTTTGGGAAAACTATTTTTGCCCAAGCAGAGAATAGTTATCACGCAGTTTCAAGAAATACAATACGAGAGATTTTAAAACTGAATTGATTAAAAAATAATTATTGTTTATATGGTATTATATTTGCCATTAGAAAATATTATATGGCTTTTAAAGTAAGTAACGAAACAAAAGTAGGCGCATTAGCCGCAATAGCAATTACATTTTTAGTGTTAGGATATAATTTCTTGTCTGGCAAAGGAAGTTTATTTTCAAGAGATTATACTTTAAATGCAATTTTACCAGATGTTACTGAAATTAGCACTTCAACCACTGTTCTATACAAGGGTAAAAAGGTAGGAAACGTTACAGACATTGAAATGAACGAAAATCAAATGGATTTTAAAGTTTATTTTGATATTACAGAAGATATTGACATTCCGATAAATTCTACCGTAAAATTATCTTCAGGCTTATTAGGCGGCAAAGCCCTCAATTTGAATAAAAGTTATGAAAAAGTAATGGCCTTAAACGGAGCCACTTTAATATCAGTAGCAGATACTACCTTAATGGGCTCGTTAAGTAATGTACTAAAGCCATTAAGTAATAAAATTAACAGCATTATGAATTCTTTGGATAGTTTGTTAGCCAACGGGGAACTAAATCAAACTATTGCCACTTTAAATACCAGTTTAAAATCATTTACCAAAACAAGTAATAATGCCGCTTTGCTGTTAGAGCAAAATATGCCTAAAGTAACTCAAATATTAACGAATGTAGAAAGCATTACAGGCAACTTAAAAGATAATAATGATAAAATTGCTTTAGTTTTGGCCAATTTAAAAAATACAACAGATAATTTAGCAGCAGCTAAAATTAAAGAGACTGTTGAGTCTGCCAATAATGCACTTGCAGAAATTAGTGCTATAATGACAAAAATAAATAATCGTGAGGGTACTTTAGGTTTATTAATTAATGATAAAGAATTGTACACTAATCTAAATAAAACAGCCTTTGATTTAGATGTTATTTTAAAAGATTTAAATAAATTTCCTGCTAAGTATATTCCAATTCCTTTTACCAAAGGCCAAAGGAAAAAAGCGTTAGACGCTAGCAATAAAGCTACTACCCCATAATTCAAAATTAAAAAACTAGTTCAAAAATTGAACGAGTTTTTTAATGAAAGCTTCTTTTAAATTAATCGTTACTGATTTTCAAGCCAATCACATTGTCGGTGCCATCGGCATTTTTACCTTCTATTAAAATAGCGCCATCAGCTTCTTCGAGCAGCGTTCTTAAGTTTTGAATACTATAAATAGGTTCTTTATCTATTTTGGTAATAACAAAACCTACTTGCACTTTACCTTTAAAAGGGCCATTACCTGCATTAGTAACTTTAATGCCATTTTTAATACCTAATTTTTCTTTTTCCGCTTTGGTTAGAGTGCTGAATGTAGCACCTTGTATCGTATTAGTTTCTGTTTTATCGGCCATACTCGTAGTTTCTTTGCCGTCTATGCCTTTCAGGGTGGTACTTAGTTCTTTTATTTCACCTTTTCTATTGATGGTAATATTAATTTTTTCACCAGGGCGGTGTTTGCCTATTTCTTCCTGTAAGCCAGAAACGGAATTAACAGCAATACCATTAATTTTATCTATCACATCCCCTTTTTTTACACCTGCTTTAGCAGCACTCCCATCGGGTGTTACCTCTTGTACCAATACGCCAGTTAAGGCTTTAAGGCCTTCTTTTTCGGCTATTTCAGAAGTTATTTCTTGAATGGCAACACCCAATACGCCACGTTGAACTTTGCCAAATTTTAATAAATCATCCATTACTTTTTTTACTAAATTAACTGGAATAGCGAAACCATAACCTGTGTAGCTTCCTGTTTGAGAGGCAATAGCAGTGTTAATACCAACCAATTGACCGGCAGTATTTACCAATGCTCCTCCGCTATTTCCTGGATTAATAGCAGCATCTGTTTGAATAAAATTTTCAATAGCATATAGATTATCTTCTCTTCTTAACAAATCTATACTACGTCCTTTGGCGCTAATAATACCAGCTGTCACGGTGCTTGTTAAGTTCATAGGATTACCAACTGCCACTACCCAATTGCCTACTTTAGCTTCATCGCTATTACCAAAAGCCATAAACATTAAGCTTTTTTCATCTATTTTCAACAAAGCCAAATCAGTCGTTTTATCGGTGCCTATTAATTCTGCTTGGTAGGTGCGTCTGTCATTCAAAGTAACCTCTATTTTAGTTGCATTGTCTATCACGTGGTTGTTGGTTACAATATAACCATCTTGTGTTATTATAACCCCACTGCCAGTGGCTATTCCTGGGCCACGTGGCATATCTTCAAAGGGATTACCTTTAAAAAATTCAAAAGGATCCATAGGCATTTGTTGTTGTTTTTTTTTGGTAATAGAAGATTTTTCTTCCCCAAAGTGCGATTTAATATGCACTACAGTTGGTGTGCTACTTTCTGATACTTTTACAAAATCGAAACCTACACCTGCAGGACTTTCATACATGCTAGCAAATTTTGTGTTCCGCTTTTGCATGTCGTCAAAAGAGTTTGAACCTCCGTTTTTAGTTGTAAGTTTGTTAATTCCCAATGCTACTATGCCGCCTACTAAGGCTATGGCAAAAATTCCAAATACTTTTTTCATTTTGTTATTCATTTGTTTTTAAAATTAATTTTTTCAAAATTTGTTCCAAATTTTTTTAATTACTTTTGTAACGCAAAATTGACAGAAAAAGTGTTTCCATATTTACCTTTATCGATTAAATTGTATTAATAAACCACCAACAGTGCCCGAAAATAAAAAAATGAATGACGAGCAATTGGTAGCTGCTATTAAAAATGGCAGTAAGCAAGCGTTGGCGCAATTGTATAAAGATAGTTATATGTCGATAAGAGGTTACATATTAAAAAATAGTGGTAATAGCTATGATGCGGAAGATATTGTGCAAGATGCAGTGATTGTGATTTGGGAAAAAATACATCACAATCAGCTAGAGTTAAAAGCAAAGTTAAGTACTTTGGTATTTGCTATAAGCAGAAATTTATGGCTAAAGAGACTTAATAAATTAGGAAAACAAACAGGTATGGATGGCATAATTTCTGAAAATTTGACAGTAAAAGATGATGCCTTTGCTACCGAGAATAGACAAATTGTAATGCAAATGATGGAAAATTTAGGTGCTAATTGTAAGGATATTTTAACTTTTTTTTATTTTGATGCTTTAGATATGAATACCATTGCCCAAAAATTAAATTATAATAATGCAGATACGGCTAAAGCTAAAAAATACCAGTGCTTTAAGCAATTGCAGCAATTGGTTTTAAATACTTACCATAAAAAAGATTTAATATAAACTGTGAATAATGAGGAATTAAATATGGAGCTTTTTGACAATTACTTACTAGGTAAATTAAATCCTAATGAGATAGAGGCTTTTGATTTAAAATTGAATCAAGATTCAGAGTTTAAATCAGAATTTGAAGATTATAAAACCATTGTATTAGGAATTAAAGATTACAGTAGAAATGACTTAAAAAACTTTTTGAAAGAAGAGGAGTTGCCAGAAATAAAAATGGTAGCTTTTTGGAAAAAACCTTTGCAAATAGCTGCTTCATTGATATTGTTGGTTGGTTTGGGTTTCATAATCAAATTGGTAGTTTTGCCTATTAATAATTCTACGGCCATTACAAATGCACCAGAATCTAGTAAAGCAAAAAGTGAAAATATAGATACTAATGCGGTTAGTACTGAAGTAAAATTTTTGGAAATAGAAAGTGAAAAAAAAGAACTTGCCGAAATGGAGAAGCCGTTAGCACCTCCGGTAGCAAATGTTGAGCAAATGGAAATGCCAAAAGAAAGTAATTCTGCATATGACAATTTTAAAAGCGAGGATGTTAAAGCGGTTGCACCTGCTACTACTTATGCTGAAAGGGATGATGTGGATTTTAATGTACTTTCAGAAAAAAAATTAAGAGATACTACTATTACAACCAAACTTTTAGTTTTTAATTATAATATGGATGCCGAAAAGGATAATTTAAGTGAAGTTAGGATTACAAAAGCTGAAAATAAAAAGCCTGGAAAATCTTTACCAGCTCCTGCTAATAATACCAATGCAGGCAATGTCAATATGAATGATAAGGCCAATGCGAAGTATAAAATTGATACTGCTATTTTAAAGAAGAATAAAGAACACAAAACAACCGCATTAAAAAATTATAAAGTAGAATTTTGGCAATCGCCAATAAATTTTAAAGGCTATAAATTTATTGGTAATACTATTCAATTGTATGGGTTGGATGTTAAAAATATTAAGCTTTATGATGTAAATAATACAGTGTATATCAAAGTAATAAATACAGTATATAAACTTAAAAATTGTTCAGATGCTTGTGTTTATCAAACTGAAACAGACACTGAAATTTTAAATTTTATATCAAAATTATAATATGAAAATTCCATTTGTAAAATACCAAGGCACTGGCAACGATTTTATTTTAATAGATAATAGAAAACTTGAATTCTCTGAATTAAATGTTGCACAACTTTGCCACCCTAAATTTGGTATAGGTGCCGATGGGCTAATGCTGCTGCAAAATATAGAAGGGTACGACTTTGAAATGGTTTATTACAATAGCGATGGAAAAATCAGTACAATGTGCGGCAATGGAGGCAGGTGTATTGTTGATTTTGCAAAAAGTTTGAATGTTTTTAATGATGAAAACGTATTTTTTAAAGCAATAGATGGTCCACATGATGCTATTTGGAGTAAAGAGCAAGTGCAATTAAAAATGCAAGATGTTAGCTTTATTAAATCAATTGAGGTTGATTATGAATTGAATACTGGCTCGCCTCATTATGTTGTATTTGTTGATAATGTAAATAATTTAAATATTGTCAAATTGGCGCATCAAATAAGATACAATGAAACTTACAAAACCGTTGGCATTAATGTCAATTTTGTTGAGATACTAGATGCTCAAACTATTAAGGTAAGAACCTATGAGCGTGGTGTAGAAAATGAAACTTTAAGTTGTGGCACAGGCGTTACTGCTTGCGTAATAACCCTTGCTGAAAACCTTAACTTTGCCAATGGTAAATACACTATTGCAATACAAACACCTGGGGGCAACTTAAATGTAACTTATAATAAAAGCGAACATAATTTTACCAATGTATGGCTTTGTGGAGCAGCCACTGAGGTTTTTAAGGGAGAAGTTGTAGTTTAATAACCTAAATTTGCTTTATATTTAATTGAGATATTTCATAAAGTATATTAAATTGTTGATTTTATTTCTGCTCATTTTTCAATGCAGCAGACTTTATTTTATTTGCTATAATTTAAGTTTGTTTCATCAAGGGTTTGTTGTTGCTTTTTTTAAAACGGCAGCACATGGTTTTTGGTTAGATTTGTCTGCCATAGCATATTGTTTAGCTCCATTTTTAATAATTGATTTATTTAAAAATATTACGAAGAAAAATGCCCCAAAATGGCTTGTAAAAACAATCTTATCATTACAGTTTATCCTTGTTTTTTTATTAACTATTTCAGATGCAGAATTATTTTTACAGTGGGGTAATAAGTTTAATAGTCAAGTATTAGTTTATGTTACGCATCCAATAGAAATGGCACTTTCTGCTGGAGCTGTCAATTTTGTAAAAACTATTTTTTATGGCCTCATACTCTGTATTTTATTATTTATTTTATTTAACTTTATTTTTAAAATAATTATTCAACAAACTTTAGAATTAAAATTAAAAAACAGTGTGTTAGTTTTGCTTTTTATGGGGCTAAATTTTGTAATGTTAAGATGTGGATTGGGTGTAACAGCTATAAGTCAAAGCAGTGCTATTTTTTCAGATAAAAGTATAGATAATGCAGCGTCTATCAACAGTCTATGGAACGCTGTATATTATATATTTACCAATACAGAAAATATTTATGGCCATAAACTTAATTATTTAAGTGATGTGGAAGCGCATTGTTCGATAAAAAATCAAATACTAATGGAATCCAGAGACACCTTGTCCTTAACCAATGTTGCTAAGCCAAATGTAATAATTATAATGCTTGAAAGCTTTACAGCCAATGCAAGCAAATATTTTAGCGGAAATAATTATTGTACGCCTAATTTAGATAATATTGCCAAAGAAAATTTAAGTTTTATGCAATGTTATGCCAGTGGTGATAGAACAGAAAAAGGCCTTGTATCTGTTTTAAGTGGTTATCCTGCTCAGCCTTCATCTAGTATCATTGTTTTTCCAGATAAAATGGCCAAACTGCCGAGTATTAGTAAATCTTTGAAAGCAGAGGCCTACACCAATTTATTTGTTTATGGTGGAGATTGCAATTTTGCTTCTATGAAATCATATTTATTGGTTCAAAAATTTGATGAAATAGTAGATAAAAAGGATTTTGAAACAAACCAATTGAATAGCAAATGGGGAGCGCATGATGGCTTTCTTTTTGATAAAGCTTTAGCATCAATAAATAAAATAAAGACGCCATTTTTTAGCACAATTATGACACTTAGCAGTCATGAGCCATTTGAAGTGCCATTTCAGGCTACTAATTTAAAAAAAGATGAATGGTATGGCTTTAAAAACAGTATTCAATATGCTGATAGAATGTTGTTTGAGTTTTTAGAAAAATGTAAACGAATGCCATGGTATAAAAATACGGTCATATTACTTGTGGCTGACCATGGTCATGATATTGGATTAAAAGATGTACAATATTTCGGAAAGGAAAAATACCATATTCCAATGATAATAACAGGAGGTGCTCTTAAAAAAGAATTAAAAGGCACACAAATTAATACTGTTGTTTCGCAAACCATTATTCCCGAATTATTGTTAAGTAGCATGAATATAAAAATGGAAGTAAGCGAATTTTATTGGCAAACAACTTTAACTCATGGTGTGCCATTTGCCCAATACCATTTCAATAATGGATTTGGCAGAGTTTGGCAAAATGGAAGTTTAATATTCGACAATGATTCCAAAAAGCAAATATCCTATTTTGGAGATAGTGCTAAGCGGAATGATTATTTATTTGATGGAAAAGGATTTCAACAATCCTTAATAAAAGATTTTTTACAAAAATAATGAGCTATACCCAAGAGGATATTTGGCAAATGCTTGAGCAGGTAAGCGATCCTGAAGTACCTGTGCTTTCGGTAGTAGATTTGGGGGTGGTGCGTAAAGTAGAAATTATTGACAATATAGTAGAGATAGATATTACACCTACTTATACAGGATGCCCTGCTATGGGTGCTATAGAAATGGGTATTAAATTTTTAATGATAGAAAAGGGCATTAAATGTAAAATAAACTTAGTACTATCGCCTGCTTGGACTACAGATTGGATGAGTGAATGTGGTAAAAAAAAGTTAAAAGCCTATGGCATAGCACCTCCGCAGTATGATGGATTTGATGATTCTGTATTGTTTTCAACTCCAAAAGGTATTATATGTCCACATTGCAATAGCACGAATACTTTACTTATTAGCCAATTTGGAAGCACCGCTTGTAAGTCACTATACAAATGCCTTGATTGTTTAGAGCCTTTTGATTATTTTAAATGCCATAAATAGAAATTATTCAACTCTAATACCCATATTTCTCTTTCCAGCGTTTTTTTAAAAAATCACGTATTTCATTTTCTCGGGCATTGCTTCCCGGATTGTAAAATACAACCCCTTCCAATTGATCGGGTAAAAATTGCTGAATTACAAAGTTGTTGGCATAATTATGGGCGTAAGCATAATCTTTTCCATAATTTAATTCTTTCATTAATTTAGTAGGAGCATTTCTTAAGTTTAAAGGCACCGGTAAAGCTCCTGTTTTTTCAACCATGGCTTGTGCTTCATTGATAGCCATATAAGCAGCATTACTTTTTGGGCTGCTGGCTAAGTATGTAGCACATTGCGATAAAATAATTCGACTCTCTGGCATTCCAATACTTTGAACAGCAGTTAAGCAATTGGTTGCTAAAACTAAGGCTGTTGGATTTGCATTGCCAATATCTTCACTCGCTAGTATAAGCATTCTGCGCGCAATAAATTCAGGATTTTCTCCGCCAGCTATCATTCTAGCTAAATAATACACTGCAGCATTGGGGTCGCTACCACGCATACTTTTTATAAAGGCCGAAATTATATTGTAATGTTCCTCACCTACTTTATCATATACAATGGTTTTATTTTGCAAGGCATGTTGTACGGCATCATTTGTTATTATAACGGGTGCTTTCTTTTGAGAGGTTACCATTTCTATAATATTTAATAATTTTCTACCATCACCACCACTGTATTGAAGCAGGGCTTCATATTGTGAAATGCTGGTTTCTTTGGTTTGTAAGAATGTATCAGCAGCAATGGCTTGATGTGCAATTTGCAGCAAGTCATCTTTACTGAGTTCCTGTAAAATATAAACTTGACAACGGGATAGTAAGGCATTGTTAACCTCAAATGAAGGGTTTTCTGTAGTAGCACCAATCAATAAAATATAGCCAGCTTCTACTGCGCCTAGCAATGCATCTTGTTGGCTTTTATTAAAGCGGTGTATTTCATCTAAAAATAATAAAATTTTGCCCTTCTCTTTCGCATCTGTAATTATTTTTCTAACATCGGCCACACCAGCACTTATAGCACTGAGCTGAACATAGGGTAATTGTAAACTATCGCCAATAATGCGTGCTAAGGTTGTTTTGCCAACACCAGGAGGTCCCCAAAATAATAAACTTGGAATACTGCCATTTTCAATAAGCTTTCTTAATGGAGCATTGGCGCCAAGCAAGTGCTGTTGACCAATAAAATTATTCAACGTATGAGGGCGAACTCGCTCAGCTAATGGTATATTTTGCATATCAATTGCAAAGATAGATTTTTAAGTTATCGTGTTAATAGTTATTATGTTATTTGTTTACATATTATTGTGTTAATAGTTATTTCTATTGATGTGTGTATTAGAAAATAATTGTTTATTAATTTTATAACAAAATATTTTTCTTTAAACCCAAATAACTAATAACATTTCCCCTTCCAAAATAACATAATAACAAAAAAAATCCCGTCCCCATCCCCGTCCCATAAACTCACCCTTTAGTAGAATACATTAGTTTTAATTAAAAAAAATAAATTGCTTTGCAAAAGTTGAATTCGCTTCAAAATATAAAAATAGCCTTAAGTGCTGTAAAAGGCAACTTATTACGTACAGTAATTACGTGTTTAATTATTACCATCGGTATCGCTGCTTTAGTAGGAATGCTTACAGCAGTTGATGGTATTGAGGGAGGACTGTCTAAAACTTTTCAGAAAATGGGAAGTAACACTTTTAATATTAGAAATAGAGATGGGATTATGCGATTAGGAGGACATGGCCAACAAAAATTAGATTTTGCACCAATAGACTATTTTCAAGTTAAAGAATTTAAAAAACAATTTGCCATACCAGCAATTGTTTCGGCAAGTACTAACATTAGTTTTAATGCAACAATAAAAAGCGGTAATAAAAAAACAAATCCGAATGTTAAAATAATAGCAATAGATGAAAATTATTTTGCGGTAAGCGGCACTGAATTAAGTTATGGCAGAAATTTTACTGCCTCAGAAGCCAATACTGGAAGCAAAAATTGCATTGTTGGAAAAGATATAGCGACACTACTTTTTAATAAATTAGATGTAATTGGCAATACCATTAGTTTTAATAATATTCAATATACAATTATTGGTATTTTAAAGAGTAAAGGCAGCAGTATGGGTATGAGTGGTGGTGATAGAATGGTGCATATTAGCTTAACCGAAGCCAAAGGTAATTATTTAACATCTAGCAATTCTTTCAATGTGTCTGTTGCTGTAAATAATATAAAGCAAATAGATTTTGCCGTAAGTGAAACAGAAGGTATAATGCGCGGAATTCGCAGAATAAAAGCTGGTGATAAAAACAATTTTAGTGTCGTAAAAAGCGAGTCGGTAACAGCCACTTTAAAAGAAAATCTGAGTGGGCTTAAAATAGTAGCCACTTTAATTGGTGTTATTACTTTAATAGGCGCAGCTATTGGCTTAATGAATATAATGTTAGTAAGTGTTACTGAACGCACCAAGGAAATAGGCACAAGAAAAGCTTTGGGTGCTACACCTGCCATTATTAAACAACAATTTTTAACTGAAGCACTTGTTATTTGTCAAATTGGAGGATTAGGCGGCATTATATTGGGTATTTTATTGGGAAATTTGGTTGGGTTTTTTATGCATTCTGGTTTTATAGTACCATGGACATGGATCATTGTGGCAGTAGTAGTATGTTTTGTTGTAGGTGTTTTGGCGGGCTATTATCCTGCTTCTAAAGCCTCCAAATTAGACCCAATCGAGGCATTGAGATACGAGTAGGCTGTTTATGCTTCAGCTCATTTATTTTACGAAAATTTAAAAATTTAAAAATTTCCAATTATTAAAAATATTATCCTAATTGCCTGCTCATCTAATAATAACAAATAAATATTATCAAATTATTCAACAACTTAAATTGGTTTGCGGCAATATTGTCTGCAATTGCTTCAGTTTTTTTAGGCTTCATTTGGTATGGATTTTTATTTTTATAGCCATTGATGGCTGGCAATAATTATACCTGGCAGGACGACACAAAAACAGAAATGAATAAAAATGGGGTAATTATTGAACAGTCTATGACACCAATGATTTTTAATTTCTTTCTTATCATTTTATATGCTGTTTTAATCAATTGGTTAATTAACAAAACCAATGAGCAAAATTTAAAAGGGGGACTTTCCATTGGCTTATTTTTAGGGATAATAAGTGCTTCGGGTGTATTTGTAGGTAATATGTTTGCAGGCAATCCTATAAGTCTTTATTTATTGTGATGGAATTTACTCATTAATTTTGTTTTGCATTATTAGGCGCTATAATGGGTGGTTGGCGCAAAAAATTAGAGCCTAATTTATTAAAAAAAATTTAAAAACATCCTTAAATTTTTATTTAAGGATGTTTTTTTTTGAAATCTTATAAAATAAATACCATTTTTTTGCGTTATTAAAACAAAAGCCTTACTTTCGTAGTTAGGTTTACATAAAAATGAACATAAAGTATCAAGTTGGTTTTTTAAAATTAGGCAAAATTGTAAGTAAAAAAACATACTTTATATTTGCGCTATTTTTTATTATTAGTAGCTTATTTGCACAAGGTCAAAAAAAATTCAGTTCATTAGATTTTGGGTTATATTTAGGGGGGTCTAATTATTGGGGTGATATGACAAAAGATTATCAACCACTATGGGGCAAAACCAAATTGGCTGGCGGTTTAATATGCCGATATAATGTATGGCCTTATTTAAGTTTTAAGGGTACTGCTATTTATGGAAAAATAGAAGGTTCGGATAAAAACTTTAGCAGTGACCCCTACAGAAAACGCAGAAATTTAAGTTTTAAGTCTGATATTATTGAGTTTTCTATTCAAGGTGAGTGGAATATTAGAGGTTTTGAAAATACGCGCTCTACTTACGGATGGTCGCCCTATTTATTTGGAGGCATTTCTGTATTTAGATTCAATCCCAAAGCAAAATTTACATATATAGCAGGCATTCACGACCCAAGTTTGCAAGCTCAAGATAGGGATTGGATAGAACTACAACCACTGGGCACAGAAGGACAAGAGACTACTAAATTTAACGATAAAAGAAGATATTCACTAACACAATTAAGCATTCCATTTGGCGTTGGTGCTAAATGGCAATTGGATGATCATTGGACCATAGGTTTAGAATTTGGTGTTCGTAAAACATTTACAGATTATTTAGATGATGTTTCTTCAGTTTATGTTGATGATATTATTGTTGGTGGTGCAAGTGGTCCGATGGCGGTAGCTCTAAAAGACAGAAGTTTAGAATTAGGTGAAACTAAATTTGAAAACAACGACCCTCGTGGAAATGCTAAAGTAAAAGATTGGTATTTAATAGGAGGCGTTACTGTGACATACAGAATAATGGGTGGTAAACAACCTTGTTTTAACTTTTAATATAATTCTATTGAGAAGAGTATTACTAAGTGTTTAATTTAAAATTTTTATTTGTTATTTTACTATGCTTTGCTGCAGAGTTTACCCTTAGTGCCCAAAAATATCGTAATGGAAGACAAGAATTTGGCTTAATGATAGGTGGTAGTAATTACTTTGGAGATATAGCACCAGAAATTGTATTCAAAGAAACTAAAATTGCAGGCGGCATTTTTTTTAAGAATAATCATTCTAGTTTTTTTAGTAGTAAATATTTTTTAAATTATGCCAGAATTAGTGGAAGTGATAAAAATTTTAAAGCTAATCAATATCGAAATATTTCATTTTTTAGCGATATTTATGAGCTAGGATATGATTTAGAGTTTAATTTCAAACCCTTTGGGATGAATGTAAACGATAAACCAACAACTACTTATGTTTTTGCTGGCTTTAATTTGTTTTTCTTTAATCCTAAAACCAAATTGGCAAATGGAGATAGAGTAAGTTTACAAAGATTTGGCACCGAAGGTCAGATTTTGAATGACAAAAGAAAATATGCACTTATTCAGCCAGCATTGAATTTAGGACTAGGCTATAAATTTAATGCAGGAAAAAAATGGGATATCGGTGCAGAAATTGGATTTAGAAAAACTTTTACAGATTATTTAGACGATACTAAAGGTAATTACACCGATTATGCGGCATTGAATGCAAAACAAGGAGGCACTGCTGTTGATTTATCTCAACCTCAAACAACACAAGGCAAACCGCCAATAGACAACGGTACAATGAGAGGTGATTCTCACCTAAAAGATTGGTATTTTGTAATGGGAATAACTATTTCCTTTAGAAATGTAACAACTTTTTGTCACCATCCGTTTTAAGCATAACAAATTTATCTTACTTTTGTACGTTATCCATCCTACCAAACAACTATGGCTAAAAAAAGCCTTTTAGAAGATTTAAATATTGAAAAAATACCCGCACACATTGCTATTATAATGGATGGCAATGGAAGATGGGCGAAAAAAAGGGCCTTGCCAAGAGTTATTGGGCATGAGTATGGCGTAAAATCTGTAAAAAATATTACAGAAGCTGCTGCAGAGATTGGCGTAAAATTTTTAACTCTTTACACATTTAGTACTGAAAATTGGAATAGACCAAAATTTGAAGTAAATGCCATAATGACTTTATTGGTGCGCACTATCCGCAAAGAAGTAGCCACTTTGCAAAAAAATAATATTAGATTAAAAACTATTGGCGATATAAAAGCATTGCCAGCAGATGCCTACAACCAAATACTGGAGGCCATTGAACTAACTAAAGATAATACACGAATGGATTTAATTTTAGCACTTAACTATAGCGCTAGATGGGATATAGTGCAGGCTACACAGGCCCTGTCAGAAAAAGTAAAAGAGGGTATTATTAGTTCATCAGATATTAATGAAGAACTTATTTCTAGAGCCTTACACACAGGCAAATTTCCAGAGCCAGAGCTTTTAATAAGAACAAGTGGAGAGTACCGTTTAAGTAATTTTATGCTTTGGGAAATGGCCTATGGTGAATTTTATTTTACCGATGCTTATTGGCCTGAGTTTGATAAAGAGTGTTTATATAAAGCCATTTTTGATTACCAAAAAAGAGAACGCAGATTTGGAAAAACAAGTGAACAAATACAAGAAAATACGAATGTTTAAAATATACCATACTTTATTTTTAACCATACTTTTATGCAATGTATTTTTTACAGTTGCCCAATCTGATAGCAATAGAGTTTATATGCTATTAGATTATAATAAACCTCAAGAATACACTATCGCAAGCATAGAAACAGAAGGCAATAAATACGTAGATAGAATGTCTATTGTATTTAATTCTAATTTGTCAATCAATCAAACAATCAAAATTCCAGGGAATGAGATATCTCAAGCAATTGAAAATTTGTGGAAACAAGATTATTTTAGCAGTGTAATTATTTATGCAAAGAAAATAGAAGGCTCGAAAATAGGGCTTTCAATATCCGTAAAAGAGCGTTCAAGATTATCTAAATTTAAAATTATTGGTCTTGGAAATGGCGAAAGAAAAACTTTAAGAGATGAGTTAAGCTTAAAATCTGGCATTATTATAAATGAGAATTTATTGAATAAAACCCTTGCCGAAATAACAAAGTACTACTTTGCAAAAGGTTTTTACGATGTTAAAATTGGCATTAAACAATATAAAGATACAATTCCCAATAGAGAATTCTTAGTACTTGATGTAAATAAAGGTCGTAAAGTTAAAGTTTACGATATTGAATTTGTAGGAAACGATGCTATTACGGATGCTGAATTGCGTCAAACTTTAAAGAAGACCAAACGTTTGCGTCATAAAATTAATATTTTACAATCTAGTAAATTTATTAAAGAAACGTATAATGAGGAAAAAGATGGGATATTGAAAAAATATAATAGCAGAGGCTATAGAGATGCTGCTATTACTTTTGATTCGGTAGTAAAAATAAATAACAAAAGAGTAGCCATAAAGATAGGTGTAAGCGAAGGTAAAAAATATTATTTTAGAAATATAGAATTTACTGGTAATAATAAATACAGCAGTAAAGAATTAGATAGAATATTGAATATTAAAAAGGGTGATATTT
>JABMMZ010000118.1 GCA_013205405.1 Bacteroidota bacterium | reverse complement strand
TTCATACACCCTATACATTTCCAATATTACATTTTTTTGGTGCTTTTATGAATGTCAATTTTGGTAAAAAAGATTTTATTCCTAATACAAAACCGTTATTAAATATTAAGTGGACCAATTTATCATTAATGTTTGTGATATTAATAACGGCTGCATTATTAGGAGAGTTTACGCGCAAAACATTTCCTTCTTTTTCAGAACCTACAAGACTTTTTGAAAATACTTACCGTATGGGCAGTATGGTATTTGGAGGCGGAAATGTATTGTATTCCATGATATTAGCAGAGTTTGTAGAATTTAAACAAAAGCAATATTTAACACTTCAAGAATTTAATACAGGTTTAGGTTTATTACAGGCCGTGCCAGGACCTACCTTTACTATAGCCACATACGCCAATGGCATTGCCATGAAAAAATTAGGCTATGATATTTGGGGCCAATTAATAGGATGTGGAATTGGAACGATTGCTATTTTTTTACCAGGTACACTTTTAATCTTTTTTGTATATCCAATTTGGGGACAGATAAAAAAATATCCAATAGTTTACCGTTCCCTCGATGGCATTATTTCTGTATCTATTGGTTTTATATGGGCGGCAGCGGTTTTTATGTTAATACCTTATTTTATTAGTTTTAATCGTAATTTTAATATAAATTTATGGGTAAGTATAATTGTTTTTGCTTCAACTTTATTATATTTGCGTTATACAAAATTACCAGCTATCATTTTAGTTAGTGTGACTATTTTGGCGGGAATTTTGTTATAGTAACAATATTAAAATGATAAAATACTTTTTCATAACGTTTTTATTTTTTGTTTCGTACAATTCAAATGCGCAATACAACAAAGAAATTCAAGCTAAAAGAGATAGTGATTTGATTCAATTTTCAGGAATTTTATTGTCATCAGATAGTATTTTCCCTATTCCATTTGCCAATATCTCTGTTTTAAATAAGCCTTATGGTACATATTCTAATCTTGAGGGTTATTTCTCGTTTGTAGCTAGAAAAGGTGATAGCATTGTATTTAGCCATGTAGAGTTTAAGTCGAGCTATTTTAGAGTGCCAGATACACTCTCTGATAGCAAGTATTCTATTGTTAAGTTGATGAACCAAGATACTTTTTACTTACCAGGAGTAAAAATAATGCCAATGCCCAATAGAACTGCTTTCGATTTTGCATTTGTAAATAAAGAAATTCCAAATGATGACTTGGAAAGAGCTAAAATAAATTTAGAAAGAGAAGCACTCAGAGAGCAAGCTATGAGTATGAAAGGTGATGCTTACGAAGCCTACAAAAATGTAATTAGACAAAATATTCAAAAATCGTATTATGCAGGCGGTCAGCTTCCTGCTATGAATGTATTAAATCCTTTTGCTTGGGTTCAATTTTTTGAAGCTTGGAAGAATGGAGATTATAAAAAGAAAAAGCCAGTGCCCATAAAAGTTAAGTAAATTAAATTCTGATGTTTAATTTTAATCTGAAGTCTTTTTTCTTATTTCTTCTTGTATTTATTATTTGCGTTCCAATTGGCAAGTTGCATCACGAAAGTGGGCATTATTTGGCAGGAAAAGCGGTCGGCATTAATTCACGTATCAATTATATGAGTACTATTTATACAAATAGTAGAAGTTACTATAAAGAATATTTTGATTTATACGATAAAAATAGAGATGCCATAGAAAATGGACGAGATTTTAAGGACAAATTGGTATTAGAAAAATTAAAATGGCATCATTCTTTAAACAGTTTTATATTTACTTTAGGAGGACCATTAATAACAATTTTAACAGGGACCATTGCGTTTATTTTACTTTTACGGTTATACAAAAAAGAAAAAGTATTGTCGCCACTTCACTACATATTAGTATTTCTTTCTTTATTGTGGTTACGTGCACCGGCCAATTTATTTACAGGTTTGTATTATCAAATTAATACTGGGCATCTTTCTAGGAGGGGAGATGAAGTTAAATTATCAACTTATTTTTATTTAAACTCTCAATTTTTCGACCTTTTATTAGGTGGAATAGGTTTTTTAATAGGCTGTATAATTATTTTTAAAATAATACCCCTGCAACACCGTTTATCGTTTATACTTGCAGGTTTAATAGGCGGTAATTGGGCTTTCTATTTTTGGATGTACCAAATTGGTCCAATAGTTTTACCGTAAAAAAAACCGTTTCCAATTGAATGAAAACGTTTTTTTTATTTTTAAATAATTATTTCAAAGTCATTTTTGTAGTTCCAATTCTATAACCTTCAGCAAATATTTCTATGGTGTATTCACCAGGTTTGTATTCGCCTTGTTTTTTATAATAAACTACATCTTCCAATTTTTCGTTTTTGTAATCAATAGTTTTCATTTGAGAATACAAAGTTTCTGTACCATCTACTTTGGTAGTTTGTGTTTTAGATGTAATTGTAGAGCCATCTGGTCCTATTATCTTAATAAAAATATCTTTATCTCCTGCGTCAGAAATTTCGTTTTTATCTAAACTAAATCTCACTTTTATTTCTTCTACCTTACTTGCTTTAGTTATTTCAACTTCTTTTTTACCAAATAATTTTCTTTCTCTAATAGCTACTGCTATTAAAGTGCTTGCATTTAATTTTTTAGCTAAGCTAATTCTTTTATTCTGCTGGTCAATAGTTTTAGATTGGTCAGCATTTATAGCTTGTTGATTTCCTAAATCACTTTCTAATCCAGCACTTTTTGTTTGCTCGCTTTTTAGATCAGCGTTTAATTGCTCTATTTGCGCTTTATAGTTTGCTATTTGTTCTCTTAATGAAGCAATTTCAGATTTCGCTTTCGCTATTTCGCTTATAGATAATTTACCTTTGCTTAATAGTGTTTTTATTTGTGCTATTTTATCAGAAATAGCTTGGTCTTTTTCTGTTAATTTGGAAATTAAATCTAAATTAGAAGTTTGTAAATTTTTAATGTCTAATTCCGCTTTCTCTAGCTCCATTATAAGCTCTTTGTTGTCATCGGTTAATTTAATGTTTTGCGATGTAAGCTCATTTTTCTTCTGATTTTGGGTGTATAAGCTGTACCCAATTCCTATATTTAAAGAAGCTAACACACCTATTAAAATCATTAAATAGCCTTTGCTATTTTTATCTTTTTCGTTTTGTCGAATTTCCATATTTAATTATTATATATTATCACAAACGTATATTTTTTTTATTATATTGTTACTATTAAGTTTTTTTTATTTTTATACTATTAAACTATTTTTCAACGATTCTAAAAATTGCTTTATCTTTATTAGGCTTTCGAGTGTATCCTTTTTAGGATTATCAGTTTTTATATATGTCTTTAAATATTGGTTTGCACCATGTAAAGTGTATCCTTTGACTTTTACTAAGGTAATTATATGTTTTATGTCTTCTATATTTTGTTCTGTGTATTTTCTATCCCCTTTGCCATTTTTTACAACTTTTTTTAAACAGTCAAATTCATTTTCCCAAAAACGTAAAAGTGAAGGGGTTAATTCAAGCATCCTACTAACTTCACCCATATTATAAAATAATTTTTTTGAGGGTGTATCACTTTTTAAAGCAGGCATAAAAGTTAATCGAAAGATTGATTTGGTGAAGATGATAGCTCAAGCATTCTTTGATACTCCTCGTTGGTTAAATCATTGTAAAAGAAGAAGGCAGGATTAATAGCAGAGCCGTCTCTGTGCACTTCGTAATGTAAATGCGGTGCGGTAGATTTTCCTGTACTACCTACTAAGCCTATTAATTGTCCTCTTTTTACACTCTGTCCTTGCTTAGCTATAAACTTACTTAAATGTCCATATAAAGTTTCAAAACCGCTGCCATGGTCAATGATAATATGTTGACCATAACCCCATATTTCAGATTTCACCATTCGTATTACACCATCAGCAGTTGCATATACTTCCGTACCTTTTGGTGCTGTAAAATCTATGCCTGCATGCAAACGTTGGGTGCGGTAAAAAGGATCAGTTCTATAACCAAAACCAGAACCTATTCTATCCAATGTTTGGTTGCTTATTGGCTGAATAGCTGGAATACGTGCAAGATAATCTTTTTTGTTGGATGCCATTACCAATAAATCATCAAAACTATTGCCTTGAATATCAATTTGCTTGGTTAACAAGTCCATTTGTTTATTAATTTCAATCAATAATTTTGAATTAGGTAATTTCCTTAAGTCTGAATATTTTTTGTCATTCACTGCAAATTGCTGCCACGATTTCTCACTTACAGGACTGCTTTCATATATACTTCTGTATACACTTACATCTTTTGTTCTTAGAGTATTGACGTCCTTACTTAGTTTTTCAAGACGTTGATTTATATTATCTAACTCTGCTTTTAAATCTGTATTTTCTGATTTTAATTTCTTTTCTACAGGTGTATCTGTAAATTTAGTAAATAATATAAAGAAAATAAAACCTAAAATAATTGAAAATGAAAAAACGCCAATAC
>JABMMZ010000117.1 GCA_013205405.1 Bacteroidota bacterium | reverse complement strand
TGGTAGAGCATTACACTTTTAATGTAGTGGCCCTGGGTTCGAGTCCCAGAGGGATCACAAGAAAACAATCAGTTTTTATCTAAAACCCTCAGAAACAACACTCTGAGGGTTTTTTTCGCATTACTTAATATTATTTATCCAAAATAAAATTCTAGTTAAAAACTTAGCGCTAAAAAGATTAAAAAATATTTCAATTTATTGTAATGAGTGTTAAAATAAAATTTGGTGAAATAGATAAATTGTTAAAAAGCCCTCACAGCCCGAACATTGTATTTGTTGTTCTTGTAGTTGTAGTTCTGGTTGCCACTACTGAAGTACTGCCCCCACGCGAAGTTATTATCGTACTCGGTGGAACTCCAATAGTAGTAAGCAACAAAACCGCCAACTCCCTTTTTGTATAGATTAGAATAAACTGCATTTAATTCTTCTTTTGTAGGTAAACGCCAATCACTAAATCCATTTAATATCAGTGTATCACAGGCAGTTTTCGCAGAGTCCCATTCCATTGCCCCTAAATCTGAGGTTGCTGCAACTAAACCATTCCCATTTTGTTCGTAAACAACAATACCACCATGAATATTTTTTGGAACTACATCATCAGTTGGAACTACATCATCAGTTGAATCACCACCACCACAACTTATCAGCATAAATGAAGCAAATAATATTGCTCCGAAAATTGTCATTGTTTTTTTCATTTTGTTTTGCTTATTTTTATTTTTTGAGTTAATCTCTTATTAGCTTTTATAAATTCATCGATAAATTCAGTGAGCATGATGGTTTAATTCACATTATTTGGCAAATATATGTATTTTTAAATAAAAAGTGAAATTTGCTGAAACAAGTTATTTCTTTGAACAAAAACGCTGGTACCAATTACTTAAAATAAAAAAAACTGAACAAATACAATTGGATTATTCAGATACTACAAGTCTTATTGAGCCTACAGACATTGATCTCAAAGACAAAAAATTCGTAACAGTTGGCTTAGTTGCACTTGACCAATATGGAAACCTTGCAGCAGGAACTTCTACTGGAGGAATGACAAACAAAAAATTCGGACGCGTTGGTGATGCATCTATTATCGGTGCAGGAACTTATGCTAACAATAAAACTTGTGCAGTTTCTTTTACTGGTCATGGTGAATTTTTCATTCGTTCGTTAGTTGCTTATGATGTTTCAGCTCTAATGGAGTACAAAGGTTTATCGTTGGTTGATGCAGCACATGAAGTTGTAATAAAAAAACTGGTAACAGTCGGAGGCGAAGGTGGACTCATTGCCATTGACACGAAAGGAAATATTACAATGCCTTTTAACTCTGGAGGAACGTATAGAGGGTTTATGAAAAGTGATGGGACAAAAGATATACTTATTTATAAATAAGTTTACATCTTCACCATTTTCTTCACACTTCTATTCTTCTCAGAAATAACAACAACAGAATAAACTCCCTTTGCTAAAGCAGAAATATCTATTTGCTTTTGCTGACTTTGAATAAGCACTCTTCCATTAACATCATATATAATTAAAGAAGAAACATTTTCTCCTTCAATGTTTACAATATTTGTAGCTGGGTTTGGAAAAAGAGTAATCTTATCAGCATTTTGCAAATCACTTATTCCCGTTAATTGATTTAATTTATATTTTCTAAAGAACAACCAAATTTTTTCGGATGCTTTAAAATCTTGATTGGTAACACCAATAATAAATGGAGAACCAGGCCAAGTATGTCCCCCACCAATAATTTTATATTTCTCGCAAGTTGAACCATTTGTTCCCCCATTGTATAAATAATACTCAGCTTTACAGCCATCTGTAGTGCTTGTATTCGGAACGTTTGTAAAAATTGGTGTAGGATTACAATTATTATTTGTCACCCAGTAATTTACCAAAGCATCAATTCCCATTGAGCCTCCTCCTCCTCCGTAAGAAACTGTTCCATCTGCATTTCCGCTTATTTGCATAATTGGAACAGGACGATTAGGTATACAAATAGATTGTTGATATGTAGTCATACTACCAGTTACTGAAGCAATAGCTGCAATCTTATTACTTAATTCACATGCTAAAGTATGACTCATGTATCCGCCATTGCTCATTCCACAAGAATAAACCATGTTAGCATCAATGTTGTATTGAGTTAAAAGCGTATCAATTAAATTGGAAATAAATCCAATATCATCAATTGCTTTTCCAAATCCCGCATTCCAATATGGCTGACTGCTACCATCTAATGTTCCGTTCGGATAAACGAAAATCACATTGGCAGTATCCGCAATGGGCATAAAATTGGAATAGCCTTGTTCAGCAATTGCGCTTGAAGTATAACCATGCAAATCAAAAACTAGTGGTCGTGCACTTGTTCCTGTGTATGCAGCAGGAATATATACTCTGTAATTACGATAGATGCCGCCAGAGAAAATGCTGTCAATTACTGTTGTTTGCGCATTTGCAATTGTAGCAAATAGAACGAAGATGGAAAGTAGTAGTTTTTTATTCATAGAATTATTAGTTTATAAGGTATTGATGAATGCCCTACATTTCATATTACGAATTTAGTAAAATAAATTGAATTATTATTAGAACGTCATTGACGTTCTGAAATGAAGCAATCTCTCAGCATACAGAAAGAGATTGCCACATCCCGCTAAAAAGCGCTCACAGGCCGAACATCGAGCTTTAAGGGCTTAACAAAGCCTTCCTGTTGGCCAGAAATGATGCCGTTCGGGGCATCACCGAAACCCTGCACCCAGGCAGACCTTTCACCATCATCTTTATAATTTATGGAACTGCAATAGAGGCCATTAATAATTTTTATAATATAAATATTATGGTTTTATATCTAAAATGGTAACTTTATAAATAAATATTTTACCGTTGCTTAATTTTACTGTAATACTGTATTCTATATTATCTAATACAGTTTGTGCACTTATTTCTGGCTCCCATACAATAGTATTTTGTCCATATCCATTTTCAATAGTTTCTACTTTTAGAGGAATATCCAATCCTGAGTTATTTTTCATACTCACTGTAGCGCCTTTCATATTTTGATCTAATGAAAAACTCCATTTTTTAAACAACAACATTTTAGGATAATAACCTTGCGGAGGCCATGCAACTGGTTTTGTTTTATATAAAAGAGTGTCTGTTTTATTACTATTATCTATAGCTAATATTGCAGTGTAATTACTTGCAGTGCCAATACCCATTAGTTGACCATATGGATTCAACAACCATCTGCGGTTACCCACAGTAGCATGATTATGCCCCATAGCTGCTGTTACAGCAATTAGCGGGTTTCCATCTTTACTTAATATCGATAATTTAAGGGCATCTAAGCCAGCAGGCACAAAGCATCGCCAAGCATCACTTGGCTCGTGGCTCATACTATTGTTGGCTTGGCACATAAGTGCTGCAAATTGACAGTTTTCGTTGTTATCATCTGTTAAAACTATATTATCAGAAACACCAGCCATACGTCTAAAATAATTTATTCTTTGAGAGGCTTTGTTAATGAAAAGCTCGCTCATTTTACCTTCATCACAATCTCTGTCTATATTTCCATTCCATTGGTATTCGGGCACATTGGGTTCGTTTTTGCCTTTTAAATTTACTCTGCTTCCAAAGTAGCTGTATTTAAAATCTTGAATTACAATTTTTTTAAATAAAACATCTAGTTCTTTTTTCAACTCAGGATATAAGTTGTTACTTTGGTTTAATATTTTACGTGCTAAGGTAAAATCATTGCTATCTATAGCCTCCGAAATTAGTCGGGTACGTAGTTCCTTTGCTTTGGCTTTAAAACCTATTTCTGAAGGAAAATCTTTGGCACAAGCATCATTTAAAATAATTAAAGGTAAAAAATCATAATAACCATATACCGATTTATTCAAATTGGCCGTATAGTCTTTTCTGCCTTGCCTGTGTGCAGTATTTTTAGGGTCTAATTGCAAATATCTATCAAAAATTATTTCGGAATAAAGTGGTTTTAAATTTTTACGAAAAACAATATGTTTGGCATTAAATTTATCGTTTTCTGCTTTGTTAAAATTTGGATCTTTTGAAGCACCAAGCAAAACATCGGGATTAATTTTATTATTAGCCAAAAAAGCAGCAAAACAAGATTCTCTTAAACCAATATCACCTAAATACTTATAAAAATTATTGTAAAATGTTTTATCATCTTGTCCTGCAAATACATCGTATTTTTTTATTTGGTCTATTTTGGGGTTTTTGGCTTTGGCTAATTTTGTTTTAGCAAAAATATTTAAGAAGCTATCAAATTGCGTTTGGTCGTTGGCTTTAGCCATACCATTGAGGTAAAATATATAAATGGCATTTTCCTTGTGGTTGAAGAAAGAATCTGTTGGAAATTTTTTTACACCTTGTTTAGCCATATTTAAGTAATCAAAACTAGGGCGCACATTGCTTATTGCATAGCGCATTAACCCATAGTTATAGTAAGCCAAGGTATCGTCCATTGGCAATAATTCAAATCCGTTTTTTACATATCCATAAGCAGTATCGTATTGCTTTTTGTCCATGTAATATTTACCCAGTCTTCTAAAAGGTATTTTATGATAGCCATAGACCTTGGTGTTACTATCGGCTAAGGCATTAAATATTATTTCAGCAGATTTTTTAAAATAGGGAAGGCTCTCTGCTTTTTGACCTTGCTGCCAATAGCAATCTGCCATGTACACCAGTGTTTGGGTATCTAATCCAAAGGCTAAACTTCTTTTGTAAATTGGAATAGCTTTACTCCATTTTTTTTGATCGTAAGCTTCGGTACCTTCTTTATTGTTTTGTTTTATTATTTGTGTGAAATAATGTTTATTTTCTATTTGAAAAGCTTTTCTTTGAGATTCGTTCTCGCACTTATCTAAAGATTTATCTGCAAATTTTAAGGCATCTTTAAAGGCACTTGGATATTTTGAGGACAAACTTTTATCCTTGCTTATTTCAAATTGAATTTTAGATTTTAATAAATAAACATTCACATTGTCTTTGGTTTCCTCATTAAGTAAGCACTTGTTTATAAGCTTATCTGCACCTTTAAAATTCTTTTTTTCAAATTCTATTTTTGCTTTGTCTAAATTTTTCTGTTGGGCATTTATATTTATAAAGCTGCCTAAAAGGAATATTATTAAACTAATTTTTTTATTCATATACTCTATTTTTTTTAATTGAATTCATAATACTTCGTGTTCATATAAAAAGTATAACTGCAAATGTTGTTAAAATATTGTGTTAACTGCTAACAAGTTGTTCTACACTCCAAGCCTCAGGTTTTGCTGCAAAAAGTGCTTTTGTTTTAGCCCAAGTATCTTCAAAAAGTAACGAATGTCTGTAATTATTCAAGTGCTCTTCGCTTATCCATTGGCTAAAAGTAAATAATACATTTTTGTTGCCAATTTGTAGCCAAAGTTCTAAATGTAGGCAGCCATCACAGGCTTTAATCAAATCTTTAACTTGTTCAAATAGACTTAAAAAATTATTAATTTCCTCAGGCTTAAAGGTCATTTTAACTATACGGTTAATCATATTTTATCAATAATTATTTTAGAGTCTTCCTTTATTCTAAATAGTTGAGCAGCGTTACCATTATTAATAGCTAGTTTTAAAAAACCACTTTTGCTAAACGATAGGGAAGCTATTCCTTGTTCTTCGTCTGTTATTTTTGAACTTATTTTACCAATAGCAGTATTATTTATGTATTGAATACGCGCACCAAATTGATTAGGCTTAAATACAGAGTCAAATTCAGATTTTAAAAGATTGAAATAACAATTACCTAACTTGTCGGTAAATATGCGTTCACAAATAATTCTATTTTCTTGAATTTCAGGTTTCTTTGAATTTCTTAAAATAATAGTTCCACTGGCGGATATTTTTTCGCCATTTATGATGGCTTTAAAAGCTTCTAATTCATCGTTACTATTAAGACTGTAGAGATTAGATAAATCATTTATTTCAAAAATTAAAGCTATTAAACCGTTGTCAGGAACAACATACCATTGTAAATCCTGTTGATAAATAATTAAACGATTGGCAAATCCTACTTTTATGTAGTTAATAGTAAGGGTTTTGACCGTTTTATTGAGTTGTTTAGCTACAAAGGCTGCTTCAGTAATATTATTTAATCGTATATCGTGGCTAATATCAATTATTTCAACACTTTCAATGCTGTTTAAAAGGTTTTGTTTCAGAATACCAATTTTATAGGCACCTGTTTGAAAATCGGTTATGAGTTGTATGAATGCCAAAATGATTTATTTTCGTAGGCAAAAATAACAGAGTTAACCCCTAAATAAAAAGAGAATTTCACATTGTTAGAAAAAATTATCATAATAGAAGATTTGCAACCCCAAGATATATATGGTGCAAATAATGTTTTTTTAAATACCATTAAGAAACAATTTCCTAAAATAAAGCTAGTAGCAAGAGGCAATGAGCTAAAAGCCATTGGCGAAAGCAACGAAGTGGAATCTTTTGCTACAAGATTTGAATCTTTTATTAAAATTATAGATAAAGGAAGAGAATTAAATGATTCTTTGATAAGTGAAATTTTTGGATCAGATGAATCATCAGATGCAGAAAATAAACCCCTTAATACGAATCCAGAAAGTGATGCTAATATAATTTTATATGGAAATAATGGTAAAGCCATTAGAGCTAGAACAATTAACCAAATAAAAATGGTGAATGAAGTAGCTAAAAATGATATTGTTTTTGCAATAGGACCGGCTGGTACTGGTAAAACTTATACCGCAGTAGCAGTGGCTGTAAAGGCATTGAAAAATAAAGAAATTAAGAAAATTATTTTAACCCGTCCAGCTGTAGAGGCAGGTGAGAGTTTAGGTTTTTTACCTGGCGATTTAAAAGAAAAAATAGATCCTTATTTACGCCCTTTATACGATGCTTTGGATGATATGGTGCCGCCCGATAAACTGAAAGCATTTATTGAAAATAGAACTGTGGAAATAGCGCCATTAGCCTTTATGCGTGGCAGAACTTTAGATAATTGTTTTGTAATATTAGATGAAGCTCAAAATACTACAGATTCCCAATTGAAAATGTTTTTAACACGCATGGGGCCTAATGCAAAACTAATTATTACAGGCGATATGACCCAAGTAGATTTACCTGCAAAACAAACTTCTGGCTTGTTAAAAGCTACTAAATTATTGGATAAAATAAAGGGTATTAGTATCGTGCTACTTAATGTAAATGATGTAGTTAGACACAAATTAGTAAAAGAAATTATTAAAGCATATGAGAATAATTAAAAAAAATAGTATTTTTGTTTTTTTTACAAAAAAAGCAAATGACTGAATCAAACTCACTGAAAATGGAAAAAGGATTAATGGCTACCAATTTTTTTTTTAAAGACCAAACGGCCTTTTATCGTGGTAAAGTAAGAGATGTATATACTATTAAAAATGAATTTGTAGCCATGATAGCTTGCGATAGAATTTCTGCTTTCGATCATGTATTGCCGAGAGCTATTCCTCATAAAGGGGAAGTTTTAACACAATTGGCCTCTTATTTTTTGGATGCAACTAAAGATATTATACAAAATTGGAAAATGAGTACGCCTGATCCCAATGTTACTTTTGGGATAAAATGCGATGCTATTCCAATTGAAATTGTGGTGAGAGGCTATTTATGTGGTCATGCTTTGAGAGAATATAAAACTGGCGAGCGAATGATTTGTGGCGTGAGAATGCCTGATGGCTTGAATGAGAATGATAAATTTCCTACTCCGATTATAACACCAGCTACTAAAAATAGTGAAGGACATGATGAGGACATAAGTTTAGAAGATATTATTGCTAAAAAACATGCTTCTAAAAAGATAATAGAACAAATGGCTGAAACAGCTTTGGCACTTTACCAAAGAGGTTCAGAAATGGCCTTAAAACAGGGATTAATTCTTGTAGATACTAAATATGAATTTGGTATTTATGATAAAAAACTTGTTTTAATAGATGAAGTACATACGCCTGATTCAAGTAGATTTTTTTATTCTGAAACGTATGACAAATTGCAGAAAGAAGGCAAACCTCAAAAACAATTATCAAAAGAGTTTGTAAGAGAATGGCTTATGGAAAATGGTTTTCAAGGTCTTGAAGGTCAGATAGTACCTGATATGACTGACGAGTTTGTAAACAGTGTAACAGAAAGATACACAGAATTATTTGAAGCCATGACTGGTAAAAAATTTAAAGGCAGAGATTATGCAAATGCACAACAAGATATTGAATTAAACATTAACAATACATTAGAGACTTTATAAATTACGATGAATTTTAAAAATATAAACCTACTACTACTTTTTATATTTATTTTTTTCTTAACCAATGCCCAAACTGTAAAAACTTTTGCAGGCGTGCAGACTGACACCCCTAAATATAATGTAAATGCCCTTACCATCAGAAATTTTCCTAAAGATTCAGCCTATTTTTCAGCACCTATGGGTATTGAAATAGATACAGCAGGCAGAATATATATTAGTAATGAACATAACATTTATTTTATTTACAATGGTATTGCCCGTTTAGTGGCAGGTTATGCTTTAGATCCAACAGATGGCGGAGCTGCTCAAAGTAAAGATGGTATTGGTATTGTTGCCCGTTTTTCTCGACCAGCAGGTTTGGCATTAAATCCAACAACCAATGATATTTATGTGGCCGATATGGATAATAATCAAGTGCGTTTGGTAGAACATTTTATCAATAATAGTACCAATCAAACTGTTTCTACACACGCAGGTTTTTTTACACTAAATGGCGGACATTTAGATGGAACCAATGCTGCCGCAAAGTTTAGTCAGCCAATCGGTATCGCTAGGGCTTCTAATGGAGATATTTATATTGCAGATAGAGCTAATCATTGTATTAGAAAAATTAGTAATGGCAATGTAACTACAATAGCTGGTAAGGTTGGAGTTATTGGAAATGCCAATGGCATAGGAACAAATGCTTCTTTTTCAGCACCGTTCAATTTAATACTAGATGGAAATTCGCTCTTAGTAGCCGATTTTGGCAATTCTGCCATTCGTAAAATTGACTTATCAAACAATAATGTTACCGATTTGATAACCACCGGATTATTTGGACCAACAGATTTATGTAAGGTAAATAATACTTTATTTATTGCCGAAAAATTAACTGTTAAAAAATATGAAGGCAATGTTTTAAGCTTATATGCTGGCAACGGCAATGATAATGGATACGCAGATGGCCTTGGCGTTGCTGCTAGATTTGAAGAGATAAGTGGAATTGTTTTTAATCCCAAAGATGGTTTTTTATATGTTGCTGATATGGGAAACAACGTGATACGTACAATTAGTCCAAATACTCGACCTGTTTGCAATTTTGTAGTAAGTAGCACTGCTGTTACTAAAGGTCAAACTGTTATATTAAAGAATACTTCTACAGGTAAACCAAAAACCTTTAAATGGACTATTACACCTACTTCATACACCTTATTAAATAACAGCAAACTTACTGATAGTATTTTGTATTTAGCCTGCAATCAAACAGGTGCTTATACTGTTAAGTTATTTGTAAGTAATGATGTTGGTATGGATTCGCTTCAAAAGAATGGCTATATTACTGTAAGCTCTGTAACCGCAAAACCGAATGTTGATTTTTATGCTACTAATATTGTGCCTGCTTTAAATGAAATAATTGATTTAATAGATATAAGTGCAAACGAACCCCTTACTTGGAAGTGGAGAATTTCTCCTCCAACATTTATTTGGCAGGGAGGCACAGATTCAACATCTCGTATTCCCAAAGTTAGATTTACAAATGGCGCAAATTATACTGTTACCTTAATTGCTGGCAATGGTCAAGGGAGCAATTCATTAACAAAAACTGCCTATATAATGGTAAATGCGAGTAGTTTAAATTCTTTACAAACTGGAAAAGGATTAGTTTATTACCCTAACCCATCGAATGCTGAACTAACAATTGAAAACGCAACAGATGGCGTAATAAAAATCATTGATATGCAAGGTAAAATTGTTTTAAGTCAGCAGGTAAGTGATACAAATAATATTATACAAGTTTCTAGCTTATCAAATGGTTGCTTCATTTCTGTTTTTGTAGATTCTAATGGCCGCCAATACACTAACAAATTAATAATTTCTAGATAAGGTTTTAAAATATTAATAATAAAAAAAAGGTTAGAATTTATTCTAACCTTTTTTTTCTGTAAAAAATTAACTTAGTAAAAAAACTCGTCCTTTTTCTTCAAGCCTTTCAAACTGAATAAATATGAAACACTTATTCCAATATAACTGCCTCTATAGGTAAGATCGAAACGCTGTTTTGTAGCTGTTTGATTATTAAAAATATTAAGATTTGTATTTTTATTAAATGCTTGTCGGTAAAATACACCAAAGGTAAAAAGATTCCCATTCTTGCCTTCATTACAAGCTTCTAAGCCAACACTAAGCATAGGGTAGGTTTTATTCTTTGTTGTTTCACTAATTCTGAAGCTACCGTTATTATTTTTTAAATCTTTTTTATCAGTAGAAATCATGTGTGAAACAGAAATACCAATATTTTCTCGAATGTAGGATAACGAATTTAAGCGCTGTTTGAAAATAAAGTGCAGTGGAATTTCAAAATGTGTTTGATTATGTTTTAAAATATTGCCATTTTTATTAGTATCATTAAATAATCGATAGCCTTTAGAGGTTGCCAATAAACCTAAACTAATGCTAAAATTGGATGTAATGCCATAATGCATATTCAAGCCAACGTTGAATCCTGACTTAAATCTAAAATTAAAATTATTTGCTATTGAATCATTCACTATTAGGCGCGATGAAACAAATGAAGCTGATGGTCCAATTCTAAAACCTTTTTGAGCAATAGCAAAAGTATAAGCACTAAAAAAACATATTAAGAAAATTCTAAATTTCATTTCGTCAAAATTATAGAGAATAAACGGATTATACTTAATTTTGTTACATATTTTTTTGTGGAAAATTCAATTTATAACTCAGCATTTCTTTTTTTAGGTAATAAACTTAAAGAATTACCCGATAGCATTATTTATAATGCACAAATACATAACCAATGGTTTACACCAGATTTTATAAAGTTTGCTGCTACCAATTGGGGGCAAGCTTTAAGTGAAAAAAATTTGACAGAATGGTTGAAAAATATTACTAGAAGTAAATCGCCTAAAAAAGTTGCTATCATTATGGCAGGTAATTTACCTTTTGTGGGTCTACAAGATTTATTATGTGTGCTAGTTACTGGTAATATTGCCTTGGTAAAACTAAGCAGTCAGGATGAGGTTTTAATGAAGCATGTTATACAGATATTAATAGAAAGTAATAAAGACTTTGAAAATAAAATTAAAATTACAGAAAGACTAAATGATGCCGAAGCACTTATAGCAACTGGCAGTAACAATAGCGCCCGTTATTTTGAATATTATTTTAGAAATATTCCGTCTATTATTCGCAAAAACAGAACATCTTTAGCTGTTATTAGTGGCAACGAAACCAATGAAGAGCTTGAGGAATTGGCAGGTGATATTTACCAATATTTTGGCATGGGTTGCAGAAATGTGAGTCACTTATTACTACCACGCAGTATAGATTTACAGCAATTATACCAAGCTTTAGATAAATACATGGATTTAGTTAACCATCATAAGTTTTATAATAATTATATGTACCATAAAGCTATATTATTAATGAATTTAACGAAACATTATGATAATGGGTTTATGATTTTTCAAGAAAAAGACGAGTTGCATGCACCTTTAGCCACCTTAAATTATCATTATTATGATTCAATTAATGATATTGAGCAATATATCGACAAGCATAAGGATAGCATTCAATGTGTAGTTTCTAATATGAAAGAATTTAATAATGTAATTCAATTAGGAACTTCACAACAGCCTAATTTGTGGGATTATGCGGATAATGTAAATGTAGTAGAATTTTTATTGCAATAATCTTTGGGGGCTAAGATCTTAAAAGTTGTATAATGGTAATATGAAGCCATTTTTATTTATACTCAGTTTTACGTTTTTTAATTTAAATGCACAGTATGAATTAGATTCTGCAAAAACACCTTATATCCATCATACTAAAAGTTATAAATGTAAGTTGAAACTAAGAACGCCATTTAATCATTCATTGACCTATAATGGATATATTTATAGCATGGATAGCACCCAGATAATAGTTTGCCAAAAGCCACCCCATTTAATCAATCATGAAAATTTAAAGGAAGTTAAATTTGTAAAGTTTTTTCCTGAAAGTATTGATGTAATAAAAATAGGTAGATTACATAAAAATCGAAAAGGCATCAGTGTTGCACTTGCGGCAAGCATTATTCCTGGAATTCTGATTGCTTTAGGAGATAGTCCAGGAATTTACAATGGTTTGCAAACATTGGGAGGGGTAATTTATTCTGTAATTTCATTTCCTATTTACCTAGCCATTAATTCTATTGCTTTTAGTCATTTTTCAAAATATAATATAGGTGGATTGAAGGAAAACTATTTTTAATCAAATGCAGAAAATAAAGCAACTTCCCCATTTTTAAAATATTCATTGTAAGTTTGTATTTTCTTATGATAAAAAAGATATTCATATTTTTGCTGTTAGTAATTATTAGTATAGTAGCTTGGCTTTACTTTTTTAATCCAATAAAGGAGCCTGTATTTGTTAATATGAAAATATTAGGCATTGAAAAATTAGAGAATAATATGGTAAAAATTAGTGCCGTTGCCATATTTAACAATCCCAATAGAATTAGCGCAACCCTTTTAAATACTGAACTTAAGGCGTATAGCAATGATGTGTTTATTGCCAATGTATCACAAACTACTATTTCGTCTATTCCTGCCAATTCTAATTTTGAGGTGCCACTTACATTTAATATCGATGTATTAAAAGTTGGATTAAGTCAAAGTGTATCTGGAATTCTGGAAAATATACTGAATAAAGAAAAAGTAATTTCTATTAAATTTGAGGGCTATTGCAGGATTAAAACCTTTAATACAACACATAAAATTCCAATAGTATTTGAAGATAAATTGAAATTTGAGTAATATTAGGTATAATAATTTATTTAAAAGGATTTCTATTTTTCCAATCTTCGCCCATATTTTCCGAAAAACGATTGG
>JABMMZ010000116.1 GCA_013205405.1 Bacteroidota bacterium | reverse complement strand
TTTAATTTAATTTTTTTTAAGACTTCTCTGCATAATTAATTATTGTAAAGTTTGCTGTTGTTTTAAAATTTTATCTTTCTTAAAATAATTCCTAAAAGTTTATCTTTGCTGCCATATGAAAATTATTTGCATTGGCAGAAACTATCGATTACATGCCTTGGAATTAGGGAATGAAATACCTGAAAAACCTGTAATATTTTGTAAGCCAGATACGGCTATTTTAAAAAATAATGCACCATTTTATATTCCGAGCTTTACAAATGATATTCACCATGAAATAGAAGTGGTAATTAGAATAAATAAAGTGGGTAAAACCATTCAACCACAATTTGCGCATAAGTACTATTCAGAATTTACATTAGGCGTAGATTTTACAGCTCGCACTTTACAAAACGAGCTTAAAATAAAAGGGCTACCATGGGAGTTAGCTAAGGCTTTCGACCATTCTGCAGTAGTAGGTAATTTTATGAAAAAAGAAAATTTTAATTTAAATGTATTGGATTTTAAATTACTAAAAAATAATGAAATAGTGCAAACGGGAAATACCAATGATATGCTATTTAAGATAGATGAAATAATAGCTTTTGTATCGCAATATTTTACTTTAAAAATAGGAGATTTAATATTTACAGGAACCCCAGCAGGTGTGGGACCAGTGGCAATAGGCGATAAATTAATTGGTAAATTAGCAGACGTGGAAATGTTTAACTTTGAAGTAAAGTGAAGAAAATACGCACTTTTTTTTTAGTTGTTCTTTGTTGTATGAATGGATTGCTTCAATCGCAATCATTTGCTAAATATCCTCAAAATTTTGGGCCACCTATGGCCGGTGAATTGCTAATAATTGGCACTTTTTGTGAGTTAAGACCAAATCATTTTCATGGAGGATTGGATATAAGAACAGGTAGTGAAATAGGTAAGCAATTATTGGCAATTGGCGATGGCTATGTTTCAAGAATTAATATTAGTACTGTTGGTTATGGCAAGGCTTTGTATATTACTCATCCCAATGGTTATACAAGTGTTTATGCACATTTAAGCGATTTTCCGGAAACTATAAAATGGTATGTTGAAAAAAATCAATATGCGCTGCAAAAATGGGAAGTAGAATTAAAGCCAGATATAGATTTACTAAAAGTAAAAAAAGGAGAATTGATTGCTTACAGCGGGAATACAGGCGGTTCGCAGGGGCCACATTTGCATTTTGAGATTCGCGACACAAAAACAGAAGAGCCTATAAATCCACTATTATTCGGATTCAAAATGATAGATGTTTTGCCGCCTTCTATTTCTACTATTTATTTATACCAATACGATACTTTTATAAAACATAGCAATGGGCATTTTCCATCTACTAGTTTGCAATTATTTAAAACCCAAATCATCAAAGTAAAAAAGAAAAAAAAGAAAATTTTAATACCTCAAACTACTTTCCAAATAGCTTTTGGTAAATATGCCTTTGGTGCTATTATGAAAGATATTGCCACAAGTGCGGGCGATAATAATGGGGTAAATTATATTCAAGTATTTATGGATAATAAGTTGATTTATAATTGCGATTTGGAGCGGTTTTATTACAGTCAAAATAGAATGTATAATAATTATACAGATTACAAGAAATTTAAAAATGGAGGTGCCAAAGCGCATAAATTATTCATAGATGAAGGCAATACATTTGATTTTTATAAAAATACCTTAAATAATGGTTGGTTTGATGTAAAAGATACAATACCTATTCTATTTGAAATTGAAGTTAAAGATATTTATGGCAATAAATCTAAAAAGAGTATCACTATTGTTGGTAGTCAAGAAGGTATTGCGTTAAAAGAGTATGTTAATTATTATAAAAACACCAAATATTGCGAAGCGCATAAAACCAATACTACTTTTATAGGAACCAATTTTAAATTTACACTTCCTGCCAGTAGTTTATACCATAACTATAAGTTAATTTATTATCAAAATTATGGCAACAATTATTCAATAGGAGATGCCAATATTCCTTTAGATAAAAAAATGGAATTGTCTTTTAAACTAACAAAAGAGCAATTGCCATTGGCTAATAAATATGTAATTTGTAGTGGATTAGGTAAAGCTTTTACTACCGAGAATACCAATGATTGGATAACAGGATTTGTTAAAGAATTTGGCACTTATTATTACATGTTAGATAGTATGCCTCCTAATATTAAACCAATGAGTATTAATAAAAACGGCTATTTTTCTTTCTTAGTTTCAGATAATTTGTCGGGTGTGGCCGATTTTGATTTTTATATTGATAGCCAATGGGTATTGCTCGATTATGAGAGCAAAGCTAATTTGTTATTTGGTAAAATACCAAATCCAATGCTAGCTGGCAAACATATTATTCAATTATATGTTTATGATGAAAGAAAAAATGTAAAAATTTACACCAAAGAAATAAATATATTATGACAACAATAGCCCAAGGTGCAAAAGCGCCAAATTTTAAAGCAAATGATGAAAATGGCAAAGTAAGAACTTTAGCTGAGTTTAAAGGTCAAAAATTGGTTTTGTATTTTTATCCAAAGGATGATACCCCAGGTTGTACAGCCGAGGCTTGTGATTTAAGAGATAATTATAAAAATTTTTTAAAAGCAGGTTATACTATTTTAGGTGTTAGTCCTGATAACGAAGCCAAGCATTTAAAATTTATAGCGAAATATGAGTTGCCTTTTAGTTTATTAGCAGATATCGATAATACGGTGGCATTGGCTTATGGTGTATGGATAGAAAAAAGCATGTACGGCAGAAAATATATGGGCATAGCACGCACTACTTTTATTATTGATGAAAAAGGGAACATAGAACAAGTAATAGAGAAGGTAGATACCAGAAATCATACAACACAGATATTGTAAAATAAAACGTATATAAATTATGCTGGTCGGTGTCACTTGTTGTTATTTATTAAATATTATAATGCAAATCTATTGTCTTAAAGATGAAAAAAATACCTATTTGGGGTAATATTTACAGGTATTGAATAATAAATAGGGGTCAATTAAAATTAAAAAAAAGCGCATCTATTTGATGCGCTTTTATTAATATAACTTATGAATTAATCTGGAACAGAAATAAACTCACTCAATTTTGATTGTTTTTTAGGATTAGTGCTAAATACTTTTACTGCATAATGGTTTTCTTTTCTGCCTGAAACATCAAAATTTAAAGATTTGGTTCTTGTGATTTCTATAAAATTATCTTTGCTGTCTTTACTGTAAATGACATAAAATATATTATCATTTTTCAATTCATAGTTCCAAGTTAATAATTTCTTATTATCAATTTCTTTTATAACTAAATCCTTAACGAACGGTAACATACCGTCATCGTAAGGTTTGGCTTGCATTGGATAGGCATATTTAGATAATAACCCTGATTTGTCTTTGGCTTGTGCCGAGTAATAATACATTTTTCCAGATATTAATGCAGAATCTTTATGGCTATAAAAAATGCCAGTTTCTCTGGTTTCAATAACTTTCATCCATTCTCCAGTAGGGCTTTCAGAACGATAAAGAATATGCGAAAAAACATCGGGGCTTTGGCTTAGGGCAAATGTTAAATCCACATAATCTTTGCCTACTAAGATGGCATTAAAAACCGGAGTAGTTGGCGGTATGGTATCTGGACGGGCAAGTTTTATAAACTCAGATAGTTCAGATTGATTCATATTTAAATCTAAGGCCATGTATGAATAATAAATATATGGGGTTAAAGAGTTTAGGGTGATGGTATCTTTGTAAATAAGTTTAAACTCTTTTGCACTGCTATCAGGATTTATAAATGCATCTTCTCTAAAAGACCATTCATGGGTTAAGTCATTTACTTTAAACATTCTATAACCCAATAAATCTTTTTCTTTGTTTAATTCAATTTCAATAGTAACAATTCCTGAACTATCAATATTAGCATTAATAATTATAGGCGGCTTTGGAGGAATAGAATCAATTAGGGTTACAAATGCTGGTATTGTAGAACTGATATTTCCGCTTGTATCAATTGCTTGGATAACATAATAATTTGTTTCGTCTAAACTAAAAGTTGTATCCTTAAATTCTCTGATATCCTTAGCAATTAGCTTATCTCCAATTACTTTAAAATTTCCATTATTTTCTATTCCTCTAGCGACTATAAAACCTAAAAAATCTTTTTCTAGAAGGTCTGCATCCCATTTTATAGTTATTTCTTTAGGTTTGGTATGCTTTGCACTAATAAACAAAGGTGCTTTTGGAGGTGTTAAATCTTTTGGAGTGCCTTTGCCCTCTGCAAAAAGCACTTTTTCGCCAAATGGAGTAAAGCCATAAAATCTATAGCTATATTCTATGCCATTAATCAGACCAGAATCAAAATAACCATTTCTGGTGCCGCCCATTAATGAAATTTCAGGCACTGTGCTTAGCGCTTTCCAATCTTGATTTTTGCTTTTTCGTTCTGCCAAAACACCTGTAACCATATCGGGTTGATCCCACAAAAACCCAAGAGATTTGTCGTTTTCTTTAACCGCCACTTCGGTTTTTGTACTTTTTATGGCTTCGCCTGTCCTTAGTAAAAATGGATTGCTTTTTACCAAATAAATTGAGGTGTTTTTTGCCAAAACAGCCCTGTATAAATAGTCTTTGCCCACAAAAGCAGTGCTATCGACAAAATCAAAACCCAATGCAATAGCTACCTCTTTATTTTGCAGTGCATTAAATACCAGAATAAATAATTCAAACTCCTCTCGGCTTTTAGCTTGTTTTAATTCATAAATACCATTATCAATGTTAAAATTAGTGCCTTCTTTATTATTTCTTTGGTCGTAAAAATCTTTAGCAAGTTGTAGCTTTTTGATCAAGTCTGGGTTAGCTGTTTTAAGCGCACTTGCCCATTGCATATCATTGTATGGCTTAGTAGTTCCTATTTGTTTATATTGAATGCGTTCTTCTTTAGCATTTGTAACCTCATCATCTTTGAATTTGTTTAAATCCAATTCAGCACGTTCTATTATAAAGCCATATTTTAATGCTTCTTTTAGTATTACATTTAATTGAGGTACAAAGCGCAATTCGGCATTTTTATTTTTGGTATTATATCTTGCTACTATATTTATTTCAGAACTAGGTAAATCAGTATTATCCGATTGTGCAATGAGCATTGAAACTTGAGATATAAAAATGCTAATTAATAATATTATTTTTTTCATTTTTCTTAGGTTATTTAGTTTTTTTTACTGGAGCTTTGGTAGGTTTTGGCAGCGCAGGTGTTGGACTTGGTTTTGGAGTTTGGGGTACAATCATGTTTAAACCTATATTGGCTACCACTATTTGAATTGGGCCTGTTCTGAAGTTTTTTATTATAACTTGGGTTACTGGTTGTAAATTTTGTTTTACTGCAGGTCCCCAAACTCCGTTTTTAAACTCAATGAGGGTTGCAGTTACAGTAAATTTATAATATCTAGCAGAATCTAAATGATTAACTGCAGGTGGATTTTGTGCAGGCAAATCATCGTAACCAGGGGTAGCAGGTGGTCCAACAGGAGGGTATGGAGAAGATAGTGCAGGTTTTTTGCTCTCTAAGGCTACTAAAATTGGTTTTGGTGCAGGTGTTTTTATTACAGGAGCTTTTATAGTGGATAAAGCTGTCAGACCTGAAATGCTTGTTGATGATTTATAGTACGAAATCTCGCCTAAATCATTGGGTTTAGAATTGGTCAAAACAGTTGAAAAAACACTAGTACTGTCGTTTTTTATTTCAAGTTTTGTAACCGCAGTTAATTTAAATGTTCTAGTTAAAATTGCTCCTGAAGATTGTTTTTCAGCCACATCAAAAGATTCATTTAATGGGAAACCATATTTTACATCGAAAGGTTTTGTTTTTGGGAAATTAAAACTTGTTAAAGGGTGAATATGTTTAATTAATTTGTTCTCTTGGCTAGCTGCTGCATCTTCTTGTGTAATGGTTGGCCCAGTATCTGAACTATCCTGATTAAATGATTTTGCACAATCATCTCCCCATTCAAAATCTGCATTGAAATTGCAATTTAAAAGATAAGTGGTGTGCAAGTGAGGACACCATTGGTGATTAAATGTATGGTCTACATCACAAGTATTTTTATGAGAAGCGCACAAATCTTGACCACAACAATATTTATTACCACAGTCAGAACAACAACCTGCTAAATGTATTCCTGTTGTAACTCCGCCAATTTGAATAGTTCCTTCAATTGCTCCTGCCACATAATTTGGCCTAGGCAAACTGGCAACTAACCAGCCGCCAACTTTTATATTTGCAATTGTCCATTGATCAATACCTTTGTTCACAAATGCAGAAGCACTGGTATAAAAACCAATACTTCCATTAGCTCGCCAACCATTGATGCCTGTTTTTTGACTAGGGTTATCACAGTTCATTGCGTTATATTCCAATAGACTTAAATTGATTTCTGCGCCTGCCATAAAATTAAGGTTAATGTTATAGCCACTAACTACATGTTGCTGAAAGTTTTTGCTAATTTCCACGCCCAAACCTATCGCAAAACCTCTACCAGTGGCAGAATTATTATCCACCCCAGAAATGCCATTGCCTCCCGGATATTTTTCTAACTTTTCATAATATTTATCTCTAAAATTTGTGGTAAAAGCATATTGTGGCCCTTGAATATCATTGCCCATCATAAAATATTCATACAAATTTATTCCAAATACAGCTACTGTATTTAAGTTGGTTGGTTCTCCAAATTTAAAAAACCATTTATTGGTTTTACCATTAATATCTAAGGCTAGATTAACATTATTTGCAACTATTATTGGGCTTGCATTCACATTTACTTTTACCCCAAAAAAGAAATGCTTATCAGGAAAATTATAATTTGCAATAAGGTTCCCTTTTATTTTTGCATCGTTTCTTTTGGTTTGAGGTGTCAATGGCGCGGCAACATAAAAATCTCCTGTAAAACCTATATTTATCATTCCTTGAGCGCCTGAAAATTGTCCATTAATGCCCACATCTGCGTTAAAACCTTCTGGTTTTGGATAAGTAGCAATGATGGCTTTTACCATAAAACCTAAATTGCCTTTCATGGGTTTAAACTCATAAGTTGGTTTACCTGTGGTGGCATTAGTTGTTAAGGTTGCTTGCATGTTATTAGAAGCTCCACCCCCAAACCCATTAAAAGCAACACCGGGTAAAAATGGAATGCCAGTAGGAAATAAAATATTAGCCTCTACTCGCCAATACCTATAATTAATGCCACTATTCAAATATTCTGTATTGCCAAACTCTGCTAAGGCAGAAATTTCTATACTTGGAGTCTTAAAGCTTGCAGTTATATTTGCTTTAAAACCATTGCCAAATATGGGGTCTTGATTTCTTAACAATAATGTTCCTTTGATCGAAACTGCAGATAAGTTTAAATCAATGTTTATTGCACTAACTCCTGCCCCTACAAATTTGGGCTTAAATTTTTTGGTGTTAGTAGGATTGTTTTCTATGGCCAACTGAACAAAAAATGTAGATTTTGCTCCTAAAGAAGTATTACTGCTACTATTGGCTAAATTTATAATCAAATCAAAATTCAATTTGCCATTTACCACTTCAGAACCTGTTGTAGACATCATCTGATAGCCAATATTTTCAATTGAAACAGGAAATTTTGCCAATCTTTTTTGTGGACTAGCAAATGACCAAGAACCAATGGAAAACTGAAATTTATTGGTTAAACTGGAGTTGTAATTCATCTGAATATTTTGAAACTCTAATCCCATATCTACATTTTTTATTGGGCCTAAATTAATATCTTCCCATTTCATTTCTCCATCAATATTGCTTGTAAAAGTTCTTTTGTTCTTATCTACATAAGCTATAATACTTGAGGTTTGGTCTAATTGCATTTGTCCTCGCAAAATATTCGCAAAAATAGGGCCTGTTGGTTTTATGGAAAGTTGAAAATTATTTTCCTCACCTGGAAGTGTTGCATTATTATATAAGGCCTTATAAGTTAAAGGATTTTGTACTGTGTCAGATATTGGAAGCCCAATACGCCCATTTACCCAACAATTGGTTAATGAACTATACAAAATATTAACCTCTATGGTGTCCACACTGGCCATCAAGTCCGCAACATTCACATTAGGATATTGATAAATATTGGTAGCATGAGCGTTAAGGCTTGTTCCCTGATTATCAACTAACATATCATTTACCGAAATTGTTATTGGCCCACCAGTGTTTGTAGACCAAGTTGGAGGCATTTTCACTTGTAAATTTTTCATAAAAAACCCAGTCCATAGATTGGTGGTTTCTCCTGTATAATCTGGAGGAAAAACCATCCCGACTGGGTTTAAATTATCTGCCATATCAAAAGCAATGGTGTTTGCCAAAACAGTAATTTCGCCAGCATTTACCACCATGGATTGAGGAAAATTCCCTGTCAATAATAAATTCGAGAACGAAGAACCAGTAGCACTGAAACTAGCACTTGTTCTTGAAACACCATCATCAGGCAAAGGAATAAACCAATCTCGAGTGAATGCAACATCAACTTGTACACCAAATTGACTAAAACCATTCTCATTCCAAGCAGCATAACAACCTACATTGCCTGGTACAGGGGCTTTAAATATAAATTGAATTTTATTTTCAGGAACACTCGCATTACCTATTGTCACATCTTCAATTAACTCTAACCTTTCCATCGGTAAACTAATATTGTTTATTGTGCAATTTATGTCTCTTGCAATAAAGCCTAATTTTTGAGTATCACCAATTGCTGGCGGCAAAGGCATAGAGGCCACAACGTTAAATGCAGATGCATTATTACCAAAATAGATTTCTGTCATTGCCAGTTGAGTAGATGCATTTAAGTTTAATCCTAAAGGAACTTTAACTGGTGTGCTATAATTGGTAAGTGCAACATCGTTTATGGATATATTAGGCAAATTAAGGGCATTAATAGAATCTATAATATTATTTGCAATATTATTTGCCCAAGGGGAAGTTGCAACAATTTCTGTTGCCCAATCTATGGGATATTGAGGTGCATTTTCATACTGGCTTGCCACAATTTTACCTGTCATTAAACGCCTAAGAGTATCTACAGTTATTCCTGCAAACTCAACTTCCATTCTTGCCTTTAACCAAGGGATATAAACCAAGCCTCGTCCGGTATTTCCTGTTTCATTTATTTCTGTAACCCTAATATTAAAAGCATGGTTTTTCCCTGCAAGGATGGTGTCATTTACTGCAATATTAGTAATTTCAGAGGAGATGATTTGTAAACTAGGAGGTGTTGCAATGTTAAAAATAGTTTCACACTGTCCGCCATTGTAGCCCGGTTTGGGGCTAACACTATATTTTACAGAAATGAATTCTGGCAAAACATCTTCGGCTGCATATAAATGTTGAAAAGGGCCATTATTTACAATTGTTTCCTCATTATCATCATTCCAAGTAATAGTAACAGCAATATCATGGGTTGTAATGCTAATTGCAGAATTGCAACTGTACAAATAATCTCTTTTTTGGGTAATGTTATTCAACTGAATTTTTCTTGAATAAAGCATCGGTTCAGGTTGAAATAAAGTAATACTTGGGTTGGGCAAAGTGATATCACACGCACACGGCTCCAAATCAATTGAATCGGCATTAAGTTGTATGATAAATGTTTCTATATTTGTAAATCCATTTGCACCTGATTTATAGGGCTTATCATTGCCTTGCAGTGCTTTTATGCTCCAAACATAAGTGGTGTTTTCTGAAGGTGCATCTATGCTTGTAGGCCACATAAATTGTGTGCCAGCGGTAATAATTTCTTCTATAATTGGGTAGTTTACATGAAATGCTTGATTTGGTGTTTGACCGCTTTGAACTCCGGTAATAGCTATTAAATATTTTACACCAAGGCTAGCCAATGGTGTTGGGGTTACTGGTGTCCAGTTAAAGGTTAATGCAGGCAAAAGTCCCGACTGTACAACCTGTCCTTGAATTGGGTTAATTAACTCTGGTTGCTGGTAAGTAGTTATGGTCATGGGATTGCAAATCACATTAGTAGGTGGAATAATATTTCCACTTAAATCTACCATTTTTACGCAAAATGAATAAATACCACCCGGCAATAATCCTGTGGTGGCTAAAGTTGTAGAAAAACTTGACCCATAAAAAACTAATGCGCTATAAGGCACAATGTCTTGAGCTAAAAAAGTAGTAACCCCCAATTCTAAAGTTTGAATAGACACTGTGTTATTTGTTGCCAGCACCTCTACTCCGTCAAGATACATTTGAACTTTTAAACGATACTGGGTGCCAACAAAACTGGGATTGGTACAAGTTACAGTAAACATTGCAATGCTGTTCTGGTTTTGCCACTCAGAAATTTCTGGTGTAGGATTGGGGTCCACATTTAATGTTGTTGTTATTTGTGCAACACCAAAATGGGCTTGCACAAATAATAGAATGGTAAGTATTTTTTTCATTATTTATATTTTTAAAATCGTTGTTCTATGGATACTGAAATTCTATTTTCTGAAGTATTTGCACCTGGCCTAACTGAGCCAAAAAAATTGTTTAATCCATTGTAGTTAAGGTGAAGTGTTAGTCTTTTATTCAGTTTCAGTTTATTTTTCAGGCTAATGCCTATTCTATTGTCTGCGGTAAAGCCTGCCCTTTCAATAATTGCATAATTAAATTGAAGTATGGTATTTAGTTTCTTTTTCCAAAATACATAACCTATATTTAATCCATAATTTTGCATCGTAAAATCATTGTTTGCTACCGTAGTTTTTAAAAATAAGGCATTTAGCCCCGTGGTTAATGGAATATCTTTGAATTGTATATTGTAATTAAACATACCAGTTAAAGTACTATTAGTTTTATTAGTTGCTGTACTTTGATCAAATTGGATGAATTGATTATAAGAAGCATTTAAGTTATAAATATGGCTGTGTTTTTTTCTTTTGAATAATAAAACAGGGGAAAGAGAGAAACTATTATTTGTAATTTCAGTTCTTAAAAGTGGATTTAGATTATCTGTTACAAACCCGAAATTGGCAAAATTTCCGGTGAGGCTTAATATTTTGCTTATTTGAGAAGTAAAATTAAAACTACCTATAATTCTTTGGCTTCTATATACTTTAGTTTTCTTGATGTTGTTGGTTCTTATGCCAAATTGTCCATTAAGTATCGTTTTAGACTTGAATAATTTAATATTACTTTTCACCTTGTAATCCAAAACATCTTGCTCAATATTTCTATAGCCAATAGGCACAAAAACGGGACCTATGTATCTTATTTCTCCTCCGAGTCCAAACTTTTTGCCATTATAATCAATACTGGTACTGTTGGCTGCATCTATTTTTGAAAATTCATTTAATCTAATTACATTGTCAATTACTTTTCCTGCCTCAGAATTATTAGTAAAATTACCTCTTTTATTGCTGGTATAAACCGAACCCGCAGTTTCAGTTTTAAACACCACTTTTTTAAACACCAATATTTCTATCAGGTTAGAAACCACAGCCCCTTCAATTGGTTTTGCATTGTTTAAAGGGCTTAATACAGATAAAGTGTCATCTTTAACATAAGCCGCATTAATCAAAAATTTTGATTTGTCTAATTTTCCAAATCCAATTCGGGCAGACATTAGCTTTTGCGAATAAACACCATCAAATCCAATTAATGGATCTGCTTCAATTGATCTTTGGGAAATGCCATAATTTGCCGAGAAAATAAATTTACCAGGTGTTAATTCCACTCCAGCACCAAAAATATTGTTATCTCCTGTGCTTAAATTAGAGTAGTTTGGAACATGAGTGCCCAAAGCTACTTTGCACCATTTATATTTTGGGCTGATACTTATGTTATTTTGCGGACTTTGCACAAAATCAATTACATTATCATTTGGCAAAGTAGGAAAGTTATACAGTCTTTTTTGATTGGTCATATTTACTCCAAATGGCAAATTAAAATTGTTGCCAATGGCAATATTCAGATTACCATCAAACCTAAGCAAATGAAGTGGATACCTAGGACGAAAAGTGCTGTAATTTTTAGCAGAAAAGGTATAATTTTCATAACTTATTTTTATTGACCCTGAAATTTTTATAGGTTTTGGCTTTGCCTTTTTTTCTTGAGCATTGGCATTTATGGTGAATGCAAAAAAAACAATCGCAATAATTATAAAATTTTCCACTTTGCTTCAAAAATTTATTATACAAAAGTACTAAATTAAAACTAAACTACCTAATACCCCTATTTAGATAATTTTATAAACGCCTAAATTCAAACGGAATTCAGCAATAGGAAACTATTGCTGAATTTAACGAATGAAAATCAATGCATTTAAAAAAAAAGACTGAAGAATTTTATTTCTTCAGCTTTTTTTTTATTTTTAAAAATTCTTGTAGTAAAAAATATCTTTTTCTGTTAAGTTTGCTCAATATTTAATTATGGATTTTAAAAAATTATTAAACGATGTAAAGCCACATGCTTTTGTAATATTGGCTTTTTTCTTGATTGGTTATGTATATTTCTTGAAAACTTTTCAAGGGTATACCAATAGAGAAGAGGACGTAACCCAAGGCTTACTAAAATCTACGGAGATAATGAAATATAAAGCCATAGATAATGCCACTCCAGGATGGACGAATAGTATTTTTGGTGGTATGCCCACTACAATGATTTATGGCAAAGAAAACTATAACTATGTGCCGCGGTATAGCTATTTAACGCCTTTATTCAATGGTACCGCCTATCCTTTTAAAATATTATTTCTTTCTTTTATTGGTTTTTATTTGTTAATGTGTGCTTTTAAAGTCAAGCCACTGTTTGGCGCATTAGCAGCTATAGCTTATGGTTTTGCTACATATAGTATTATAAGTATAGAGGCTGCACATTATACCAAAGTACAGGCAATGGCGCTTATGCCAGCCATATTGGCCGGAATGCATTGGCTTTATAGGGGTAAGTATTTTTTAGGAGGTATAATGTTGGCCTACAATTTAGCCTTACAATTATATTATTTCCATTATCAAATTACCTTTTATTCATTAATATGTATGGTAATAATGGGTATTTACTATATAATAGTCGCAGTACAAGATAAAAAAATAAAACAGGCACTTATTGCCTCATTGATAGCTTTAATAGCAGTTACTGTTGGTGTTTTAACCAGTACATCTAAAATAAAAACAACCTCTAAGTTTGCAGAAAGTACCATGCGTGGAGGAAATGATATGGCCAAAACTAATACTGGTAAAAAGCAAAAAGAAACTGGTAAAAATGGTTTAGATAGAGATTATGCTTTTGAATACAGCTATGGTATTGGCGAAACATTTACCTTATTGATACCTCGTTTTTATGGCGGTAGCCAAGCAGAAAAATTATCTACTTCTTCAGAGTTTTATAAAAACACTCAAAATGACGAGGCCATTGCACAAGGATTACCCATGTATCATGGTGGTTTATCTATTCAATCGGGCACTACTTATATAGGTTCTATTATTATTTTTCTGTTTGTATTAGGTTTGGTAGTTATTAAAAGTAGAATTAAGTGGGCCTTATTGGCACTTACATTGGTGTCATTCGCATTAGGATGGGGCAAGCATTTTTCTATTTTAAATAATTTCTTATTCGATCACTTACCATACTTTAACAAATTTAGAACACCTATGATGGCTTTTTGTATTGCGCAAGTTTCAATACCATTATTGGGTTTTTTAGGTTTAAAACAATTATACGAAAACTGGCAAACAGCTAAAATTCAGGTTAAGAAAAATACCGCTAATGAAATTATTGCAACTACTTCAAATACAAAAGAAATATGGCAAAAAATTACCTATGTGTTCTATGGCGTAGGCGGTTTTTGTTTATTGATGGCCTTGTTTGGTCCTGCAATTATAGACATGGGCGGACCCATAGACAAAGATTTAGCAGAAGGTGGCAATGCGGCTATTATTCCTTGGTTAAAAGAGGATAGAGCAAGTTTATTGCGTGGTGATGCTTTTCGTTCGTTTATATTTATTGGGTTAGCATTTGGCTTACTTTGGGCATGGTATACCAATAAAATTCAAAAAAATATTGCCATTGCCATTATTGGAGGCTTAGCTGCCATCGATTTAATAGGCGTTGATTGGCGTTATTTAAGTTGGTCGGATTTTACTTTTGAAAAAGGAGCCGCTTTAGCGAGAGAAAAAGACGAGGTTGATAAT
>JABMMZ010000115.1 GCA_013205405.1 Bacteroidota bacterium | reverse complement strand
GGATTTGATTTAAGTCATGGCGGTCATTTAACACATGGCTCTCCTGTAAATTTTTCGGGTAAATTATATTCGCCAAGTTTTTATGGGGTAGAAGAAGCTACCGGTTTAATAGATTTTAATAAAATAGAAGAAATAGCTATAAGAGAGCAACCAAAATTAATTATTTGCGGTGCCTCTTCCTATAGCCGTGAGTGGGATTTTAAAAAATTGAGAGAAATAGCAGATAAAGTAGGCGCTTTATTATTAGCAGATATTTCGCATCCAGCAGGTTTAATAGCTACAGGATTACTAAATAGTCCAATGCCACATTGCCATATTGTAACTTCTACTACACATAAAACATTGCGTGGCCCGCGTGGTGGCGTTATTATGATGGGAAAAGATTTTGAAAATCCTTGGGGTTTGAAAACACCTAAAGGGGAGCCTAAAATGATGAGTGCAGTATTAGATGGGGCCGTTTTTCCTGGTACACAAGGTGGCCCATTAGAGCACGTAATAGCTTCTAAAGCAGTTGCTTTTGGCGAAGCCTTATCACCTGAATTTACAGTATATACAAAACAAGTAAAAACCAACGCAGCAGCATTGGCTAAAGCAATGGTTGATTTAGGGTATAAAATAATTTCTGGCGGTACAGATAATCACATGATGCTAATAGATTTAAGAGGAAAAAGCGATGAGCTTACGGGTAAATTAGCTGAGAATACTTTAGTAAAATGCGATATAACAATCAATAAAAATACGGTTCCTTTCGAAACACGGTCACCATTTGTAACATCAGGTATGCGTTTGGGAACACCAGCTATCACTAGCAGAGGGATGAAAGAAAGTGATATGATTTTAATTGCTGAATTGGTTGACGAAGCGTTAATGAATCATAATGATCCAGCGGTGTTAGAAGCTGTAAAAGTAAAAGTTAACAGCCTAATGAAAGGCTTTCCTTTATATTAAAACTTGAGGCAATGCTAAACTTCCGCACTCTACTATTATCTTTAGCATTTATTTTTTTAGTTGGCCAAGAATTTATTTTTTTTAATAATTCATCAATTGGACTTGCTTTTAGATTAATCCCCACAGCTTTGCTTTTAGTATGGTTTGTTTTATCAATATTTGGACCCCAAAAATACAAAATACAACTTACCCTTTCTAATAAAAGAATAATTTTAGCACTCAAATTTTTAAGGCCATTAGCCAATCTTTCAATAATTTTAGGAGCACTTATAAAATTATTGCACTTAAATTATGGCAATTACTTTCTTACTGCAGGCATTGGATTCTTAGCCATTTGGTCGCTTTTATTTTCTTTTGTTGCTAACAATATCGATAGTTATAATCCTGAGATTATTGATGACATAGAACTTGATGAAGATGAAGTTAAATAGCAACTTTTTTACGCAATAAATCCTCATATACTTTTTCGTATTTGGGTAGTATTTTATCTATTTCAAATTCTTTGGCTTTTGCCAAAGCATTGGCTTTAAAAGTATTTAAAAGGGCGTCATTACTTAACAAGGTTAATGCATTCTTGGCCATATCTTCTATGTCTCCAACATTACTAAGAAATCCAGTAACGCCATGAACATTTACTTCTGGAATTCCACCAGCATTACTGCTTATAACGGGCACTTGGCAGGCCATAGCTTCAAGGGCAGCTAGTCCAAAACTTTCGGTTTCAGACGTTAATAAAAATAAATCGCATACAGATAAAATTTCTTCTATTTGTTCTTGTTTCCCTAAAAAAGTTACTTTTTCACAAACGCCTAATTCTCTTGTTAAAACTTCGATATGCGCGCGCTCTGGGCCATCACCAATTAATAATAGTTTGCTTGGAATTTGTTTAGAAACAATGGCAAAAACATTGATAATATCTTCTATCCTTTTTACTTTTCTAAAGTTACTTGTATGTACGAGTATTTTTTCGCCAAATGGCGCAATGGCTTTTACAAAATGTTCTTTTTTTTGTCTTACAAAACGTGTAAAATCTATAAAATTAGGTATTACAGTGATGGGTTTTGTAATATGAAAATTTGAGTAAGTGTCATTTTTTAAACTTTCAGAAACAGCCGTTACAGCATCAGAATGGTTAATAGAATAAGAAACTACAGGTTCGTATGTGGGGTCTTTGCCTACCAGGGTAATATCTGTGCCATGCAGTGTAGTTACTATTGGAATATTAATGCCATGCTCAGCCAAAATATTTTTTGCCATTAAAGCAGCGCTAGCATGCGGTATAGCATAATGTACATGGAGCACATCTAAATGATTCTGTTTTACTATGTCTACTATTTTACTGGCTAAAATAGTTTCGTAAGGTACATATTCAAAAAGAGGATATTTGTAAATAGATACCTCGTGAAAAAATATATTTGGGTTAAAAAAATCTAAACGCGCAGGTTGGCTATAACTTATAAAGTGCACATTATGTCCCTTAGCAGCCAAGGCTTTGCCTAGTTCAGTAGCTACCACGCCACTGCCCCCAAAAGTAGGATAACAAACTATTCCAATATTCATAATTTAATAAGAAACAAAGTTAATGGATTATAGTTGTTTCGTTTATTAAAATTATTCCAATTAATTTTAATAATTTTTAGCATTTTTGGATTAAAAATGTATTTACTTTACCTTTGTTAATAATGAAATCATTTAACCGCATTTTAAAACTGCTTTGGCCCCATAAGACTTTTATTGGATTAAATTTTATTTTTAATTTAATTCAAATTATTGCAGGTTTATTTACCATAGGCTTGGTGATGCCTTTTTTAGAAATATTATTTAAAAATGGAGAGTCTTTAAAAGCCAATGTAAGCAATGGTAGCTCATTTAATATTCTTTATGCAGATTTTATTCAATGGTTAAATCAAATAGTACAGAGTGATAAAACCTATGCTTTGGCCTTAGTAAGTATTACCTTAATAGTGGCCACAGTCATTAAAAACTTTAGCCGTTATATGGCTTTGTATTTCTTGGTAATACTGCGTTTGAAAAGTATCAAAACAATTAGAGAAAAAATTTATGCCAAGTTATTGCGCCTGCCTATTTCCTATTTTTCAAATGAAAGGAAAGGTGATATTATTTCTAGGATGAGTAATGATATGAAAGAGGTAGAATGGAGTATGAACTCATCACTTGAGGCTTTGTATAAAGAGCCAATAATGATTATTGCCTATTCTAGTGTTTTATTTTTTATTAGTGCAAAACTTACCTTGTTTGTAATCATATTATTTCCAATTGCTGCTGGTATTATTGCCATTTTAGGAAAATCTATTCGAAGAAAATCAAAAAGAAATAATGAAGCCCAATCAAGTTTAATGACTTTTTTAGAAGAGTCTTTAGGTGGTATGCGCATAATAAAAGCTTTTGGCGTAGAAAATTTTTTCAATAAAAATTATCAAACTCTTAATGATAAATCTACAGAGTTAAACATGAAGGTAAACCAAAGGGGTGATTTAGCTTCTCCAATCAGTGAAACTTTAACAATTATTGTGGCGGGTGCTATTTTATGGTTTGGTGGTAATATGGTAATTAATGGAGAAATTGAAGCATCAGCTTACATTGGTTATTTTGGGTTATTTAGTCAATTAAATGCACCTATAAAAGTGCTGTCTCAAGCGTTTCCTATGTTAGAGCGTGGAGCCAGTAGTTTAGATAGATTTGATGAAATATTGAATGCCGATGAGAAAATAAATGAGATTTCAAATCCATTGCCCATTCATGAAATTAAAGAGAGTATTCAATTAAAAAATGTTTGTTTTAGCTACGGCAGTAAGCAAGTATTAACCAATATTAATATTACTATTCCTAAGGGAAAAAAAATAGCCTTAGTTGGCAGCTCGGGTAGCGGAAAATCTACTATAGGCGACCTTGTTCCAAGATTTTACGATATTCAAAGTGGTGCTTTATTAATTGATGGTATATCTATTTCAGATTATAATATAAAAAATTTAAGAGCCCTAATGGGTATTGTATCGCAAGAAGCTATTTTGTTTAATGATACAATTGCTAATAATATAATTTTTGGATTGGAAAATGTAAAGCAAGAAGATTTCATAAATGCCGCTAAACAAGCCAATGCCTATGAATTTATTATGCAATCTGAAAATGGTTTTGAAACCGTAATTGGTGAGCGTGGCGGCAAATTAAGTGGAGGACAAAGACAGCGTATTGCAATTGCAAGAGCCTTGCTGCGCAATCCTCAAATATTAATTTTAGATGAAGCCACCAGTGCTTTAGATAATGAAAGTGAAAAACTGGTACAACAGGCATTAGACAATTTAAGACAAGGTAGAACAACTTTGGTAATAGCCCATAGATTAACTACAATTCAGGATTCAGATGAGATAATTGTGTTAGATAAAGGGGAAATAATAGAGCAGGGTAATCATCAAACTTTGATGGAGAATAAAGGCGCTTATTACAAATTATATAATATGCATCACGATGGTAACGCTTAAAAAAAATTTAATTATAGGCAGTAGTGATAGGTTAGATTTTCCCGATTTTGGCTTGGAAAATATTTCTTGTAAAATAGATACTGGGGCAGATACGTCATCTATTCATTGCAATAAAGTCAGAATTCGAGAAATAGATGGAAAAGAGGTATTGGTTTTTCGTCTCTTAGATCCTAAAAATAAAGCCTATTTAAAGAAAGATTTCACAACAACACAGTTCAAGGAAAAACGTGTAAAAAACAGCTTTGGCGATAAGGAATATCGATATTTTATAATGATGAAAGTAGAAATCTTTGGACAAATTTTTGAAACAGAATTTTCTCTTTCTAATCGTTCTGAATTGGTATTCCCTGTTTTAATAGGAAAGCAATTGCTAAAGCAAATATTTTTAGTAGATGTGGCGCAAAAAAATTTATCTTTTACCATTAAAAAAAATAAAAAATAATGAACATAGTAGTTCTTTCCCGCAATGGCAATTTGTATTCTACCAAACGCTTGTTAGAAGCAGCCGAAAAACGAGGTCATACTGCCCAGCTCATCAGTCACACCCACTGCTATGTTGTAATAGAAAAAGGAGCGCCTACTATTTTTTATAACAATAAAGAATTAACGAATATAGATGCTGTAATTCCACGCATTGGTTTGTCAGTTACGTATTATGGCTCTGCAATTATTAGGCAATTTGAAGCTCAAAAAATATATACAACACTTACAGCTCCTGCCTTAATAAGAAGTAGAGATAAATTAAGAACGCTGCAACTATTGAGTATGGAAAATATTGCATTACCTAAAACGGTTTTTGCACGTCATCCAGATGATATTGACCATGTGATTAAGCAAGTGGGAGGTGCACCTTTAATAATAAAATTAATAGAAGGAACACAAGGCCTTGGTGTAGTATTAGCAGAAACCAAAAAAGCAGCTAAAAGCGTTATTGAAGCTTTTTATGGAATGAATGCCAATTTTTTAGTACAAGAATTTGTAAAGGAAGCCAAAGGCACTGATATCAGAGCATTTGTGGTGGGTGATAAAGTAATAGGTGCCATGGTAAGGCAAGGTAAGGAGGATGAGTTTAGAAGCAATTTACATAGAGGTGGAAGCAGTAATGTTATAAAACTTAAACCAGAGGAAGAGGAAGTAGCCATAAGAGCCGCTCATGCCTTAGGATTGCAAATAGCTGGTGTAGATATGTTGCCAAGTGAAAGAGGTATGTTGGTAATAGAAGTAAATTCTTCGCCAGGATTAGAGGGGATAGAAGTCGCTACTGGTAAAAATATAGCGGGCGAAATAATTGCCTTTATAGAGAAAGAAAAAAGAGTAAAAAATTAGCCATTATTAATGAATAATTATGTAATTTATCAGGCCTATGGCAAAGAGGAGATTTTATATGAAGCCATATACTCTATTCTTCATTTACTGAATATTCATAAATTTAATTTGACGTTTAAAATAATTATTGTAACAGACAATGTTGCTTATTTTGAAAATTTTTTAGAGCCGAGTGATTTGTATATTTATGAAGCTATTGCGCCAGAAAAAATTAAATTATGGCGAGGTGCCATAGATTTTGTTCACCGTGTTAAAATAGAAGTATTGCAATTTGTTACTTCAAAGTATTCGGGCAATTTTTTGTATGCAGATACCGATATTTTTTTCTTGCAACCAATTAATGAACTATTTGATAAAATAACCAATGGCATACCCATTATGTGCTTTAAAGAATGGTCTATTCAAGATGGACCCAATGTGCTTTATAAACGACTCAATAAGTTTATAAAATCGGATAAGAACACCTCGGCAATAAAGCCAAGCACCATTATGTATAATGCGGGTATTTTAGGCTTTAATAGTAGCTTTACGCCACAATTAGAAAATGTAAAAAAACTAACGGATTCATTACATCCTTTACATCCTATTTTTATTATAGAGCAATTAGCATTTTCATATTACTTGCAAAAGCAGGGAGGTGTTTATGAAACTGAAAAAACTTACACGTTTCACTATTGGAATTTTAAAGAATTTAGAGAAGCGCTAGCCAGTATTTTTGAATACCATAAAGAACCTAAAAAAGTAATAGAGCAAATGCTAAAGTTAAATGTACAGGAGATGCGAGAACCCAAAAGAATTTATGAAGCATTACCATCATGGCAGCGCAAGTGGATGCGCCTCGTTAATAAAAAATGGCAAATGCCAGCGTTTGAAAAGTAGGTGGCTTAAAGTATTTGTTTGATTGTTTTTTAACACAACTTAGTGAAATATTTTTATTGAATACCATCTAACTTAAAGATAAAATGAAAAAGAGGAGTGATTAAGACAGATAAATACAAGTTAGGAGCCGACCAATACAAAATTGGGGCAGACAGATGCAAGATTAAGCTTGACCGATACTAAATATGGCTTGACAGATGGAAAAGTTGGCAGAAATAATACCTCCAACTTAAAAATTAAATAAATCTTTAACTTTAGCATTTAAGGCTTTGGCAATATTTTCTAAATTACGTATTGTAATATTTAATTTATCGAGTTCTATTTTGTAAATATTTTGTCTGTCTCTATCACACAATCTTCCAGGTTCTGATTGACTAATGCCTTTAGAAGTTCTGATTCTTTTAATATTAGCACCTAAAATTATAAGTATATTATTGTCATCCTTTTTCACACTCACGAAAAAGTAATAAAATAAAAAATAAAACACAAAATTTTAGTTGGGAACTAATAAAATACAACATTATCAAATAAATAATATGAAGAAGCTATATTTTAATTATTAGGATTATTGGTAATTAAATATTTTTAAATAAAGGGAACTCGATAAGGTTTTTTTTTGATAATTTATAAAACAATGGGTTGAAACAAGGGTTGAAAAATATTTTTAAAACCTTATAATATTTTCATTAGAAATCCTATTTTTGCACTTAAATTAAATACTTCACCCAATTTAAGTAAATGGTACTACTTGCAACATCTAATTTAGAAACATTTTTACCAATCGTATTTATGTTTATTATAGCCCTTGGCTTTATTGTAACCTCAATGATAGCCACACACGCTTTGGGCCCTAAAAAGAAATCGGCAGTAAAAGCTGAGCCATTTGAGTGTGGAATAGAGCCCATCGGCAATGCACGTACGCCCTTTTCAATTAAGTATTTTTTAGTGGCTATTCTATTTGTATTATTCGATGTGGAAGTTATTTTTATGTATCCTTGGGCAGTTAAATTTAAAACATTGGGTCTTGCAGGTCTAATCGAAATGTTTATGTTCATGGGTTTTTTAGTAATTGGTTTGTTATATATTATTAAAAAAGGCGCGCTTAAGTGGGAGTAATTCCTAAACCAATTAAAAAGATTATTGTTAATTTAGAAAAAATACAATGAGTATAGATATTAAACCAGAAAATAAGCCAGATGGATTAGAAGGTGCAGGTTTTTTTGCGACTTCTATTGATAAAGTAGTAGGTTTGGCTCGCGCCAATTCACTTTGGCCATTGCCTTTTGCTACATCATGTTGCGGTATTGAGTTTATGGCAACTATGGCTTCGCATTATGATTTAGCACGTTTTGGTTCTGAGCGTTTAAGCTTTTCACCACGTCAAGCCGATTTACTGATGGTAATGGGC
>JABMMZ010000114.1 GCA_013205405.1 Bacteroidota bacterium | reverse complement strand
ATTCTTTAGCCCCTTTATTAGCCAGAGATTTATATAATTCTAAAATAAAATCAAATATTGATCCACCTAATATCCAAAGTGCAAATTTCCTGAATGAAAATAATAATAAAATATTACTAACATTAACAAATCCCAATGATTCCATTTACATTGACAATAACTTTTGGAATTTGTTTTCATTAAAAGGCGAACCTGGTATGGCTATTACCGATGGTATAAAACAAGCTAATACAATTATTTTAACCCTAAATAAAAGTACTTGCCAACCATTGTATTTATCCTATTTAGGAAAAGCAGGAAGTCAAGCTTGGGTTAAAAATAGATTTGGTGCTGGACTTATTAGTTTCAATAATATTCTTGTAAACCCAACTTTGAATAAATATGTTTATTTCGTTTGTCCAAATATTGAAACTATAGTTGGAAAAGATAGTATGAATGGATTAAATTATTATTGGAAAAATTTAAGTACAAACCAAACTTATAATTCAGCTAAAATAAAAGTAAAAACAACTAAAGATTTAAATTTCGAATATTCTGTAAAAGGGTTTTGTAAGCCTGACACAAATTGGGTAGCTATTTCTGTAGATAAAACACCCAAACCAAATTTAGGAAATGACACTACTTTATGTCTTTCTCAAATTATAAATTACAATTTTATGAATAAATATGCTGAGGTAAGTTGGATAAATAATAATATCATGTTTAATGGTTTTAATTATTCAGTTACTAACAATTCTAACTTAATTGTAAAAGTAAAATCAAGTAATGGATGTAATTTATTGGATACCGTAAAAGTAAACTATTCTAACCCTAATTTATGGATTTCAGCGCCTTCTAAAATATGTGTAAATACACAAAAAAAAGTGACTTGCAACCCCAATTTTAAAACCTATAATTGGAATAATACAAATATCAATTCGAATGAATATACTGCAACACATGGCACCACTTATTTAAAAACTATTGACAGTTTTGGATGTCTCAAAAATGATTCAGTTATAATAGAAACTTACCCTCAAATAAATTATGTAAAGCCTAGTCCTGCTTTTTGTAAAAATGATTCAGCACAGATATATTTACCTCAAAATATGATAAAATGGCAAATGGCTGGAACAACTTTACCAACAGCATATTTTTTTAAAGAAACAAATAGTTCTGTTATAGTTTTAACAGATGCTAATAGCTGCAATTATACCGACACCCTTCAGCCAATTGTATACCCCTTACCTATTTTTACATTAGGCAAGGATACTGCTATTTGCGAAAAAGCTAAACTAAAAATTATATGCCCTTTATTGGCGAATTATTACACTTGGAATGGATTAAGTAGTACACTTAACTATGTTGAAATATCTAAAGGAATTGTTATATGTCAATTAGAAAGCAATCAGCAATGTAAATTCATGGATACTATTCAAGTTTCGCAAATTTCCTCTCCAATATTAAATTTTCCTTCAGATACTACTATATGTCAAAATGACTCTTTGGTTTTTGAATCTACTAACGCGATTAAATATTATTTAAACAATCAGTTTTATAACAAAGCTATTATTAAATTAGATGGGAATTATAAATTAGCAATCGAAAACAACGAAGGCTGCAGAACAGAAAAAAATATCACATTAGCAACAATTGATTGTACTTCCAAAATTGAAAAAACAAACAAAAGTAATGACATTTTAATTTATCCAAATCCTAGCAATGGCATTATCAATGTACAATTCAAAACACATCAAACAGGAGATATTATTATTTACAATTCTTTAGGACAAATACTTTACAGTGAAAATATGGACAATCAAATTTCTAAGACTATAGAAATTGCATCCAATACAAAAGGGATTGTTTATTTAACTATTAAAACTAATAATAATATTTTCAGTAAGGTTTTGGTACTAGAATAATTCCTTACTTCTTTTTTACTTTGGCCTTAGCTTTTGCCTTTGCTTTTGCTTTGGGTGCAGGGTTTTTGGCTGCTGCTTTTCTGGCAGGTGCTGGTCCTGCTTTTTCTATAATAGCCATTACATCTGCATAGGTTAGAGTAGAAACCTCTGTTTCTTTTGGAATTTTATAAAAAGCTTTGCCTTGGGCAATATAGGGTCCCCATCTGCCTTTAAGTATTTCTAAAGTATCATCTTCTTTAAAAGATTTAATTAATTTTTCAGCTTCTGCTTGTAGCTTAGCATCTATAATTTCTATGGCTTCTACAATGCCAATTTCAAATACATCTTTATCTTTTGGAATAGACGCAAATACGCTTCCAAACTTAATATAGGGTCCAAAACGACCAATGGCAGCAGTTACTTTTTCTTCTTTATAAGATCCAATTAAACGCGGCAATTTGAATAATTCTAAAGCCTGTTCAATCGTTATGGTTTCTAATGTTTGTCCGGCTCTTAAACTTGCAAATTTTTTATTTTCATCTTCGGCATCGCCTATTTGTACCAATGGTCCATATCTACCTATTCTACCTGTTATCTGTTTACCAGTTTCAGGGTCGGTGCCAATTACACGTTCCGCATTGGCACGCTCAGCAGTGGCCATTGTTTTATCTACTTCAATGTGAAAAGGTTTGTAAAAACCTTCAATCATTTTTACCCAACTTTTAAGTCCTTGCGCTACTTCGTCAAATTCTTTTTCTACTGCAGCAGTAAAGCCGTAATCCATAATATTTTTAAAGTGTTCGCTTAAAAAATCGGTAACCAAAGTTCCTATGTCTGTTGGAAATAATTTTGATTTTTCTGCACCTACATTTTCAGTGGCTGTATGCGCTTTAATTGTATTATTTTTTAATAATATAGTTTGAAAATTTCGAGGTGTTCCTTCCCTATTATCCTTTAGTACATAGCCCCGTTTTTGAATTGTAGAAATGGTTGGCGCATAAGTAGAAGGCCGGCCAATGCCTAGTTCTTCAAGCTTTTTAACTAAACTAGCCTCAGTATATCTTGGGGCTGCTCTGCTAAATTTTTGCTCTGCTAAAATTTGTCCCAAATCTAAAACTTCACCATTGCTTAAATGTGGCAATAATGTTGAATTTTCTTCGTCATCTTCATCATCTTTTCCTTCTAAGTAAACCTTAAGAAAACCGTCAAATTTGATGATTTCGCCTTCCGCTTTTAAATGTTTATTGGCTTTACTTACATTTATATCTACTATTGTACGTTCAAGTTCTGCATTAGCCATTTGACTGGCAATACTGCGTTTCCAAATAAGCTCATACAATCTAATTTCTTGCGCATCTTCACCAGCTGTATGGTTTTCAAAGTATGTAGGACGAATAGCTTCGTGAGCTTCTTGGGCACCTGGACTTTTGGTAGTATAATTGCGAGGCATACTGTATTGTGTACCATACGCTTTTTTTATTTCAGCTTCTGCTCCACTTATAGCGGTTTGAGATAGATTTACAGAATCTGTTCTCATGTATGTAATATGTCCTGCTTCGTAAAGTTTTTGAGCTAAAAGCATTGTTTTAGCCACAGGATATCCTAGTTTTCTGCTAGCCTCTTGTTGCAATGTACTTGTAGTAAAAGGTGCAGCGGCTTTTCTTTGCGAAGGTTTTACTTCTATATTGGTAATTTGAAAATTACTGCCATTGGCTAATTCTATAAAACTTAAGGCTTCTTTCTCTGTCTTAAATCTTTCAGACAATTCTGCTTTTATTATTTTAGATTCTCCTTTTTTAGTAAACTCGGCAGTAATTCTAAATTCAAAAGTAGAGTTGTGATTATTAACTTCTCTTTCCCTTTCTACAATTAAACGCACAGCTACAGACTGCACTCTACCTGCAGATAAAGATGGTTTTACTTTTCGCCATAATACTGGCGAAAGTTCAAAGCCTACTAATCTATCTAAAATTCTTCTTGCTTGCTGAGCATCTACTAAATCTTTGTCAATTTTTCTTGGATTTAAAATTGCTTTTTCAATGGCTGGTTTAGTTATTTCGTGAAATACAATACGTTTGGTATTTTCTTCTTTCAAACCTAATACTTCGAACAAATGCCAAGAAATAGCTTCTCCTTCTCTGTCCTCATCAGAGGCTAACCAAACCATTTCAGATTCTTTAACCAGTTTTTTTAACTCTGCTACTATTTTGGTTTTATCAGGAGAAACAATATAGTTAGGTTTAAATCCATTTTTTACATCAATGGCTTCATCACCTTTATCTAAATCGCGAATATGACCAAAACTAGATTTTACGATATAGTCTTTTCCTAAAAATTTTTCTATTGTTTTTGCCTTTGCAGGCGACTCTACTATTACAAGATTTTTTGGCATTGTTTATTTATCAAATCAGTTTGCAAATATTATCTTTTTACTGATAACTTGTTCATTTGCTTTAATTTTTAATATGTAAACACCTGTTGGAATAAAATTATTTGAGCTCCAGTTAATAGCAATATCGCCTGTTTGCGTATTGTTTTCAGAAATTACATCTATTTTTTTTCCTTCAATATTTTCTAGCCAAATTTCGGTTTCTCCAACTAAATTTTGATATTGAATGGTTAAATTTTGACTTGTAGGATTCGGAAAAACATTTAAATTTATGCTTTTTTCTAAAAGATTAATATCGGTATTAAATTGACTAATATTTATATCATCTATATATACTGCATTTCCACTTCCGCTTTCTATTTCTATCATAAAATTGATGTTACTATCATTTTCATAAGGACTTAAAGAAACTGAAATCATTTTCCATTGCGTTTTATCTACGGGTTGAAATGTAGTTGTAAAAGCAGATGTTGAATAACTAATTTGAGATGCAGAACGGTTGAGTATTAATACCCAATTAGTATTGCTGCATCCTTTAGACATATAGACTCTTAATCTTTCTTGTGATGCAGAATTCTGTCTAGTGTAGGCCAACATCATAGAAAGTTTGCCGGTAGTTTTTAAATTTCTTAAATCTACAGAAGGAACTACTAATTGAAATTTCTGACCATCGGTTATTGCGCTACTAATTGGTGCATACAAACATTTTGAACCAGAGAAAGCCACAGAACTAGTTACAGTTAGTTTTGATGTTAATTGATCTAATACAGTCCAGCCGGTGCTTACGTTCCAGTTTGCATTTTCAAATCCTTGCTGTATTGTTGGCTTATTAGGCGAAACATTTGGTAATACTTCAATGTAATTATCAACTGCTAATGTATTGCTTCCAGCATTATTGGTAGCCATAAGAGTTACTTTATATTTGCCAGGTGTATTGTATACTATTCTAGGCGTATCTTTATTGGTAGATGTTGTATTAGATCCAGGAAATTGCCATGATCGAGAATTTACTATACCAGCACAAGAATTATCATAAAAAGATACTAATTCTCCAACACAAACTGTTCGAGCAGAGCTATTAAAGAAAGCCTTAGGCGCATTACCAACATCTGTAACACCTGTGGCAATTAAGTTTACACTTGATACCATATTTTTTCTAAAAGAATAGGTTGTTAAGGCATTATGCATAATTATTTTTTGATTGGCAGAAAACATAGATTGGCAAGCGCCTGAAGAATAATCCATATAATTTTCCCATTGATCTATTAAGTTAGGGTTATCATTGCTACATGAATTTCCTGTTCCTGGACAGCCTGCATTGGTAAATGTAGAAGCCACTGGTGGTGTATCACCACAATAATCATTTGTAGCATCGCAACCATCTTGAAAAGTATGCAAAAGTCCTAAATAATGTCCAACTTCATGCGTTAAAGTTCTACCAGCACCACTTACTGTTCCTGTTCCAATAACTCCTAACCAATCTGAGCGCATTACAATACCATCTTGTCCGCTGCCTACTGCACCAATAGAAGAAGGCAAATAAGCATACCCTAATGTAGTACCCCCTGTACTTCCATTTTCCTTAATAGAACTAACTACCCAAATATTTAAATATTTGGTATTAGGCCAGCGCGCATTGGGAATTGATTTTACCTCATCTCTAGCATCTAAATGGCCGCTGTTAAATATTCTATTAATTCCATTGGTGCAATTTCCTTGTGGATCAATTTTAGCCAATCTAAATTCTATTTGACAATCGGATGCAATATTAACAAAAGGAGCACGGATAGCACTTTTATTTGAATTAGTTAAACTAAAATCTTCGTTTAATATTTTAATTTGATTTTCTATTTGCGCTTGAGAGATATTTTCTGGTCCATTAGTATGAATAACATGAAATACAACAGGAATAATATATTTAGTAGCACGTGATAAGTTAGAAAACTGCTGAATATTATTGTAAAAATTTAGCTTTTCACTCAAGATTGAAGGGTATTGTAATTCAGCTTGTTTTTGTATGTGATCTGTTAGACATTGGCTATAGGCATTAATTTGAAAGCAGATAAAAAGTGATAGTAATATTTTTTTCATTGAGTGTATAAATTGAACCATTATTTAAATTAGACCGCAAATAACGTAAATTAACTGTCATAATTTGTTCATATTTTTAATTTATTTTTTATTTAGCAAATAATGGTCTGCTGTTACCAATGAAAGCATAGCCTCTACAATAGGAACAGCTCGAGGCAATACACATGGGTCATGCCTTCCATTTATTATTAAGGATTCGACCTCGCCATTTTTATTCATTATATTTTGACGAATGCCAATAGAAGATGTCGGCTTAAAAGCAATATTTAATTCTATGTTTTGGCCGTTGCTAATACCAGCCGATATGCCACCTTCGTTGTTATTTGAGCTATTAGCTGTAGAATTATTTTCACTTCCTTTTAAATATATTGTTTGAAACCCTTCTCCAAATTCCAATCCTTTTACTGCATTAATCGTAAATATATATTTAGAAATATTGGCGTTAAGTTTATCAAATAATGGTTCGCCTAATCCTATAGGGCAGTTTAATATTCTTGCAGATATTATACCACCAACACTGTCTTTTTCTTCTTTAATTTTTGAAATAAGTTGAATCATTTCCTCAGCTACAAAAGCATCAGGACAGCGCACCACATTATCATATGCTTGAGCCCAATTGTAATGATTGTAGGGTTTTGGCAACGCTATAGTGTATATTTGAGAAACAATAGCTTCTATTTTTATGTCGTATACCGAATTTAAAAATAATTGCGCTAAAGCGCCTGCGGCAACCCAACCTGCAGTAATACGGGCACTGCTGCGGCCACCGCCCATATAATCTCTAATACCATACTTCTCTTGATATACTTTATCCGCATGGCCAGGTCTAAAAATAGTCTTTAAATTATCATAATCAGATGTTTGTTGATTGGTATTTGGAATTAGAATGGTGATAGGTGCACCAGTACTTTTACCCTCAAACACACCTGATACTATCTCAAATAAATCGTCTTCTTTCCTTTGAGAGGTAATATCAGACTGACCAGGCTTTCTTTTATCTAATGCGTTTTGAATAAAATTTAAATCAATTTCTATATTAGATGGCATACCGTCTATTACTACCCCAATTAGCTTTCCGTGCGATTCGCCAAAAGAAGTTATCTTAAATATTTGCCCTAGTGAATTTGCCATGGTGCAAATTAAAGAATTTAATGATGAATATTTTCTAATAAGTTTTGAAATCCTATTTAAAGTATTATTTTCGCACACTTATTTAAAAAACGGAATTTTAAGCAACAAATGAAAAATAAAGGATTAGTAATATTTATTACAGTTATTTTAGCACTTACTTGTATTTATGAGTTATCATTCTCATGGAAAACAAGAGGTTTTGAAGACAAAGCAAAAGCTTTTGCAACCAAAAATGGCCAATTCAGTCCAGAAAAATACAGAGATTATATAGATTCATTAGGTGGAAAAACTTTATTAAATTTATATTTTGTAAAAAAATCTTATTTTCAATGTAAAGATGCTGAACTAAAACTTGGTTTGGATTTGCAAGGTGGAATGAATGTTACCTTAGAGGTTAATAAAGCAGAGGTATTAAAAAGTTTGGCCAACCCAATGGCTAATAAAGATGATGCATTCAAAAAATCAATAGTAGAATCACAATTAAACTACCAAAAAAGTGGTGGCGATTTTGTAGATATATTTATTTCAAATTTTAAAACTCTGGCCCCTACACGCTCTTTAGCTTCTTTATTTTTAAGTAATAATAGTAGCAATAGAATTTCTGTAAATAGCTCGGATAAAGAAATTGCCAACTATTTAAAAGATGAATTAAAAAGCAAAGCAGATAATACACGTCAAGTAATTGAATCGCGTTTAAATTCAGGAAATATTAGTCAACCCAATATTCAACAATTGGATAATGGTCGAATTTCTGTTGAATTACCCGGTGTTGACAATCCAACACGTATCAGAAAATTATTAGAAGAAAGTGCGCATTTAGAGTTTTGGGAAGTTTATGGGAACAACAAACAAAGTGCTTTTGCTGCTTTCAATAAAATATATAAGCCTATGAATTTGGCTTATGCTCAAAAATTAAGAATGGGAAAAGTAGACCCAACTGAAGATTCTATAAAAAGAGTGGTCATAGCTGCCATAAAAGACTCTACGGCTAGAGATAGTGCTAAATTAGCTTACGATAAAGAAAGTAACGGAAAAGATTCTACTGAATTTCCATTTGCTAAAGCTGGTTTAGGCCCATACCAAGATCAAAAAGGTAACGTAGTTGAAAATGCATACCTTGCTATAGCTTCTAAAGAAAATATTAATAAAATAAATAAAATGTTGGAGGACGATGCTGTAAAAAATGCAATTCCGAAAAACGTAATATTTGCTTGGAGTGCTAAACCAATTCAAAAAGAATCTACTGTATATGCTTTATATGCTTTAAAAACTTCTAAAGAAGGAAAATCGGCTATGGGAAGCGGTGATGAAAATATGATAGCAGATGCTTTTGCAACTAATAGCCAAACTACTAGTGAGGTAGAGGTTAGTATGTCTATGACAGCAAATGCTTCTAAAGATTGGAGAAATATTACTAAACTAGCTGCTCAGAATAAAGATTTTATTGCTATTGTATTAGATAACAAAGTATTTTCTGCTCCTACAGTAAATAGTGAAATACCAAGTGGTAATTCTTCTATTACAGGTGGATTTAGTGTTGAAGAAGCTACAGATTTAGCTAATGTTTTAAAAGCGGGTAAATTGCCTGCACCTGCTCAAATTGTAGCAGAAGACGTAGTTGGTCCAACATTGGGAAAAGAATCTATTAAATCTGGTTTAAGTTCTTTAATAGTTGGTTTTATTTCTGTTATTATCTTAATGATAGTATATTATAAACGTAGTGGTGTTATTGCTACTTTAGCAGTATTTTTAAACGTATTTTTTATTATTGGTATTTTGGCCTCTATGGGTGCTGCATTAACCTTACCTGGTATTGCAGGTTTAGTATTAACAATTGGTATGGCGGTAGATGCCAACGTACTTATATACGAAAGGATTAAAGAAGAATTAAGATTAGGCAAAACTATTAGACCAGCTGTAGCCAGTGGATTTAAAGCAGCCTTTTCTTCTATTATAGATGGTAACTTAACAACACTTATTGCTGGTATTATAATGACCTTTGTAGGTGCTGGTCCTGTTTATGGATTTGCTATTGTATTAATTATTGGTATTATCACTTCTTTATTTACTTCTATATTTATTACCAGAATATTAATTGAAGCTAGAACAGAAAAAGGAAAAGATGTATCTTTCTTTAATAAGTTTAGTAAAGACTTAATGATTGGGTCTAATTTTAACTTTATTGGTAATAGAAAAAAATCCTATTTATTATCTACTGCTATTATTGTAATTGGTATGAGTGTGTTGGTAATGAAAGGTGGACTTAGCACTGGCATAGATTTTAAAGGCGGATATGGATTTGATATTCAAATGAGCTCTAAGGTTAACCAAAATGAAATTAAAAATCTTTTAGACAAAGGTTTGCCAAATAGTAGCAATGAAGTAAAAACGATTGGTAGTTCTAACCGCTACAAAATTGTAACGACTTATAAAATTAACGAAGTAACATTCTCTGCAGACAGTGTTACAAGTACATTATTAAATGCACTTGCACCTTATAAAGTTACTAAAAATGATATATTAAGCAGCGCTAAAGTAGGACCTACTATTGCTAGTAATATCAGAACACGTTCTGCTTGGGTTATATTTTTCTCGGTAATAGCTATTTTTATTTACATTGTTATCCGTTTTAAAAATATAAGTTTTGCGGTAGGTGCCATTATTGCATTGATACATGACGTATTAATGGTATTTGCAATTTTTGCTTTATTAGATGGAATTGTACCTTTCTCTTTAGAAATGGATCAAAACTTTATTGGCGCTATCCTTACCATAGTAGGTTATTCTATTAATGACTCGGTGGTAATTTTTGATAGGATAAGGGAAAATATGACTGAATTTAAATCGGAAACCAACCGTGCTAAACTTATCAACGATTCTATAAATCAGACATTAAGTAGAACTATTATGACTTCTGCAACAGTACTTGTGGTAGTAATTATATTATTCTTATTTGGTGGTGTAGCCTTAAAAGGTTTCTCATTAGCTATGTTAATTGGTGTATTTATGGGTAGTTATTCTACTATATTTATTGCTGCTCCTATAGTAGTAGATTTATTTAAAGAAAAGAAAAACGCTCATAAAGCATAGTTCATTCTAAATTTATATAAAAAGCCTTGAATTATTTCAAGGCTTTTTTTTATTGTCAAAAAAACAGCTTTACTTTGTAATATTATCTTTCAAATGAAAAAATCTATTGTATTCCTTTTTGTTATTCTTCCATTGTCAGTATTTTGTCAAGGTAAATATACGGTTTCTGCAGGTGTTGGTTTTCCTAATTTACCGCGGTTAACAAGTGTGTTATTTAAAAATAATAATGGCTATAGCTCTAAAGGAAATGGCCCCTACCATATTAAAGTAGAAAACCGATTGAACGAATGGTTTGGATTAGGTATCAATATTAATTATATGGATTACCAGGTAAGTTATGTTGGCGAAGCTTTAGATGCCAATGGTATAAAAGTGCCGAATAATATACTTGTAAAAAGCCATAACACTGCACTAAACATTAGAGCAAATTTTCATCTTTTAAACAATGTAGAAAATGAAAAATGGGATTTATATATCGGAACCGGCTTAGGTTATAAGTTTGGGAAATTTAAAGTAAGCTCAGACTATACAGAATATACACCTACTATCACATTGCCAAGTATTTCTCCAATTGGACTGGAATTTACAATTGGTGCAAGATATTTTGTAATTCCGAATCTTGGAATTTATGCTGAAATTGGACCTGCCAAAAGCTTTATCCAATTTGGACTATCATGCCGTTTTTAAACAAGAATCCGCATAAGAAATTTGAAAACGCTTAAAAAAATGTAAATCATTATTTTACAAATATTAATAACATTTTCTAATTCGGGATAATACAAGCTAACACGTTAGCATTTTTGTTTTTAAAATCCTATCCCGTAATTTGGGTTTAACTTCCCTTTATTTTTTTTTCAATAGCAGAAGTTGAGTAGCCATCAATAAAATGAATAGTTTCTACCTTGCCTCCATTTTGAATAACGGTGAAATATCCAACTATTTCTTCGGGTGTATAATCGGCCCCTTTTACCAATACATTTGGAATTATAGCCGTTATTAATTCAAGGGGGGTGTCTTGGTTAAATAAAATTACAGCCGAAACACTTTCTAACGCAGCTATTAAATAGGCTCTAGCGGCTTCGTCTTGTATGGGTCTGCTAGGCGATTTACCTAATCGTTTTACACTTTCGTCTGTATTGACGCCTACTATTAAACAATTGCCTTTATCGGCAGCTTGTGACAGGTAATCAACATGTCCTTTATGCAAAATATCAAAACAGCCATTGGTAAACACAATTGTTTGGCCAAGTTGTTTTTGTTGGTTTACAAAAGCAATTAATTCTGTAAGGGTTTTTATTTTATTTGCAATTAATGAATGGTGTTTCATTTTTAAACTTTGGTTCTAAAAGCCATAATACCAAATGAAATACTTCCTGCCAAAATAATCATTAAAAAATTGCTAAAAAACAAAACCATGCCTACCGCATTGGCTTGGCTAATGGTAAATTTAAATATTTGAGAAAGTCCTATTTCAACGCTTTTGATAGTAGCTATGCCACCTGGCGCTGGTATAATAACGCCTAGGCTACTAAATACCAATACACATAAACCACCTACCCCACCCAAACTGTTTGTATAGTCGAATGCAAGTAAAACAAAGGTTGTCATTATCCAATAGCAAATCCAAATACCAAGGGTATAAACAGTAAATAAAAATGGTTTTTCTAAATTGAAAACACTTTTTAATCCATTAGCAAAACCTTTAAAAATATTGGCAATTTTACCTTCCGATTTCCAAAGCGATTTATTTTTTAAAAGAAAAATAATACCCAGAACAAATACCCCTAATACAATGCTTAACAAAATTTTATTTTGAATAAGTTTGATTAATAAATTATCATAGATAAAACCATAAAGCAAGTCAAATTGCAATAAAACACTGGAAGTAATTACCAAAACTAACATGATTAAATCTAATATTCTTTCACTTACTACGGTTCCCACTAACACATTAACTGGAATATTTTCTGTTTTGGCTAATACCGCACAACGGTATACCTCGCCTGTTCTTGGTATTCCTAAATTAACTAAATAACCGCTCATAGTGCTATGGTAGGCATTGCTTAAACTTGGATTATAACCCATAGGTTTTAAAATTAGCTGCCACCTTAATGCTCTTAACAAAACAGCTACTACTCCACCCGAAACAGATAAAATAATATAAAAAACATTGGCATTTTGAATATTCGTTTTAAAAGCATTATAATCAAAACTATTGTAAATAGAATAAATGATTAAAGCCCCTACGACAGCAAATAGGCCATATTTTATGATATTACTTTTGTTCAAATTTTATTAAATTTATTAGGAAATACTAACCAAGGTTTATGTGTTTTAGCTAATTCAAAATCCATAACAGCAAAACTGATAATAATAAGCTCATCGCCTATCATACCTCTACGAGCTGCTGCACCATTTAAACCAACAATACCACTTCCTCTTTCACCCTTAATTATATAGGTTTCTATGCGCTCGCCATTGGTATTGTTTACAATTAGAACTTTTTCATTTTCTATCATATTAGCGGCATCTAAAAGCGCTTCATCTACAGTAATACTGCCAATATAATTAAGCTCTGTAAAGGTTATCTTTACATTGTGTATTTTAGATTTTAATACTTGAATCATCATAAATAGAGCGCAAATATAATGGGATAAATTTCAATATTATAATTTTATAAATTATAAGTACTTTGTAATTTCAAATGCGTCTAATTATATTAATTTGTTAATGTAATTTAACTTAAGTTAGGAATAAGAAAATTACTGTTTTTTTATAGTAATGCTCATAAAATCAATAGTTTTATTACTTTTTGCTTGCCCGAAAAGTAGAACAAAAAAGGCCACACGAAAACCATATTTTAATTTTGTCTATAATATACACAAAATTAGGTGGCTAAATTTAAAATTTTACACTTTTCGTGGACACCAGCCTTACCCTTTTCTCTAAATAATTCGATAAAAAAATTTATTTATCCTTCAGTCTTTCTTTAATATCTAATCTGTGCAATCTTGCCGTATCCTTTGCTATATCGTACCCTGCATCTGCATGGCGTATAACCCCCATTGCAGGATCGTTGTGCAATACCCTTTTTAAACGCACTGCTGCATCATGTGTACCATCTGCTACTATTACCATGCCAGCATGAATACTATAACCAATACCAACACCACCGCCATGGTGTAAACTTACCCAACTGGCTCCACCAGCAGTATTGATAAGTGCATTGAGCACAGGCCAATCGGCTATGGCATCGCTACCATCCATCATGGCTTCTGTTTCTCTATTAGGACTGGCTACCGAGCCCGTATCTAAATGGTCTCTTCCAATAACTATTGGGGCACTTACCTCCCCGTTTTTTACCATTTCGTTAAAAGCTAAACCAGCTTTTTCTCTTTCGCCCTGCCCTAGCCAACATATTCTGGCTGGCAATCCTTGAAACTCAATGCGGTCTTGCGCCATTTTTATCCAACGTTTTAAACCTTCATCTTCAGGAAATAATTCTAATATTTTTCTATCAGTGGCATAAATATCTTCTGGGTTGCCACTCAATGCTACCCATCTAAAAGGGCCTCTGCCTAAGCAAAATTGTGGACGAATATAAGCTGGAACAAATCCTGGGAAATCAAAAGCGTGGGTTAAGCCTTTTTCTAAAGCTCTGCCTCTTAAATTATTCCCGTAATCAAACACCTTACTACCGGCTGTTTGAAAATCTAACATTAATTGAACATGTTCTACCATGGTAGCATAACTTTCTTCAATATAACGCTCAGGGTTTACTTTTCTTAATTTATCGGCACTTTCTACATCATATCCTTTAGGAAAATAGCCAACCAATGGGTCGTGCGCACTGGTTTGATCGGTTAAGGTATCAGGTAAAATACCTCTTTCTTTCAATCGTATTAATAAATCTACCACATTACAACAAACACCAATAGAAACTGCATCACCATTTTCTTTCGCTTTTAAAGCCATATTAATACCTTGATCAATATCTCTTGTCATAAAATCGAGGTAGCGGGTTTCCAAACGTTTTTTTATGCGCCATTCTTCCATTTCGGCCGCTAAGCAAACGCCTTCATTCATGGTAATGGCCAATGGTTGCGCACCACCCATTCCGCCTAAGCCTGCGGTAACATTTAAAGTACCTTTTAACGAACCTCCAAAATGCTGTCTTGCACACTCCGCATAAGTTTCATAAGTTCCTTGCACTATGCCTTGCGAGCCAATATAAATCCAACTGCCTGCTGTCATTTGTCCATACATTGTTAAACCTTTGGCTTCTAAAGCTCTAAAATTTTCCCAATTGGCCCAATGGGGCACTAATTGAGAGTTGGAGATAATAACACGTGGTGCATCTTTATGCGTTGGTAATATACCTACAGGCTTACCCGATTGAATCAATAATGTTTCGTCCTCATTCAAATCTTCTAATGCCTTTACAATTAAATGATAGCTTTCCCAATTTCGGGCTGCTTTGCCCGTGCCACCATATACTACAAGGTTTTCTGGCTTTTCTGCTACATCAGGGTCTAAATTATTCATTAGCATACGATAGGCCCCTTCGGTAACCCAGTTTTTGCAATGTAAAGTATTACCAGTTGGCGCTTTTATGATTCTATCGGTAGATATATTATTTGACATATTATGGAAGGCAAAATTAACTTTATTAAAGTAGTTAACAAAGGCAAAATTAAAAGGTTTATACTTTAAAAATTAATATTTGAGCTAATGCCTTTTATTGCTTTATTTTGAAGAAAATTTGAGTCGTTATAAAACCATCATATTATTAATATTATTAGGCATTTTGATACTTATCAATATGTTTTGTTTTCCCACTTTTATTAATCCATTTGGTGAAAATACACTTTCAGAAACCATCCTTAACAGTATTAGAATTCCTAAAACAATTACCGCTATCTGTATTGGTATTAGCCTATCTGCCTGCGGTTTTATGTTGCAACAATTATTTAAAAATCCATTGGCAGGTCCGTATGTTTTAGGTGTTAGTTCAGGTGCTTCTTTAGCAGTTGCTTTTTTATTAATTGGCGTTCCTTCATTCGCGTTTACAAATTTAGAAGTATTTAAAAGTTTAAGCATTGCAATAGCTGGTTCAGTTGGTGCTTTTAGTATTTTATTTATTATTATGACAATATCATTAAAGTACGGATATAGTTATATTTTATTGTTATTGGGTGTTATTATTGCTCAAATAACGGGTGCTTTACAAAGCTTACTAGATTATATTGCCAATCCTTCCGATTTAAAATTATTTTCCTTGTGGGGAATGGGGAGTTTTGGAAAAACAACAGGCTACGATTTATACTTATTAATAGCCATTGTGTGTATTGGTTTTATATGGACTTATAAACTTATGCCACCTTTAAGTGTAATGGTTTTAGGCAATGATGCTGCAAAAACTTTGGGCGTTAATACACAAAGTATTTCTATCCAAATACTACTTTGCACTGGATTGCTAACAGGTATAGCCACTGCATTTTGTGGTCCTATTGCATTTATAGGCATGGCAGTACCTAATGTGGCTAAAATAGTTTTTAAAACTGCCAATTATCAAAAATTATTGCTAGGGACTTGTATTTTAGGAGGAATTATGGCTCTGTTGTGCGATACCATTTCGCATCTTCCAATTTTCTCAGTTTACTTACCTATTAATGTTACTTCTTCCTTAATAAGTGGACCCATTATTATTTATATTTTACTTAAAAAATAATGAACGCCTTTTTAGAAATATCACATTGTGTAATAGGCCGAAAAGAGGCCTTAATTCAGTCTTTTTCAAATATTGTAGAAAGTGGAAATGTAGTAATATTAACAGGAAAAAATGGAAGTGGTAAATCTACTTTATTAAAAACAATAGCAGGATTAATATTGCCCATAAGCGGTCAAATTAAATACAATAATCAATCTATTCATGCGTTTACTTTTGCAGAAAGAGCCAAACTTATAGCCTTTGTAAATACCCATAAGCTAAGCGATGAATATATAAAAGTAATAGATTTAGTAACGCTTGGCAGATATCCATTTAATGAAAAATATAAGCATTCTGAAATAACAGAAAAGGCGCTTGCTACATTAGGAATAAGCCATTTAGCCAATAAATACATTAATGAAATAAGCGATGGAGAATTTCAAAAAGCCAATATAGCACGCGCATTGGCACAAGATACGCCCATTATTTTACTAGACGAGCCAAGCGCCTTTTTAGATTATCCTTCTAAAAAAGAATTGTTCTTCAACTTACAAAATATAGCCGTAGAAGAACACAAAATCATTATTTGCCCTACCCACGATATTGAATTAAGTAAAACTGTGGGCACTCTTTTTTGGCATTTAGAAAATGGTATTATAACAGAAACCTTGGAGCAAATTGCTTGGATTTAATGATGAAGAAATGTCTTTATTGGTCCCTGCTCATTTTATTTAGAAAAAATAATGGCTTTTTATAGTTTATCACTTAAATTTTTGAGTGCTTGTTCCTTTTATTCGAAAACACAAACTATGACAATAATAAAAACAATTAACTATTATTAATTTATTATGAAACTAACCTTTTTTAAAATATTTATTTTGATATGTTTTAATGATTTATTTTCAAAATCAGTAGATAGTAGCAAATACAATTTATCAATTAATTTGAATACGCGAAAATTCAATAACTTTGATGAAATTTATGGGAAAGTAGGTCATTTTGATAATAATAGAATATATAGCGGTACTATTAATTTTGAAGCCATTTTTGCTGAAACAAAAAAATATCAATTTATTACCAATTATGGCATTAATTTCAGAAGACACAGTTGGTTATTTGAGTAATTCTAAGGTTTTTAGAGACAATATTGGAGATATAGAGAGTAAAAGTTGGGCAATTGGTTTTCAAACTGGATTTGGACTTCAACGAAAGATTTTTAAATTTAAAAAAACAAACTTTTTTATGTCAGGAGGCTTTTTATTTTCAGGCTATTTAATTAGTGATATTAAAGACGAAACCTTTTTATTTAAAGAACCAATGGGTCCATTTTCTGATTCAATTGTTATTTACCATGATTCTCATAAACAATACTATTTTAATCCTTTTATTCAATTTAAATTTAAAAGTCAAGTAAAAAAGAAAGCTATAATTTATGGCGCCAGAGTATTAGTATCTAAAGATTTATCAAGCCAATTGAAAATACGTTATAGAGTAGGAAATTCTGCCTATCAAAATTCTACTTATTACAGAGGTACATTTAAAGATTATAGAAACCAATAGGAATTCTTTTTTGGTTTTGCTTTTTAAACCGAACAAAACGACCGTAATTCATGAATAGATTTCGCCCTAAAAATTGGCAAAAGTAAAAAGTCTCGTTTTAAAATTTTCCTAAGCCAATATCCAATTGAATTTGTGTTCAACCTTAGATATCACTGCACGTTCTGCTATTTTCATCATTCTGTCTGGTAATTTCATGATATAATCACGTGCTTTTTCACCAGTGTCTTTTAAGTCTGTCATGGTATCTATTTTCCAATCTTCTATTAAGTTTTTCATAATATCAATATAGTCAATAGAGGTATATACACCAATACGTTGGGCAGCATCGCTAAAGTTGGAGAATATATTCATTTCGGAACCAAGCTGACGTAAGCATTGAGAAGGCATTAAGATTTTACTGCGCATCATGGTTTCAAAGGCTAGCATCATTTCATTTGGGTCTATTTCAAATATTTTGGTAATAAAAGTTTTGTATGCTTTGGCATGTCTTGCCTCATCTGCAGCTACTAATCCACATAATTTAGATAACATATTATTACCTTCTTGTTTGGCTAAAGACGCTACTCTACGGTGAGAAATATTGGTAGCCATTTCTTGAAAACTGGTATAAACAAAATTCTTGTAAGGATCTGAAGCTGCTAAATTATCAAATCCATCTGCTATTAAGAATTGGGTAGAGGCTTCAAATTGGCGCATATCAATTCTACCACACAAGTACAAGTAACGATTCAAAACGTCACCATGCCTATTTTCTTCTGCAGTCCATCTTCTTAACCATTTCATCCAACCATTATTTTCATATTGATTTATGCCTTGTACACCTGTCAACCAGGTCTCATAAGTTGGTAAGGCTTCCTCCGTAATGGTATCAGCAACTAGTACAGCCAATAAATCGTAAGACAAGTTTTGTGCTTGTTCCTGTATCGTTTTTAAATCTGCAATAAAGGTACTATCCGAAGTTAAGGGCAACAATTCTGATGCTTGCCAATTGCTTTCAATAGGTTTTAAATATTCTTCACTTATGTCGTCTACAGATTTTCCAATATGCAGCATTACTTCGTTACGGGTGGCTCTTTGCGCTTCTAACATTCTTTCTTTTCTTTTTTTATTTGGTAATTAATGACTTACTAAAAGTTTAAATTAAAAACTTTAATATAATAATGAATAGCCCTACTACCATGGTGGCAATCATTATTCCTCTGCTAATATTATCTTTATTGAATCTTAATAATACAAAAAATAAAGCGAAATTAGCCAATAATGATATAGTAAGTACTGGAACTAAGATTTGCCCATTAACAAAAATATTAAAGTACTCTTTTATGAGCATTCCCTCCGGGTTGGTATTAAAAAAAACAATAATTGCTAATACAAAAGCTAGAACAATTCCTATAATAACACCTAAAATCAATTCTTGTTTTACGCTCATACAAATAAGTGTTTTAAATGTTGAATAAAACCATTGGAAGTTAAATCGAATTTGGTAGGCACAATACTGGCATAATCATTATCTACAGCCCATAAATCTGTATCGTTATGATCGGGTTCTAGGTTTATTAATACGCCTGTCATCCAATAATATTTTCTGTCGTTTGGATCATTTCTTTCATCAAAACTTTCTGCATATTTTGCACTGGCTTGTCGGCATATTTTTAAGCCTTTAATATTTTCTGTATTGGGGAAATTAACATTCAGCAATGTGCCATAAGGCAAAGGGTTGTTCAACATAGTATTTACTATTTGATTGATAAAAGGTCGGCAATACTCAAAGTTAGCATTGCTTCCATAATCATTCAAAGAAAAACCAATAGACTGAACACCATCTATGGCTGCTTCTACTGCGGCACTCATAGTACCACTGTAAATTACATTGATACTATAATTAGGCCCGTGGTTTATACCCGAAACCATAATATTAGGTGTTCGTGGGCAAACTTTATCTAAAGCTAATTTAACACAATCGGCAGGTGTGCCGCTGCATTCATAGGCTTTTACACCTTCAAAAATAAAAGATTCTTTTAATCTTAATGGCAATGTTACGGTAATGGCATGTCCCATGGCGCTTTGAGGTTTATCGGGCGCTACTACAATTACCTCTCCTATTAGTTTCATTTCTTCTACCAAAACCCTTAGTCCGGGAGCTGTAATTCCATCGTCATTTGAAATAAGAATAAGTGGCTTTTGCATTGCTGCAAAGGTAATTTTTTTTACCCATTATATCATTTAATAAAAAGTATTTTGCAAACAAGATTTTATTTACTTTTGAAACATGAATCATAAAGTAATAGAATACCAAAAAATTGTGGTAATAAATACGGATAAATTTAAACTTAAAAATTTTAAAACTAACTACAATGCGGGATATGGTAGTGAGAAAGAAATAAAAGCCATATTAGAACAATACAAAGATAAAATTAGCAAATTGCAAGATACATTATTCGCCCAAAACACCCATTCTGTGCTTATTGTACTGCAAGCTATAGATGCTGCTGGTAAGGACAGTTGCATTAAACATGTTATGAGTGGTATTAATCCACAAGGTTGTCATGTTAAAAGTTTTAAACAACCTAGCAAAGAAGAATTACAACACGATTTTTTATGGAGAACAAACAAAGCATTACCTGAAAAAGGTAAAATAGGCATTTTTAACCGTTCTTATTACGAGGAGGTATTGGTTACCAAAGTGCATCCAGAATACATTTTAAGTCAAAATATTCCAAATGTAAATACTTTGAATTTAGTAGATGAAAAATTTTGGAAAAACAGATACCGCGCTATCAATGAAATGGAACGTCATTTGGTAAAAAGTGGCACTGTAATTATTAAGATATTTTTAAATATGAGTAAAGCTGAACAGAAAAATAGATTTATGGATAGAATTGAAAATCCAGAAAAAAATTGGAAGTTTAGCTACACGGATATAAAAGAGCGAGCCTTATGGCCAAAGTATCAATTGGCTTATGAGCAAATGATAAAAGAAACAAGCACAAAGATTGCACCATGGCATATTGTCCCTGCAGATAATCAATGGGTGAGCAGAGCTTTTGTTGGTGATATTTTATTAGAAACATTAGAAAAACTAAATCTAAAATATCCTACTTTAAATAAGGTAGATAAAGATTTACTTTTAAAAGCTAAGGCCGAACTAGCTGCCGAAAAAATTTAAAACATGCAGAAAAAGCTTTGGGTAATAACAGGGCCTACTGCCAGCGGAAAAACAGATTTTGCAATTCAAAAAGCGCTTGAACTTGGCTGTCCAATACTTTCGGCAGATAGCAGACAAGTATATAAGGAACTTAATATAGGCGTAGCTAAACCTACTCAAGCGCAATTGAATACTGTTCAACATTTTTTTATTAATCATATTAGTATTCAATACGATTACAATACTGGCATATATGCCAAGGAATGCAGGCATCTTATCAATCAATTATTTTCTTATTACAATAATTTAATTATTTGCGGTGGCACAGGATTGTATTTGCAAGCGGTAATTAATGGTATAGATTCTCAACCGCAAAAAAATGATGCACTAAGAGCAGAGTTAAATTCAATTATAGAAAAAAATGGTATTGGAAAATTACAAGAAATGCTTCAAACACTCTCAAAAGAGAAATACGATAACACTGAAATTCAAAACCCTCAGCGATTAATGAGGGCAATAGAAATAGAGAAAAGTGTATCAAAAGAAACAACTGAATTACCTGATTTTGCTTATTCTTTTGCTATTGAAAAAGTTATTATTGAAAAAGAAAGAACGGTATTGTATGATAGAATTAACCACCGTGTAGATATGATGATAGCCGAAGGATTAGAAGATGAAGCAAAATTATTTTATGACTTAAGGCATTTGAATGCATTACAAACCGTTGGTTATGTGGAATGGTGGCCTTATTTTGAGGGTACAATTTCAAAAACAGAAGTAATTGAGAAAATAAAACAACATACAAGGAACTATGCTAAACGACAGGTAACTTGGATTAAGAATAGAGGCGGTTTATTGAAAAGTTTTATTAAAATTTAACAAGAGTTCTGGATAAGGTAAAAATTCAGAATCTGGGGTTATTTCAGATTATTCCGTTTCACTCGATGAAAAATTGTACTGTATAATTTTGCGAAGCCAAAATTTACAGAATGACCTCATTGTCGCTTAACCCGAACTCACGTTATTTTTAATTAAAACTTAGGGAATTTTTTATCTAAAAAAAATGTTCCAAATGGTAAAAACGAAAGTAAAACAGCTATGAAGGATGCTTTGAAACTAACTTTTTTGGTTAGAAAAAAATACAATAACATAACTGAATAAGCTACAAATAATGCACCATGCAAATAGCCTGTAATATTAACCGCTTGTGGTTTATCCCATATATACTTTAAAGGCATGGCTATGCATAACAAAACCAAATAAGACACTCCTTCTGCATGACCTATTGTTATAAAATTTTTTCTATTTATCATTTATTTTATACTAATTGAACAGTTAATCCAGTTCTTAATTTTGGTTCAATGTAAGTGCTCTTAGGAGGCATTATCATTTTTTGATCGGCTATGGTAAACACCTCTTCTATTTTACAAGGAAAAACTGTAAATACGATATCAAAATTAGAATTTTGAACTTGTTTTTCAATGGAGGAAACATGGGTATTGCCTTTTATAAATGTTAATTGATTATCTGTTTTAGAATCTTTAATATGTAAAATCTGATCAAAGACATAACGTTCAATAATAGAAACATCTAGTTTTTCTACCGCATTTTGATTTTGAAGATTGTTATTGAATGTCAATTTATACCAACCTTGATATGTGCATAATCCAAATTGCATGGCTTGAATAGGTATAAATTGCGAATCTACTTTTTCAACATTAAAACTTAATCTTAATGTGTTTATGAAATTAATTAAATTAAAGGTTTCATTTGATTTAAAAGCTCTATAAAAACTATCAATAAGCAAATGATTGGCAGGCACTATATAAGCTAAATATCCTCCATTTTCATCACATTTATTTTTATAATACCGCGCACAAGCAGCGCTTCTGTGGTGTCCATCGGCAATATAAAAATCTGATAATTGAGCATACGTATTTTGAATTTTTATTATTTCTTCTGTATTCGTTATTTTATAAATAAAATGATGCCTGTTTACCTCATCAAAAAAGTCAACATCTGCCGGCTGATTTTTTATTATTTTATTTAACAATTCTTCAATATCTTGATTTTCAAAATGGGTTAATAAAACTGGTTCTCCGATAGCTCCCGAAACTTTGATATGCGCTATTAAATGGTTTTCTTTTTCGGTTAAAGTATTTTCATGAACCTTAATATGTCCATCATAATAATCATTTGCCAATACCTTACAAATAATTCCAATGTATTCAATATCAATATCTCTATTTACTTGACGGTAAATATACAATGACTCATTTTCATCTTGTTTCATTGTTCCGTTGGCTATAAATTCTGTTAAAATTTGTTGTGCATATTCAAAATGTTTAGCAGGATCTTTTTCTTCATCAAGAATTAAATATGGCTTTACCACTTTTAAATAAGATTGTGGATTGGTTTTCACAATATCAGTTTGCTTGCGCTTATCATCCACATGGGTATTAGCTGAAACTTTGATTTCTAAACCTGCGGCAGGCATTAAGGCTTTAAATGGGTAAATTTTTGGCAAACTGAATTATTTTGGATTTTTATTTTGGATTTTATTAGGTCATTTCGAGTTAAAATTGCTTTGAATTTTTGTATGGAGAAACGCTCAGAATTATTTATTAAAAAAATGAATGATTTGTTCAGCCATTTCATCTCCAATTCTTTTTTGAGCTTCTGCCGTACTAGCGCCAATATGTGGCGACAATGAAACATTTCTCAATTTTAAAATATCACCATTTACAGGAGGTTCTTTTTCAAATACATCGGTACCTGCATACGCCAAATGGCCGCTATTCAATGCTGAAATTAAATCAGCTTCACATACTACACCGCCTCTTGCGCAATTAATTAAACCTGCACCTTTTTTCATCATGGCTAATTCAGCCGCAGCTATTACGTAGCCTTGACCACCAGGAATATGTAAAGTCACAAAATCGGCTTGTTTTAATACATCTTCTTTACTGATGGTTTTTATGGTTTTTGAAATAGTTGGTATATCTGCCTCTGGATGAAAGGTGATTTCAACTGTTCCTTCACTCATCATGGGGTCGTAAGCTATTACTTTCATTCCTAGGCCATAAGCCATTCTTGCTGTTTCTCTACCTATTCTTCCAAATCCTAATATACCCAATGTTTTGCCTTTTAGCTCTACACCAGCCGAAGCTACTTTTTTAAGTTCGTTAAATTGCGCCATTCCATTTTCTGGCATTTCGCGGTTAGTGTATTGCAATAATCTGCATATAGAAAACAAATGCGCAAATACCAATTCTGCAACACTGGTGCTGCTGGCTGCTGGCGTATTGACGACAGTTACACCTTTTTCTTTGGCATAAACGGTATCAATATTATCTAGCCCTACACCTGCTCTACCAACTAATTTTAAATTGGGTGCTGCGTCCATTATTTCTTTGGTTACCTTGGTGGCGCTTCTTACCAATAGCACATCGAATTCATTAATTCTATGGGGTAATTCTTCTTGGGCTATTTTATTGGTTTCAATTGTAAAGCCTTGAGCTTCTAAAGCTATTTTTGCACTTTCTTCAATGCCATCGTTTGCTAATATTTTCATTTTTTATGTGTTATGGAGTTGTGATTTTTTTTCAATGGTTTTAAAAATTCATTTTTTCCTGACTTCTATTATTCAGTACTATTTTACCTCAGTATTCTAGTCTTCAGTCTTCTACTTCAGTCTTCAAAAAAGTTTACGCATTAAAATTCCTCATAACATATACTAAAGCTTGAACACTTTCTAATGGTAAAGCATTGTACATACTGGCTCTATAACCACCAACTGAGCGGTGACCAACTATACCAGAAATACCAGCCGCTTTCCAAACAGCATCAAATTTAGGCGCTAAAGTTTCATCAGTTAATAAAAAACAAGCATTCATTTGTGAGCGGTCTTCTATTTCTACAGTACCTTTAAATAGAGGATTACTATCTATTTCATTGTATAATAAATTGGCTCTATCAGCGGCACGTTTTTGCATACCATCTACTCCACCCATTTTTTGTACCCATTTTAAATTTTGCAACATACTAAAAATTGGAAATACTGGAGGTGTATTAAACATAGTTTCTGATTTTATATGCACTTGGTAATCCATCATACTTGGTATAGCACGACTTACTTTACCCAAAATATCTTTTCTAACTATTACAACTGTAACTCCTGCAGGTCCCATATTTTTTTGAGCACCTGCGTATATCAATCCAAATTTAGAAACATCCACTTGTCTACTTAAGATATCAGAACTCATATCGCACACCATTGGAATAGGGCTTTCTGGAAACGATTTCATTTGACTACCATAAATAGTATTATTGCTTGTGCAATGAAAATAATCGGCATCGCTAGGAATAGTATATCCTTTAGGAATATAGTTATAATTTTTATCCTCGCTACTCGCTATTACTTCGACTAAACCAAGATGTTTAGCTTCTTTTACAGCATTAGCCGCCCAAACACCTGTTTTGGTGTAAGCACCTTTTTTTTCTAATAAATTATAAGCTAGCATTAAAAACTGCATACTTGCACCACCACCTAAAAATAATATCTCGTAACCCTCAGGAATATTCAATAAAGATTTAATGGTGACTTGCGCGTCTTCTACTACAGATACAAACTCTTTACTGCGGTGAGAAACCTCTAATAATGAAAGTGTAGTGCCTGCAAAATTTTGAATGCCTGCAATAGAAGCTTCAATAACTTCTGGTGCTAAAATAGAGGGTCCTGCTGAAAAATTGTGAACTTTTGTCATGGATATTGTTGTATTAGATTGTGTCATATTGTTTTTTATGTTGCGAAAATAAACTAATATTGAAACAGAAATGCAATGATGATAAAAAAGATTTTAATAATGTTTACAATTTTTTGTACACTATCTGAAATAAGGGCTCAATTTGAAATGGATATTACCAAAGAAGAGCTAAAAGAATTACCTTTTAAAAAACGCCTCACATTTAATGTTGGCGGTGGAATTACCTTTGGCACTATTACCAATATTAATCTGCAACCGCAAGTTGGTTATAGACTAACACCAAGATTAACTTATGGTTTGGGTGCCAACTACCAATATTTTAAAGACAATCGTTTTTTGGGCAATTCAATTCAAATTTTTGGTGGAAACACCTTTTTAAGGTGCAGCATTGCACAACAATTATTTTTACAAACAGAATACCAAGTGTTGAATTACGATTATAATACAGTAGGTAGAACTTGGAACGATTATGCATTATTGGGTGGTGGATATTCTCCTGGTGGCGGTTTTTCTATATCCGCATTTTACTTACTTAAATACCCTGCTAACAATAATATTTATGTCCAACCTTTTGTATTAAGAGTGGGCATCGGTTTTTAATCCTTAATTAATGCTACTTTCGCACTTGTGAAAATTGATTTAAAAACGTTTCTAACACTTTTGTTTCTTGGCTTTGTTTGGGGCAGTGCCTTTATTTTAATGAAAAAAGGTTTAGTCGCTTTTTCCCCATTACAATTAGCGTCTTTGAGATTAGTATTTGCGGGAAGTGTGGCCGTATTTTTTTTTGTAAAACTTTATAAAGGTTTAAAAACAAAGGATTGGCTTTTTTTAGCTATATCAGGCATTTTAGGGAATTTAATTCCTGCTTATTTATTTGCTAGTGCAGGCAAACAAATACCAAGTTCATTAAGTGGAGCTTTAAACGCGTTAACACCTATTTTTGCTCTTATTTTTGGTGCATTATTATTTAAAATACCATTTAAAAACAAACAGATTATCGGCATATTTGTGGGATTAATAGGAGCGCTTTTGCTTATTTTTAGTAAAGATATTTATAATTATATTTTCCACAATCCAAACGAAAACTTGAGCTTAAAAGCTGAATATTTGTGGCCTTGCGGTAAGGTAATCCTTGCTGCAGTTTTATACGGCATGAATGTAAACATTATTAAATCTAAATTGGGACATTTAAGTGCTTATTCTAATAGCATGGTGCCACTTACATTTATAGCCATTCCTGCTTTTGTTATTGGCATGGCTAATAATACATATCAAACAGCAATTGAACCAGGTTCGGCAATACCATTGTTATTTATTATTATATTAGGTGTATTAGGTTCAGCAGTATCATTAATTGTATTTAATAAATTGGTGAAACAAACCAGTGCTTTATTTGCGGCATCTGTAACGTATCTAATTCCCATATTTGCTTTCATGTGGGGCGTAATAGATGGCGAAAGCATTGGCCTAGTACATTTTGCAGGTATGGGCTTAATATTAGGTGGTATTACTTTAACTCGGTAATTTTCAATTAACTTATCGTAATTAGAATTATATACCATATTCAATAACCTAAATAGCATGTTTAAATAAAGAAAATACGCGTAAAAAATTACTTTAAAAGGAAAATTTAGTTTATTATCAAAAACTACTTAACAATTAACTTTCTACCAATTTTTAAAACGGTAGTAGCTTTCATTTTATTAAGCTTGCAAATTTTTGCAATCGTAGTTTTATTTTTTCTAGCGATACTGCCTAAATTATCTCCAGACCTAACACTGTAATACTTTTTAGCTTTTTTAACTTTTGTATAATGTCCTTCAGAGTGTTCGTCTGTTTTAATTGATTTACTTTTTTTAACCAATTTATTCTTTTCAAATAAAGTACTATCAATTGTAACTTCGTTATTTAAAAGTGAAAATTTATCAAAAGCAATAAATTTAGCAGGATTAATAGGCTTGCCCATAAAGCGCATTTCAAAATGCAAATGAGAACCAAAACTATGACCAGTATTACCACCCAAGCCAATTACTTTTCCAGCTCTAACTTGCGCACCCACCTCTACTATGTTTTTAGATAAATGACCATACAATGTTTCAAGGCCATTTGGATGTCTTACAACTACCATATTGCCATATCCAAAGTAATACCTACTCATTCTAACAACACCATCAAAAGCACTAACTACACTATCTCCTGTTTCTAAATCTAAATCAACACCATGGTGAGATTTTCCCCAACGGTGGCCAAATTCTGAAGTTACCATACTCGCCACAGGAATACAAAAACCCAATGAATCTGATGATAAACATAAATTTACGGGTTGATTAAAACTGCTAAAATCATAAATATAAGGATTTAAATTATCCGAATCCCAAGTATTTAAATAAATAGTCCAAGCAGAATTGAAAGTAGAATCGAAGGTAGATTTTATATTATCTGCATGGCGATAAGCGTCAGAATCGTGGTTAGGAATAAAACTAGTTAATGAATTAGCATCTACATAACCGGTGCCAATAAGAAATAAGCCAATAAATGCGAGTAATTTATATATTTTGGAGTAGTTTAGTAGCATTTACTCTATCTTGTTGCAAAGATAATACCAAAGTATCTAAATCGGGAAATTTCTTTTCATCTCTAAGCCATTTTATTAAAAAAACTTCAATAACTTCATCGTATATATTTAATGAAAAATT
>JABMMZ010000113.1 GCA_013205405.1 Bacteroidota bacterium | reverse complement strand
ATATATCCAAGAGTAACAGCGCCTACACCTACCTGCCTCAAAGTGTAAAACATTTTCCTGATGGCGAGGCCTTTATTTCTAAGTTAATTAATGTTGGATTTAAACAAAACACCCAAACCCAGCTAAGCTTAGGTATATGCAGTATTTACACAGGTATAAAATAATTTTTACGAGTATTTTTTTTATTTACTTAACCTCAAATGGACAGGGATTAGAGCATAATGCGCACTATGATTTACAACGTTTTCACTTTGGATTTTCCATTGTTCCTAATTTTGGTAAAGCAAAAGTAGTACTTGCTCCCAATTTCTATAGTCTCGATTCTGTTAAAACAATCAGCACACAAGGTTTTGCAGGATTTGGATTTGGTGGTATTGCCGATTGTAGAATTGCAAAATATTTAACAGTTCGTTATTTGCCACAAATACAATTTAGTCAACGTAATTTTAATTACACCATTAAAGACGGGATAAAAAATAATGTACAAACTTATCGAGAAGAGATTGCTAAAACAGAAACAGTTGCACTCGATCAAAGTTTAGATTTTAAATTCCATTCGACAAGGCATAAAAACAACAGATTATATTTAATTGGTGGTATTAAATATTCCTTTGATTTTGCAAGCAACGAAGATGTTGTTAGAGGACCAAGCAGGCCATTAGTGCCTTTCAAAAAGTCTTCTCTTTATTATGAGTATGGATTTGGATTCGAACACTTTGGTGCTATTGCTTTAATTTCCACCGAGATTAAAATGAGTAATAGTATTACCAATATGCTAAGTGCCGACCCTTATATTTATACCTCTTCAATAGATAGAATTCAGGCTAGATTGTTCCAAATATCATTTCATTTTCAATAATATTTTGAAATTTACCCTTAAACATACTGATACAAGTAGTTGTGCCAGAATTGGCTCCATAGAAACGGCACATGGCATAATTGAAACGCCTATTTTTATGCCTGTAGGAACTATTGGTAGTGTAAAAGCGATTAATCAACAACAACTTGAATTGCATATTAATGCCGAAATAATATTAGGCAATACTTACCATTTATATTTAAGACCAGGTGCCGATGTTTTGCAAGAAGCGGGTGGCTTACATCAATTTATGAATTGGCAACGGCCTATTTTGACTGATAGTGGTGGCTATCAAGTATATAGCTTAGCCGAAAAAAGAAAACTTACTGAAGAAGGTGCTAAATTTCAAAGTCATATTGATGGTAGTAGACATTTATTTACACCAGAACATGTTATAGATATAGAGCGCAAAATTGGGGCTGATATAATAATGGCATTTGACGAATGCCCGCCCTACCCTAGCACTTATCAATATGCCGAAAAAAGCATGCATCTTACCCACAGATGGCTTGACAGATGTATTACCCGAATGAATGAAACAGAAGGGCTGTATGGCTACGAGCAATACTTGTTTCCAATATTACAAGGCAGTACTTATAAAGATTTACGTAAGCAAAGTGCCGAGTTTATAGCCAATAAAAATTGTGATGGCAATGCTATAGGTGGTTTAAGTGTGGGCGAGCCCCACGAGATGATGTATGAAACTACAGATTTGGTATGCCAAATTCTACCAAAAGATAAACCACGCTATTTAATGGGTGTAGGTACACCTGATAATATTTTAGAGTGTATTGCCTTAGGTGTAGATATGTTTGATTGTGTAATGCCTTCACGCAATGGTCGCAATGGTATGTTATTTACTAAAGATGGTACCATTAATATTAAAAATAAAAAATGGGAGAAAGATTTTTCACCTGTAGATGATGAATTGTTGCCTACTTATTCTAAAGCTTATTTAAGGCATTTATTTATGGCAGGCGAAATGTTGGGTCCTCAATTGGCTAGTTTACATAATTTAAGTTTCTACTTATGGTTAGTGCGCCAGGCCAGAATAAAAATTGCGGATAATACTTTTACCACTTGGAAAAATAGTATGGTACAAAAATTGAAACAGAGAATATGAGCATGATTAAAAAATTTGATTGGTATATTATCAAGAAGTTTCTCAGCACTTTTGTTGTTACCTTATCTCTTTTTATTATTATCATTATAGTTTTTGATATTTCCGAAAAGCTTGATGATTTTCTAAAGAAAGATGCACCAGTTTCAGAAATTTTTCTAACGTACTATCTCAATTATGTGCCTAATTTTTTAAACCTATTTAGTCCTGTATTTATTTTTATTTCAGTAATTTTTTTTACATCTAAATTAGCATCACGAAGTGAGTTTATTGCTACCTTATCTGCAGGGATAAGTTACAATCGTATTTTAAGACCTTATATCATTACAGCAGGATTATTGGCCATTTTTTCTTTTTTTCTAAATGCTTACATCATTCCGCACTCCGATAAAATTAGATTAAAATTTGAAAATAAATATATTAGAAATCAAAATGATGCTTATACCAATAATCAACATAGACAAATAAAGCCCAATGTATATTTTTATATAGAGTACTTTGGATATGGCGATAGCACGGGCGGAGGTATTACTTTAGAGCAGTACGAAAACAATAAGCTAAAAAGTAAATTATGGGGAAATAAACTTTCGTGGAATCATAAAAGTAATAAATGGCGATTGGAAGACTACATGATAAGAGATTATGTAAACGATACTTTTGAGCGGATTACAAAGGGTAAATTTTTAGATACTACCTTGGCGTTTAATCCATCTGATTTTTTCTTGCACAATGATGATGTACAATCTTTTGATATTAATGAACTCAATGATTTTATAGAAACAGAAAAAATGCGTGGTGCAAGTAACATAGATTTTTATATTACAGAAAAATACAGGCGTTGGTCTTCCCCATTTTCTACATTTCTACTTACTATTATTGGCGTTTGTGTATCAAGTAAAAAAAGCAGAGGTGGTGTTGGCTTAAATTTAGGGATTGGTATTTTATTAAGCTTCTTATATTTGTTTTTAATTCAATACTTTAATACATATGGTGCTACTGGCATTATTTATCCTCTGTTAGCCGTTTGGATTCCCAATTTAATCTTTTTGATAGTTGCTTATGTGCTGTACAGGAATGTTCAAAAATAAAAAAGGAAGTATTTCTTCAACTTTTTTATAATCTACCATTAATTTATTGCTCAAATTAGTCCCTTCTATTTTAACAAAATAAAAACCAGATACTAATTTTGAAACATTGATTATACTTTCAACTAAAGTATTAACCGTATTTGAGTTCATTTATTGTCGATTAACGTTGTATAATAAATCTATAATAGATGACGAACTTTGGAAGAAATAGCAACCCAATAGCCAACATAAAAGATTGAATACATGCTAATAATTGAAGCACTTATTTTTTCCTTTATTTGGTCTCCACGACCAACCAAGCTAAAAACAATACAAAGAATTATGATCCAAAAAAAAGTCTCGATAGATAATATATCGAGACTTTTAAATATTGTTATTTTTTAAATTAAGCGTTATCTTCTGTTGAAAGTGCTTCTGTTTCTATAATAGCTTCTACTTTTTCAGCAGAAGGCTCAGCAGCTTTAGCAGTTGTTTTACCTCTTCTAGTTTTTGGTTTAGTAGCTTTATCTTTTTTACCAAAAGAAGGTGCCAACTCATTAAAATCTACCAATTCTATCATAGCCATCTCTGCATTGTCACCAATACGCGTTCCTAATTTTAAAATTCTTGTATATCCTCCTGGTCTGCTAGCTACTTTTTCAGCTATAGTGCTAAATAATTCTTTTATGCTGTCTTTATCATGTAAGTATGCAAAAACTGTTCTACGAGAGTGTGTAGTATCGTTTTTAGATTTAGTTATCATAGGCTCTACATAAGTTCTTAAAGCTTTAGCTTTAGCAACAGTAGTAGTAATACGTTTATGCTTAATTAACGAAATGGTAAGGTTGGCCATTAAGGCTCTTCTATGGGAGGCGGTTCTGCCTAATTTATTTACTTTATTTCCGTGTCTCATCTTATTCTATTGTATATTATTCCTCTTCAAGGTTATATTTAGCAACATCCATTCCAAAATTCAAACCTTTTTCTCTTACAAATTCTTCTAATTCAGACAAAGATTTTTTACCAAAATTTCTAAATTTCAATAAATCATCAATATCAAAGCTAACTAGTTCGCCAAGTGTACGTATTTCAGCTGCTTTTAAGCAATTGTATGCTCTTACAGAAAGATCTAAATCAGCTAAATTGCTTTTAAGAATTTTACGCATATGTAAGAAATTCTCGTCTACCTCTTGAGATGGTTTTTTAACTTGGCTATCTAGCAATATGTTTTCATCACTAAATAATATAAAGTGTTGAATTAAGATATTAGCAGCTTCTTTTAAAGCATTTTCAGGATGTATAGATCCGTCAGTTTGCAATTCAATGATTAATTTCTCGTAATCCGTTTTTTGCTCTACCCTAAAATCTTCAATTGTATATTTTACATTTTTGATTGGCGTATATATAGCATCAATAGGAATTAATCCTATTTGTGCATCTTTAGGTTTGTTTTCATCTGCTGGCACATAACCGCGACCTTTATCAATAGAAATTTCTAATTCTAAAGTTACGAATGGCTCCATATTGCAAATAACTAAATCTGGATTTAATACTTCGAAAGTATTTGTAAATCTAGAGATATCGCCTGCAGTAAATTGTTCTTTACCTTTAATGCTAATGAATACTTTTTCGTGCTCATCACCTTTAGCTACTTTTTTGAAACGTACTTGTTTGAAGTTTAATACTATTTCAGTAACATCTTCAACTATACCTTTAATGGTAGAAAACTCATGATCAACACCTTGAATTCTAATTGCAGTAATGGCATAACCTTCTAGAGAAGAAAGTAAAATTCTTCTTAAAGAATTACCTATAGTAATACCGTAACCTTTTTCAAGGGGGCTAAATTCGAACAGACCAAAAAAGTCTGTATCTTTATGCATTATTACTCTTTCGGGTTTTTGGAATGCTAATATTGGCATCTGTTTTTTTATTTTGTTTTTAAAATTATTTAGAGTAAAGCTCTACTATCAATTGTTCGTTAATATTCTCAGGAATTTCTGATCTATCTGGCATATTTACAAAAATACCACTCATTTCTTTATCGTTCCAATCTATCCATCCGAATTTTTTTCTACCGCTAACTAATGAATCGGTAATAGCTTCCATAGATTTAGATTTTTCTCTAACTGAAACAGTATAACCTGCTTTTAATTGGTAAGAAGGAATATTTACAATTTCTCCGTTTACTAAAATATGCTTGTGTAAAACAATTTGACGTGCTCCACTTCTTGTTGGTGAAATACCCATACGGTATACTACATTATCTAATCTAGATTCTAAAAATTTCAATAAATTTTCTCCAGTTACACCTCTTTTAGTAGTAGCTAAAGCAAAAGTTTTTGCAAACTGACGCTCTAACACACCATAAGTATATTTAGCTTTTTGTTTTTCAGCTAATTGCACAGCATACTCGGATTTTTTACCTCTTCTGCGCGTGTTACCATGCATACCAGGACCATATGGTTTTTTATCTAAAGCTTTATCCGGACCGAATATTGCTTCGTTAAATCTACGGGCTATTTTTGATTTTGGACCTCTATATCTTGCCATTTCTATTTGTTCTTTCTATTGTTGATTAAATTATATGCGTCTACGTTTTGGAGGACGACAACCATTGTGTGGCATTGGTGTAGTATCTTTGATAGACATTACTTCAAGACCTATTGATGCTAAATTTCTGATTGCAGAATCTCTGCCTGAACCAGGACCTTTAACAAAAACATCTACTTTTCTTAACCCAAGATCGAAAGCTACTTTACCACAATCCTGACTAGCTAATTGAGCAGCATAAGGGGTATTTTTCTTTGACCCTTTGAAACCCATTTTACCAGCCGATGACCAAGAAATAACTTCACCATTTGAATTGGTTACAGATACGATAATGTTGTTAAAAGAGGCTCTAATATGAACCTGACCTATTGGGTCAATTTTAACTTTTCTTTTATTTTTTGTTGATTTAGAAGTACTCATTTATCTATTATTTGGTTGCTTTTTTCTTATTAGCAACTGTTTTACGTTTTCCTTTTCGGGTACGCGCGTTGTTTTTAGTTCCTTGACCTCTCAATGGCAATCCTTTACGATGACGTGTGCCTCTGTAGCATCCAATATCCATTAAACGTTTAATATTTAATTGAACTTCTGAACGTAACTCACCTTCTGTTTTAAAAGAACTAGAAATAATATTTCTAATTGCGGTTAATTCATCATCATTCCATTCGGCCACTTTTTTATCGTGATCGATACTTGCTTGGGTAAGTATTTTGCTAGCTCTACTAGCGCCTACGCCAAATATATAGGTTAAGCCTATAACTCCTCTTTTATTTTTGGGTAAATCTATACCAGCTATTCTTGCCATTATCCTTGTCTTTGTTTGAATTTAGGGTTTTTTTTGCAAATTACAAAAAGCTTTCCTTTGCGCTTTACTAATTTACAGTCTACACTGCGTTTTTTTACTGAAGTTCTAACTTTCATTTTCTTTATTATTTATATCTATACGAAATTCTGCCTCTAGTTAAATCATATGGACTCATCTCCACCTGAACCTTGTCTCCTGGTAATATTCTTATATAGTTCATTCTCATTTTTCCTGATATGGTGGCTATAATTTCTATACCGTTTGCTAATTTTACTCTAAACATAGCGTTAGACAATGCTTCTTCTATTGTACCGTCTTGCTTAATTGAACTTTGTTTGGCCATGTTTTTGGGGGTGCAAAAATAGTCTTTTTTTTTAAATTATCAAATTGATTGTGTTACACCTGATCTTCCTTTTATTCTTCCGCTCTTCATAAGCCCATCATAATGGCGCATTAAAAGATAACTTTCTATTTGCTGTAAGGTATCTAAAACCACACCTACCATAATTAATAGCGATGTTCCTCCAAAGAATTGCGCATAACTTGGTGTTACTCCAAATAATTTTGCAAATGCTGGTAATATGGCAACAGCGGCTAAAAATAATGAACCTGGAAAAGTAATTCTACTCATCACCTCATCAATATAATCGCTAGTACTTTTTCCTGGTTTAATACCTGGAATAAAACCACCGCTCTTTTTCATTTCGTCTGCCATTTGATTTGGATTAATAGTAATAGCTGTATAAAAATAGGTAAATGCTATAATTAAAACAGCAAACAATACATTATACTGCCATGAACCAAAATCACTTAAAGAACGTAACAATGTGCTTGTACTATTGGTAGATTGCATTATTGTAGGAGGAATAAACATTAAAGCTTGTGCAAATATGATAGGCATAACACCTGCCGCATTTACTTTTAATGGAATATATTGTCTTGCGCCACCTAACATTCTGTTGCCTTCTACTCTTTTAGCATAATTTACTGCAATTTTTCTAACACCTTGTATTAACAAGATAGTAAATACTATAACAGCTAACCATGCTATTATTTCTATAATAAATAATGGTAAACCACCTTTAGCTAATCTCATATCCAATTCAGTAAAAAGAGCTTCTGGTAATCTATCTACTATACCTACCATGATGATTAAAGAAATACCATTTCCTAATCCTTTATCTGTAATTTTTTCGCCTAACCACATTGTAAACATTGTACCTGCAACTAAAATTGAAACGTTAATAATCATGAACATTGTTTCGCTCATTATAACTGGATTAGTTACAAATAATAAAGCAGCTGCACTTTCTGGTTTAGAAGAAATATTGTATAAATAACCAACCGCTTGAACTGCTGTAATTGCAATTGTAAGTACTCTTGTATATTGGTTAATTACACGTCTGCCATCTTCGCCTTCTTTTTGTTTACGTTGAAAATAAGGAACCGCTATGCTTAATAATTGCATAACAATAGAAGCAGATATATAAGGCATAATACCTAATGCAAAAATAGCACCTCTTCCGAAGGCTCCTCCCGCAAAAATATTTACTAAGCCTAAGAAACCTTCATTTGTTGATTTTTGAAATCCAGCAAGTGCTTGTCCATCAATACCAGGTAATATAATAAATGTACCAATTCTATAGATTAATAGAAAAAGTAAAGTGTTAAGAATCTTAACCCGTAATTCATCTATACTCCAAATTTCTTTTATTTTCTGAATAAATTTCTTCATTAACTATGCTGAACTTTTTTATTTTTAGTGTTTTTCAATAATAGTAGCAGAACCACCTTTTTCTTCAATCGCTTTTTTAGCAGTTTCTGAAAAACCATGTGCATGCACTTCTAATTTGACTTTTAATATACCTCTACCTAATATTTTGAATAATTCTCTTTTAGAAACTAGGTTACTATTCACTAAAGTTTCATGGTTAATTACTGTTAAATTATTGGTATCAGCTATTTTTTGAAGTACATCTAAATTGATACTAGCATACTCTACACGGTTAAAGTTTTTAAACCCACCTTTAGGAATACGTCTTTGTAATGGCATTTGACCACCTTCAAAACCTTTTTTACGTGAATAACCACTTCTGCTTTGCGCACCTTTGTGACCTCTAGTAGATGTACCGCCTTTACCAGACCCTGAACCTCTACCTATTCTTTTAGAGCTTTTAATCGAACCTTTTGCAGGTTGTAGTGAACTTAAATCCATCTTAAATATTTTCGATTTTTACTAAATGGTTAACTTTTCTTAATATTCCTTTTATTTGAGGAGTAGCTTCAACTTCGTTAAAACTATTAATTTTTCTTAAGCCTAAGGCCTCCATATTTTTTTCTACTCTTGTAGATTGACCAATTGTACTATTGGTTTTAGTGATTCTTATTCTAGCCATGATATTGGTTATCCGTTAAATACTTTCTTTAAATTTATACCTCTTTGTTTAGCTACTGCAAATGGATCTCTTAATTTAGTAAGGGCATCTAATGTTGCTTTTACCACGTTATGAGGATTTGAAGAGCCTTTTGATTTTGCTAATACATTATGTATACCAGCACTTTCTAATACAGCACGCATAGCACCACCTGCTATTACACCAGTTCCACTTGAGGCTGGTTTAATGAATACAAAACCACCACCAAATTTACCTATTTGCTCATGCGGTATAGTACCTTTAAAAATTGGCACTTTTACACAGTTCTTTTTGGCATCTTCTATTGCTTTAGTTATAGCATCAGTTACCTCGCCTGCTTTACCTAAGCCATGACCAACTGTTCCATTACCATCACCTACTACAACTATGGCAGTAAAGCTAAAAGTACGACCACCTTTTGTTACCTTGGCAACACGGTTAATTGCTACTACTTTATCTTTAAGATCCGATTCTGGCTGTCTTACGTTTCTTGTATCTCTATTACTATTATTATTAGACATTATATTTTCTTATTAAAATTGTAAACCACCTTCTCTTGCACCTTCAGCTAAACTTTTTACTCTTCCATGGTATAAAAAACCGTTTCTATCAAATACCACTTTATCAATACCAGCAGCTTTTGCTTTTTCTGCAATTCTTTTTCCAACTATAGAAGCTTTTGCTACATTAGTTTCTTTCATTGCATTAATATCCTTTTCTTGAGATGAAGATGCACATAAAGTTTCATTCTTGATATTGATTATTTGCGCATATATTTCTTTATTGCTACGAAATATAACTAAACGTGGTCTTTCAGCACTGGTTATAATAGCACCTGTTACTCTGCGTTTAATTTTAAGTCTTCTTTCAGATTTTACGTTACTCATTTGCTTAATTTATTATTTTTTAGATGCTGATTTACCTGCTTTTCTTCTTAATTGCTCACCAGAGAATCTAATACCTTTTCCTTTGTATGGCTCAGGAGTTCTGAAAGAACGAATTTTAGCGGCTATTTGTCCGACTAATTGTTTATCAGCACTTTCTAAGATTATGGTAGGGTTTTGTCCTTTTTCTGTTATAGTGGTTATTTTAACCTCTTTTGGAATTTCTAACATTATTCTGTGAGAATATCCTACAGATAAATCTAAAATTTGACCAATATTAGAAGCTTTATAACCTACCCCTACTAATTCTTGTTTAGTCGTATGACCATCTTTTACACCTATTACATTGTTATTTATTAATGAACGATATAATCCGTGCAAAGCTTTACTTTGTTTTTCTTCGTTTGGACGTGCAATAGTTAAAATTCCGTCTTTAATTTCTACTTTAAAACCAGATTTTAATTCTTGTTGCAACTCACCTTTTGGACCTTTTACAGACACCACATTTTCTGAAGAAACTTTAATTTCTACGCCTGTTGGAATTGCTATTTGGGCTTTACCTATTCTTGACATTTTCTTGCTTAATTATAATTATAACACGTAACAAAGTACTTCACCACCTACATTTAATGCTCTAGCTTCTTTATCGGTAATAACACCTTTAGAAGTTGAAATAATTGCTATTCCCAATCCGTTGATAACGCGAGGCAAATTATCTGCAGGCGCATATTTACGCAAACCTGGTTTACTTACTCTTTTAATTTCAACTATAGCTGGTCTTCTTGATATAGCATCATATTTT